>FOPE01000030.1 GCA_900113385.1 Lachnospiraceae bacterium C7
TCGTAATTGAGGAAAGCTGTAAGCTCCGTTGATAGCACTTCGTTTACAGCGTTTTCAAGTTCAGAACGAAAAACTTCATCAATAGATTCATTATTAAGTAGAGCAGACATTAAATTTGTGCTAATATTAGTCATAGGGACGAATTTCACTCCTTTAAGTTTTTTTGTTTGGTCACTTAAAATCTTAAACGAAGTTCGTTCCTTTTTCTATGATTAATTTTATTTACACAAGATATTTTACACTATCATTTTATGTTCTTCTTGATATGATACTATTTTATGGATTATAATATTTTTATTGAAATTCAAGGGAGGAAATATAATGTCAAAAGATTTCAAAAAAAAGTGTTCCTATATTTGGGACTATTATAAAATACATATAGCAGTTGTAATTTTTATAATTATAGTCGTTTTCAATTTAATTAGCAATTTTTTAACAAAGAAAACACCTGCTTTATATGTGGCACCAATGAATATTAGCATTAATGAATCATCAACCAATTTTTTTACTAAGAAATTTAAAGAAACAACAGATCTAAAATCAAACGAATCAATCGAGTTACAAAATTCAATCAAAATCACTGATGGTTTATCAAAAGATGCAAAAAAAACAAATGCTTCAAATATAGCAAAGCAGAATAAAAATTCAACTGAAGATACTGAATCACTGTACCAAATTAATTATAATGGGCAGATGAAAACTATGACAATGTCTCATTCTAAAACAATGGATATTGTGATTATGGATAAAGATGCTTTTTGCTCAATGGCTAATAATGGATTTTTATGTGATATTGATGAGGTTTTAAGTTCAAATCTACCTAAAGAATACAGCTCATTAAAAAAGCATATTGTCTCTTCTAAAGAAGTTGATACTTTTGATGGTAAATTTTGTAATATGAAATGCGGTCTTGCAGTTGACGGATTAAATAAACATTTTAAAGAATCAAAAAATAATAGTACATTATATATAGGAATAATTTGTACTTCGAAGCATAAAAAAAATGCCGCTAAATATATTGATTATATAATTAATAGTAGTACTAAATAAAGAATAAGCTGTGGAATTATACTTCCACAGCTTATTTTCTAATAAATATCATCTATACATTATACTATATTATATTTATTGGCTATTACATTCTAAAATAGGATCTTGAATCAGACTTTTTTTCTAGCTTTGTTTCTTTTGCTTTGACTTGACCCGATTTTTTTTTCCCTCTACCACGTGCTTTATCTTTTTGAGCTTTTTTTCTTTTTTCTTCTATAAGTTCGCATATACGTAATAATTCAATATAACAATCTACACGAATCTTTAAATCTTCTTCATCTAATATACGTTTACATGGCATTTTTGCAATAGTTAATTCTCTTCTTTTAATTAATACATGACGTGTATCTTTCTCCTGTAATACAATGTAGCCTCTATACAACATGCCTTCTTTTAAACTGTTGTGTCCTATCATCTTAATATAGTGTCCTTTCGTTTCTCATATATAATCCAAATGTTTTATATTTTCCAACCTTGTTTCCTATGCAATTAGGCAAGTATACCTGCAACTGCAATACAGTTATTAACTATATATGGTTTCGTTTTCATTTGCAAGGGAATTTGGAATTCTTAATATTTTTTTTATAATTATAAATTATATTTTCTCTAGATTTGATACGGTTTTTTTAATATTTTTACCCTATTTTACATAAACACATATTTAAATATTTTTTTATAAATGCTATTTTATTGTTACATTTCACCTATTTTTTTTTAATAAAACTCATTTTTAGAGTTGTTTTGTAAAAAAGTTCTTTTTTTATTTTTAAAGTTATCATTTTATTATATATATTTTTTCAAAAAATTGTGGTAAAATATCATAGTTCGGTTTTGGAGGAAATCGAATTTTGAAAAGTTAAAAACTTTAGCGCCATGTGCCATTAAGTTGGCTAACGAGGTTTCAAGTTATCGAACTTTCGGCGGATGCTTGAACGTTTTGTACGGAAACGCATGCAGTAACAAATAAAAGGGTAACCTTCAACAAAAAACTGTAGCCGTACATTTTTAAATTCTGAATTATTATATCCTATATAATATACATTTCAGAATTTGTGTGGTTATGCGCACATTGACAATTTTACAATATATTTTTAAGTTTAAAAGGAGATTTTTTAACATGTGTGGAATTATAGGTTTTACTGGTCATAAAGAGGCCCAAGATATTTTATTAGATGGACTTGCAAAGCTCGAGTATCGTGGATACGATAGCGCCGGTATCGCTTTTTTCAAAGATAATGGTGGACACATTTCTATCAGAAAAACTGCCGGAAAAGTAAATGATTTAAGAGCTATTTGTGACGATGATAATACATCAACATGTGGAATCGGTCATACAAGATGGGCAACTCACGGTGGTGTAACAAACGCTAATGCTCATCCTCATAAAGTAGGTAAAGTAACTTTAATTCACAATGGTATTATCGAAAACTACCATGAATTAATTGAAAAATATAACCTTTCTGATTCTCTTGTTTCAGAAACAGATACTGAAGTAGCTGCTGCATTATTTAACAAAATGTTTGATGGTGATCCAATCGCAACTATCAAAAAGACTGTACCTCTTTTCAAAGGTTCTTTCGCATTTTGTATTATGTTTAAAGAGAACCCTGGAAAAGTATTTGCAGTACGTAATGTAAGCCCAATGGTTGCAACAAACACTGATGCTGGATCATTTGTTGCTTCTGATTTAACTGCTTTCATCAACTTCTCTAAACGTTATTTTATTGTTCCAGAGTATACAATTCTTACAATGGAAGAAGATAAAATTAGTTTACAGGATTTAGAGGGTAATAATGTTGAGCCTGAATACTTAGAAGTTAACTGGGATATCTCAGCTGCTGAAAAAGAAGGCTATCCTCACTACATGATTAAAGAAATTCATGAACAGCCTCGTGCTATTACAAGAACAATTAGTCCAAGAATCAAAGATTCTTTACCTAACTTTGAAGATGATAACATTCCAGATTCTTTCTTTGAAAATTGTTCAGATATTACTGTAATTGCTTGTGGTACTGCTATGTATGCTGGAAATGTTGGTAAAACATTTATCCAGAATGCTTTAGGTGTACCAGTAAACGTTGCTATCGCTTCTGAATTTAGATATGAAAGACCAGTTTTAAATGAGAACTCTATGGTTATCGTTGTATCTCAGTCAGGTGAAACAATTGATACTCTTGAAGCACTTAGATTAGCTAAAAAATACACTAACAAAACTCTTGCTGTTGTTAACGTTAAAGGTTCAACTATCGCTAGAGAAAGTAATTATGTTTTATATACTCACGCTGGTCCTGAAATTGCTGTTGCAAGTACAAAAGCATACACTGTTCAAGTTGCTAGTATGTACCTTCTCGGTTGTAAATTAGGATTAGTTACTAATAAACTTTCTGTTGAGAAAGCAAAAGAATTCATGAACAACTTAAAGAAAGTTCCAGATATGATTAAAGCTGTTCTTACTCAAGAAGATAAAGTTGCTGAGTTAACAAAACGTATGACTAACTCAACAAATGCTTTCTTTATTGGTAGAGGTTTAGATTATACTTTATCTATGGAAGGTGCTTTAAAATTAAAAGAAATTTCATACATCCACGCTGAAGCTTATGCTGCTGGTGAATTAAAACACGGAACTATTGCTTTAATTAGTGAAGGTGTACCTGTTATTGCTATTGCAACTCAAGATCACGTATATAGCAAAGTTATTTCAAACATCCGCGAAGTTAAAGCTAGAGGTGCTTATGTAATCTTATTAAGTAAGGATGAAAAAATTACAGATAAAACAGTTTGTGATGTACATATTAACATTCCTCCTGTTGCTGATGAATTTACTATTTTTGAATCAGTTATCATCCTTCAAATGATTGCTTACTATACATCTACTGGCCGTGGTGTAAATCCTGATCAACCACGTAACTTAGCTAAATCAGTTACTGTAGAATAATATTATATTTATTTTATTATATTTATGACAGTAGCTCAAAATATAAGTTAATTTGCAAATTTAAAAGCCATATCAATTTTAATAATTGATATGGCTTTTTTAATACATTATTAATATATTACATTCATTATTTTTTCCAATTTTTCAACTTCAATTTGACCTGGGGCACTTTCTTTTCTAACTGTTCCAAATGTAAGTGACGAACCAAATACACCTCCAGCTATTCTAGATATAACTCCCAATTTTCCCATTGAAATTGTAATAAGCGGTATATTAGGATATTTACTTTTAACTCTATATGTCAATTCAAAAATTTTTAACACATCTTCTGCATTCAATGGCATTACCGCTATCTTTACAGCATCTGCTTTTAACGAAAACATCTCTATAAATATGTTTTCTAAAATATCTATATTAGGAGTTTCATTAAATTCGTGATGTGAAATTATGACTTTTTTATTCTTCTTTCGCAAAAAATCAATTTCTTTTTTTACATTTTCAACACTGAAACATTCTACATCTATAAAATCAACTATCGAAAACTCCGTTGCTACACTATGGATTTCCTTAATCTGATCATCTGTTAATTCTACCATTCCGCCCTGCGGTTTTGTGCGCAAAGTATATATAAACATTATATTTTCCATAAATGGTTCTATATCTCTTAACACTTCTCTTATAGCGTTAGGACTTTCTAAGCCTTCAAATGCATCTAGGCGCCATTCAATGGCCTCAATTCCTTTTTCTGCACATTCTTGCACTTGTCCTACTATTTCTTCTTTTGTATCCCCCATAATAGGAACACACACTATTGGTTTTTCTCTTTTCTGTTCTAGAAATTCTTTAACCACCCTTTTTTCTATATTATTTTTATTCATAATTGCTTTGGCTCCATTCTTTCTTATCTTTCATTTTAATGGTTTTTATTTTTATTAATTAAGTTTTTATATGCCATTATTCCTGAAACTGTTTTGGAATCTTGGATTATTCCATCATAAATCATTTCACATAATTTGTCTACTGAATATATTTCTATGTTAATAGCCTCTTCTGGATCTAAATGCTGTTTTCCTTTTTTATATACATTCTTCGCTAAATATACATCGATAAATTCATTGCAAAAAGCAACTGTAGATTTCAATTTTAATAACGGTACAATTTCATCACTAGTATACCCTGTTTCCTCTTCTAATTCTCTTTTTGCTGTAATTAATGTATCTTCCGTATTGCTATCACGACATCCTGCTGGTAATTCTATAGTTTCTCTGTCTAATGCAGGTCGATACTGTCTAACCATTATAACTTGCTGATCTTCTGTTACTGCTACTACACATGCTGCTCCTTTTCTATGCGATACAAAATCCCAATTTTGTCGAGTTCCATCAGGCAATTCCATTGTATCGCTATATATATCTAGTATGGACCCTGCGTATACTAATTTTCTCTCTACTCTCTTTATCTTTCTTTCCATAATGATTATGTCCTTTCATTTGAGTCTTATCGTTTTTGTGAATCATTTATTCTTAAAGCATATTTTATATACATTTATACACGTTATACTTTGACATTATATTATTATTGTCTATGATTATTAATTGCAATTATTGCTCACATTTATTAAGTATGTGTTTATTAAATAATTTTACTTTTCTAAATTTCTTCTCCATTATAGCAAATTAATAAGCTTAAATCAAAAAATGCCAGTGGACTACGTCCACTGGCTTATTTTATTACTTTTACTTTGCATAATCGGTGACTCTTGATTCGCGAATAACATTAACCTTAATCTGACCTGGATATTCTAATTCATTTTCAATCTGTTTAGAAATATCACGAGCCATAAGCACCATATCTGCATCGCTTACCTGTTCAGGAACTACCATAATTCTAATCTCTCTACCCGCTTGAATAGCAAAAGATTTCTCTATACCCTTATAACCATTTGCAATATCCTCTAATTGTTTCAATCTATTAGAGTAAGTCTCTATAGTTTCACGTCTTGCACCAGGTCTAGCTGCACTAATAGTATCAGCTGCCTGTACTAAACATGCTATAAGTGACTCTGGCTCAACATCCCCATGATGAGCTTCTACTGCATTTATAACTAATGCTGACTCCTTGTACTTTCTACAAAGTTCAGCACCTAACTGTACATGTGAGCCTTCCATTTCGTGATCTACGGCCTTACCGATATCATGAAGAAGTCCTGCTCTTTTAGCCAATCGTACATCTTCTCCAATCTCTGATGCTAACAATCCCGCTAATTGCGCAACTTCAATTGAATGTTTTAAAGCATTTTGTCCATAACTTGTTCTAAACTTCATCTTACCTAAAAGTTTAACAAGTTCTGGATGAATTCCATGCACTCCTACTTCGAGAACTGCATTTTCACCAGCTTCGTGAATTATTTGGTTAACTTCTTTTTTAGCCTTGTCAACCATTTCTTCAATTCTCGCTGGATGAATACGTCCATCTACAATCAATTTTTCAAGTGCAATACGTGCTACTTCTCTTCTGATAGGATCGAACGCAGATAGAATTACTGCTTCTGGAGTATCATCTATAATCAAATCTACACCTGTCATTGTCTCAAGAGTTCTGATATTTCTTCCCTCTCTACCAATAATTCTACCTTTCATTTCATCATTAGGCAACTGTACTACTGAAATAGTTGTCTCTGCAACATGATCAGCTGCACATTTTTGAATAGCTGTTACAACATATTCTTTAGCCTTTTTTCTAGCTTCTTCCTTTGCTTGTGTTTCCATTTCCTTGATCATCTTAGCTGTATCAAGTTTAACGTCTTCTTCAATGGTTTTTAAGAGATAGTCCTTTGCTTGTTCGGAGGTTAATCCAGAGATTCTTTCAAGTTCCTGTAGTCTTTGTTCGTTGAGTCTAGCAACCTCAGCTTCACGCTTAGATAACTGTTCTTCCTTTGCTGAAAAGCTTTGTTCGCGTCTCTCCATTGTTTCAATCTTTTTGTCAAGATTTTCTTCTTTTTGGTTGATTCTACGCTCGTTTCTAGAAATTTCTGATCTACGTTCTCTAATTTCTTTGTCAAGTTCATTCTTAGTTCTAATAGACTCTTCCTTAACTTCTAGCATAGCTTCTCGCTTTTTATCTTCAGACGTCTTTACTGCATTATCTATGATATTACGGGCCTTATCTTCAGCCTTACTTATCTTTGAATCTGCCACTTTTGTCTGATATGCAGATGAAATAATCCAAACTGCTATTCCTGCTACTACTGCAGTTATAATTGGAATAACAAACGGCACAGGAGCACCTCCTTTATTAAATTTTCATTGTACATATAACAAAATATAACTTTTCAATGTCATAATTTACAACACTTAAATTTTATCCTTTTTGTACAGATATGTCAAGCAAATAGAGATTTTCCGTGAAAAAATTGTAAAATTTTAATCAATCATAAAAGTCTGACTTATATTTCATCTGTCTTAGAATATCTGAGCTTTTAAAACCTCTTCTTAATAAAAACGAATACACTCTTTTAAATTCTTTTTGATCAGCATTTTCATAATCAAATTTCTTCTTTTCAAGTAACTTGCGTATCTGAGAATCTTCATCAGCTTCATATTCTTCTTCTAAAGAAAACTCAATAGTTTCTCTGTCTATCCCTTTAGACATTAAATCCATAAACAATTTTTGCTTACTTTTACAATTTTGGTGTCCATTTATGTAGTTTCTAGCGTATCTTTCATCATCTAAATAATGAAATTTATACAGATAATCTACTGCAATTTGTATGCAATCATCTGGATAGCCATTTTGTTTAAGTTTATCTCTAACTTGCTTCTCTGTTCTATCCATTTTTTCTAAAAGATGCATAGCTCTCTTCGTAGCTCTCTTTCCTAACACCTTTTGAATTAACTCATCGTATTCGTCTTCTGGCATAAATCTGCCTTCAACTAAATCGAATTTTCTTATCTCGCCATTATAAACGGCTGCTGTAACACCGTTATCAAACTTAACATTTGACTTAGTTTTTCCAGCAGCCACTATTTTTACAATTTGAATTTCATTCATTATTTTGTACTTGAAGCTTTTCCATCAGTTTTCTGTTTTGCATCTACTTTTGCATCTTTTGATGTATCTTTTCCATCTTTTGAATTTGCATCTGCTTTTTCTTCTTCATCTTCACTAAAGTAGTATTCTCTTACCTGCTCTTCGATCATATCTCTAAATTCTGGATTTTCTCTTAAGTAAGTCTTAGCATTTTCACGTCCTTGGCCTATCTTTTCGCCTTCATATGAATACCACGCACCAGATTTAGTAATAATATCTATACCTGCTGCTAAATCTAATATATCGCCTTCTCTAGAAATACCTTGTCCAAACATGATATCAAATTCTGCTTCTTTAAATGGTGGGGCAACCTTATTTTTAACAATTTTTACTCTTGTATGGTTACCAATCACTTCGCCGGCTTGTTTTAATGTCTCTATTCTTCTAACATCAAGACGAACTGATGAATAGAACTTCAAGGCACGTCCACCTGTAGTTGTCTCAGGATTACCAAACATAATACCTACTTTTTCTCTTAACTGGTTAATGAAAATTACGATACATTTTGATCTACTGATTACACCTGTTAATTTTCTTAAAGCTTGTGACATTAATCTAGCTTGTAAACCTACATGAGAATCACCCATGTCACCATCAATCTCAGCCTTAGGAACTAAAGCTGCAACCGAATCGACGATTACGATATCAACCGCACCTGATCTAACCATAGTCTCAGTAATCTCAAGTGCTTGCTCTCCACAGTCTGGCTGTGAAATATATAAATTATCAATATCTACACCAATTGCTTTGGCATATGCTGGATCAAGTGCATGCTCTGCATCGATGAACCCCGCAATGCCACCTCTCTTCTGAACTTCAGCTACACAGTGTAATGCAACTGTTGTTTTACCTGATGACTCTGGTCCATATACTTCAATAATACGTCCCTTTGGTAATCCACCTACTCCTAACGCAATATCTAAGCTTAATGAACCTGTTGGAACAGCTTCTATATTCATATCTGCTGCACTCTCACCAAGTTTCATTACAGAACCTTTTCCGTATTGTTTTTCAATCTGCGCAATTGCCGCATCTAGTGCTTTTAGTTTATCTTCTTTTGCCATTTTTGTTCTCCTTTGCAAACTAATGTTCGTGTTTTAATGATATTATATTTTTTTTCTTATGTCAAGTCTTTATGCTTAAAATTCTTTAAAAATATTCTAATTTATTTTAGCTAGTATCTATATTAATGCTTATTAATGCTTATTAATGCTTATCAATGCTTTATTTTAATTGTACTGTCATTATATTCTATCATTCAACTAAAACTATTTCAGATTCATTGCCCCACATATCAATGAATCTGTCATTTTATAATTGTAACTAAAACTAAAACATTTATATAAGTTCAAGAGTATCTTCAAATACTTTTATACACTTTTAAATACTTTTAAATACTATTAAATACTATTAAATTTAATTATAACTAGGATTTGTACTGTTGCGAATGCAACAATCTGAAATCGGATTTAAACTATTTAAGAATTCTAATTGTCCGACATGACTTATAAAGTGTATAACATATAACGCATTTTGTCAACTAAAACAATCTATAAGCAAAAATCTAACAACACTTCCTAAATAATTACCTGAAAAAATCTAGCTATAATCTCCAAATAGCACATATTTAGTTTAACTTTTTTATTATTTTTAATATCTGTTATTATGATAATTTTTTAAGTAAAATCAATAAGAGGTATATTATTTGTACTCAAAAATTAATCAGAACTTTTTTCTATACTAGTATAACATACGTTCGGATTCTTTTCAAACGAATGTTCATAAAAAATTTGTTCGATTTTTGTATTTTTTTTATGAAAATAAACCAAAAAAGAGAAAGCGAACTAACATCTGTCGCTTTCTCTCTTGTTATTTTAACCGTTTGAACTTTTATTTAGTTCTTACTAAACTCATCTAAAACAAGTCCTTCATTACGGTCTAATGTCATTCCGATACTCCATTCATTAACAAATAATAATAATGGTCTGTCTTTCATGTCTTTTACTTTCTTCATATCTGATGTTCCTGAAAGATTATCAACATCAACTTCTTTAGGATTACCAATCCATCTAATATATTCATATGGTAGTGTTTCTAATCGAATATCAACATTATATTCGCTCTTAAGTCTGAATTTCAATACATCAAACTGGAGTACACCTACTACACCTACGATTATTTCTTCCATTCCACCCTTATATTCTTGGAATATCTGAATTGCACCCTCTTGAGCAATCTGTGTAACACCTTTAACGAACTGTTTACGTTTCATTGAATCAATTAGAGAACATCTTGCAAAATGTTCTGGAGCAAATGTAGGAATTCCTTCAAACTCAAACTTATCCTTTGAATTTGTCAATGTATCACCGATAGAATAAATGCCTGGATCAAAAATACCAATAATATCACCTGCGTACGCTTCGTCTACTATTTTTCTTTCGTCAGCCATCATCTGCTGTGGTTGTGATAACTTAACCTTTTTGTTGCCTTGGATATGAGTAACTTCCATTCCTGCATCGAATTTTCCCGAACAAATTCTCATAAATGCAATTCTATCTCTATGATTTTTATTCATATTAGCCTGTATTTTAAATACAAATGCTGAAAAATCTTCACTAAATGGATCAATTTCACCTTGGTCCGAATTTCTAGCTAATGGTGAATATGTCATTTGTAAAAAATGCTGTAAAAATGTCTCTACACCAAAGTTAGTAAGAGCTGATCCAAAGAATACTGGTGAAAGTTCACCTTTTGAAACTTTCTCTAAATCAAATTCTGCTCCTGCTCCCTCTAATAATTCGATATCATCTTCTAATTGCGCTTTAAATTCTTCGCCAATTTCATCAACTAAAGCTGGATCATCAATAGAAATCTCTTTTTCTGATCCTTCCTTTGTTCCTTTTAATGTATCAGCAAATGTCATTACTTTACGTGTTTCTCTATCAAACACACCTTTGAACTGTTTACCTGAACCAATTGGCCAGTTAATTGGGCAAGTTTCAATACCTAATTCTTGTTCAATATCGTCAAGTAGGTCGAATGTATCATTTGCATCTCTATCCATCTTATTGATAAATGTAAATATTGGAATATGACGCATTACACAAACCTTAAATAATTTTCTAGTTTGAGCCTCAACACCTTTACTGGCATCAATAACCATTACTGCAGAATCAGCAGCCATTAATGTTCTATATGTATCTTCTGAGAAATCTTGATGTCCTGGTGTATCAAGAATATTTATACAATATCCACCATAATTAAATTGTAAAACTGAAGATGTTACTGAAATACCTCTTTGTTTTTCAATTTCCATCCAATCCGAAACAGCATGTCTAGCAGTTGCTTTTCCTTTAACGGAGCCAGCTAAGTTAATAGCTCCTCCGTATAAAAGAAATTTCTCAGTTAATGTAGTTTTACCAGCATCCGGATGGGAAATAATGGCAAAGGTTCTTCTTTTTTCAATTTCTTTTCTTAAATCGCTCACGAAATATCCTCCAATAGTAAATTACATTCTATCAGGTGCTTCAAAACCTAATACATCAATACAAGTCTCAAGAATATTTTTAGTTAAAAGAAGAAGTGCAATATATGATTTTTTAATTTCTTCATTCTCTTCTGCTAAAATCTTATTTTCGTGATAGAAACTGTTAAATGCATTAGCAAGTTCATAAATATATGCACAAATTTTGTGTGGTGCAATATCTTCATATGCTGTTTCCATAACACCGTTAAATTTAGAAAGTGCTAACATAAGATGCTTTTCTGATTCAGAATGAGCACCTAACATTGACAACTTACAATCTGCAGCTTTTTTTCCACTAGCATCATACTTATTTAAAATTGATTTAATTCTTACGATTGTATATAAAATATATGGTCCTGTATTTCCTTCAAATGAAGTAAATCTATCAATATCAAAAACATAATCTTTGCTTGCTTGGTTTGATAAATCACCATATTTAATAGCAGCAAGAGCTACAGTTTTAGCTGTTTCTTTTGCTTCATTTTCATCAAATTCTAATTCATGTTTTGATTTTTTGTTTTCAATGATTTTTTTGTACATTTCATCATTTACACTCTTAACAAGGTATTCAAGACGCATTACTCCACCTTCACGAGTCTTAAATGGCTTACCATTTTTGCCATTCATTGTACCAAATCCTAAGAATCTAAGCTTAGTATCTTCATTAACGATTCCTGTTTTTCTAGCACATCTAAATACCTGTGTAAAGTATAATTCTTGTCTCTTATCTACTACATAAATCAACTGACTTGGTGAATAATCTTTCATTCGCCATACCATTGTAGCAAGATCAGTTGTGTTATATAAAGATGCTCCATCTGATTTTAAAATCATACATGGTGGCACTTCTTTTGCATCTGTATCCTCTTTTACATCAACAACTAAAGCACCATTACTAATATATGCATAACCATCATCTTTCATCTTCTGAACCATATCTGGAATGTATGGCTGAGCATCTGACTCACCTTTCCATAATTCAAATGAAACATTAAGGTTCTTGTAGTTTCTCTTTAGGTCAGTTACTGACACATCTAAAATATGCTGTAAGAGAGCTTTGTAACCTCTTCTTCCATGCTGTAACTCATAAGTTGCCTGCATTGCTGCTGCTTTATATTCTTCATCTTCTTTAGATTTTCCACTAGCTGTTGGATAAATCTCTTCAAGTTCAGAAATTGTAAAAGGTGGCTCCTTTGGATATTCTCCATCATATGATTCATCAAAATATACAAGTTCTGGTTTACGTATTTTAAGTTCAGTAATAATAAGACCCATCTGTAAGCCCCAATCACCTAAATGAACATCACCGATTACTTCTTGTCCCATAAACTTAGCAATACGCTTAACACTTTCACCAATGATAGCTGAACGTAAATGTCCAACGTGAAGTGGCTTTGCTACATTAGGTCCGCCGTAATCAATTACTATTTTCTGTGGATTAGAAATTGTGTCACATCCATAACGTCCATCGTCTTCTTGCATTTTATTCAAATACATAGCCAAATAATTGTTATCTAATCTCATATTCAAGAAACCCGGTTTGACAGATTCTACAAGAGAAAACATTTCGTTATTTGATAAGACTTCTGCAACTTTATCAGAAATCATAAATGGCGCACAATGATATTCCTTTGCAGCTGCCATTGCTCCGTTACATTGATATTCGCATAAATCTGGGCGATTAGACAATGTAACCTTTCCATATTTAGAATCATAACCAGCTTGTTCAAACGCTTTGGTTACTTCTTCTGAAATTAAATCTATGATTTTAACCATTTTGGCCTCCTAAAATTTTATTTATAAAAAATTACATACTTACTTATTTTACTATACAGATAAATCCATTGTCAATGAACATTATGCATGATTATGCAATTAACACAATTATTTGTTTATCCACATATGCTAATAAAAAATTTGCTTTATATTCTTTAAGAATTTATTTCGTATTCTCAAAAATAGATTTAACTTTTTTAAAAATCTATTTCATCTTCTCTAAAAATTAAATTTCTGTATCTGCATAATATTCTAAGCAACATGCTTCCTAAAATACACACTGAAATCACTTCACCTATACCTACTGTTATAGCTGTTACTATAAGAGTCACGTCAAGCCCTTTGAACATTATTGTTTCAAGACCTGCACCATATTTTAGTACAAGTGGTACAATTATCATATTAACGATAACTGGTGGCAATGTGCATAAATACTTATTTTTTCTAAGCAAATATGTTCCTATAGCTCCAATTAAAGTTGCTAAACTTCCAAAAATTATATCCAAAATTGTTGCTCCAATAAGAATATTAGACAAGAAACAGCCTATAAAAAGTCCTGGAATAGCTGCTGGTGTAAAAAATGGAAGAATAGTGAGTACTTCTGAAAATCTGACTTGAATTTGACCTTTTGCCAAATTAAGAGTGTTACAAAAATATGTCATAACGACGTAGATTGCTGCAATTAAGGCAGCGTTTGTAATAAATAATACTTTTTTGTTTCTCATGGTAAATCTCCTTTAGTTTTATTTTGCGTCAGGAAGGTTTCGAACTGACGTCATATTCTTGGTAAACTTGTAAATTCATTGAATCATTTGCCTATCCAAGAAATATATGCTTTAAACCTTGGTAATTTAATAAAAAGAAACTTTGCCACATTACGCGGCAAAGTTTACTTTACTATTGTTATTTGCAAATGTCAAGTTTGTATTTTGTTTTATTATCTATCCCATTTGTCACACAGAGAATTAATTTGATCTGCAAATTTACCTAAGTCTTTATTAGCCATTCCTTCGCATTTTAAAATCACAGTCATTAAGCGCTCTCCCGCTGCAATAAGCCTTGCGAAGACTTGAGATGCATATCTATGTTCTTTCTTTTTAGCAACTGCCTTATCAACTTTAATACGTTCACCAACCTTAACGCATTCGCCTGTTATCAAATCATATCTATCTCCGCTATAAGGTGCAACAGCATTAAAGCCTACTTTTTCTTGAACATGTTTTGCAAAATGTTCAGTAACTTCATCTTGACCGTGAACGATAAAAACTTTTTTAGGTCGAACCTCTGTAAATTGGCTTATCCATTTTGTAAGATGTTCTTTATCTGCATGTCCACTTATTCCCGGCAAGTTCATAATTTTTGCTTGCACTTCTATATCTTCACCAAAAATTCTAACTTGTTTCACACCATTTAGTAAAACGTTTCCAAGGGTTCCTTCTACTTGAAATCCTACAAACACTATTGTCGAATCTTTTCTCCACAAATTATGTTTTAGATGGTGTCGTATTCGTCCTGCTTCGCACATTCCTGACGCTGAAATAATTACTTTTGGTTTTTCAATAAAATTTATTGCTTTTGATTCTTCACTACTAACTGCAACTTTAAGCCCTGGAAATTTTATAGGATTAACTCCTGATTCCACTAAAGTTTTTGCTTCTTCATTAAAACAATCGGTTACATTTGCGTTAAAAATGTTAGTGGCTTCAACTGCAAGGGGACTATCTATAAATACCTCAAAATTTTGATATTGAGGTAGCATGTTTTCAGTTTTAATTCTTCTTATAAAATATAACATTTCCTGAGTTCTACCTACTGAGAATGCAGGAATAACTACATTTCCGCCTCTTTCAAACGTTTCTTTTATAACGTCTGCTAAAAGCTTTGCATAATCTACTGGATCTTTATGATTTCTATCTCCATAGGTAGATTCCATTACTACATAATCTGCACTTTTTATATATTCTGGATCTTTAATCAAAGGTCTGTTTCCACTTCCAATATCTCCAGAAAACACTATCTTTTTGGTTATCATTCGCTCTTCCTGTGGCAAATCTCTTTTTTCTTTATCTGTATCTTCTTCTGTTAGCCACATTTCTATAGATGATGAGCCTAGCAAATGTCCGGCATCTATGAATCTTATTTCTAGGCCATCTGTTATAGTTATTTTTTCATTATATTCACAAGGGACAAAATATGTAAGTACACCTAAAGCGTCATCCATTGTGTACATTGGTTCAACTTTTTCTTTTCCTGCCCTTTTTGCTTTTCTATTTTTCCATTCTGCCTCAAATTCTTGTATGTGGGCTGAATCTTTCAACATAATATGACACAATTCGCAAGTTGCCTTTGTTGCAAATATTTTTCCACGAAATCCATGGCTATACAACAATGGTAAAAGTCCTGAATGGTCAATATGTGCGTGTGTTATAAGCACATAATCTATTTCTGATGCATTTACTGGTGTTTTTTGATTGACATACAAATCAGGACCTTGCTCCATTCCACAGTCAACTAAGAAATTTTTGTCTCTGAAGCTCACAAAATGGCAGCTTCCTGTAACTTCATGATCCGCACCTATAAATTCTAGATACATAATTTTTCCCCCTTGCTATTATGTAATTAACGTGCCTTTACGTTAGTGTTTTTTATATAATCTTTTATATGGTCATTGATATAGTTTTTTATATGGTAATTTATATGGTCTTTTAATGTATTTCGGTATCTAAACATACAAAAAAAAGACCGCAAACATTCTGTTTACGGCCTTTTTATAAAATCACATTTATTATTTTCTTGTACTTTTTAAGAAATCAGGGATATTAATCTCTACTGGAGCCACATTGCTTTCTGGCTGACGTGGTTTCTGAATACCTGCGTATGGATTCTCCTGATTATTTTTAACTGTTGTATTTGTAGGACGAACAGTTGCTGTATTATTAGTACCATTAAATCCTGGATTAAAACCTGGATTATTATAATTCTGGTTATTGTAATTTGCAGAATTGTTATAGTTATTGCTATAACCATAATCTACATTAGTTGTAGGTCTAACTGTGTTATTGCTAAAACCAGGCTGCTGATATCTTACAAAGCCACCTTGTGGGTTAGCATTATTTGCAGCATTCTGCTGCTGTGCTTCTTGGTTACCGTTTTCAACTTCTAATCCTGTAGCAATTACAGTAATTGTTGCTTCGTCTGTCATTGTCTCATCATACTTAGCACCGAAGATGATATTGGCATCTGATCCAGTTAAGTCTTCTACATAGCTTGCTGCATCATTTGCATCCATAAGTGAAATATCACCTGAGATATTGATGATTACATGTGAAGCACCGTTGATTGTTGTCTCAAGAAGTGGTGATGCAACAGCAAGTTTAACAGCTTCGATAGCTTTATCGTCACCTTTAGCTGCACCAATACCAATATGAGCTAATCCTTTGTCCTTCATAACAGTCTGAATATCTGCGAAATCAAGGTTAATTAATGATGGAACATTAATCAAGTCTGTAATACCCTGTACTGCCTGCTGTAATACTTCATCGGCTTTCTTTAATGCATCTGGCATTGTTGTTCTTCTGTCTACAATCTCTAGTAATTTGTCGTTAGGAATTACGATTAATGTATCTACGCTAGCTTTTAATCTATCAATTCCTCCTACGGCATTAATCATTCTCTGTTTTGCTTCAAATCTGAAAGGTTTTGTAACTACACCAACAGTAAGAATTCCTTGTTCTTTTGCGATTTTTGCAACAACTGGTGCAGCTCCTGTACCAGTTCCGCCACCCATACCACATGTTACGAATACCATGTCCGCATTCTTAACTGCTGCAGTAAGTTCTTCAACGCTTTCTTCTGCTGCTTTCTGTCCAATCTCAGGTTGAGCTCCTGCTCCTAAACCTTTTGTAAGTTTTTCTCCAATTTGAATAAGTGTAGGTGCTTTACATAATTGTAATGCTTGTGAATCTGTGTTAACTCCAATAAATTCTACACCTGCAATGTTCTCGTCTATCATTCGATTGACTGCATTATTACCTGCGCCACCGACACCTACTACTATAATCTTTGCGCTATTATCTACATCTGCTGTTTTTAATTCAAGCAAGGTCCTTCCTCCTCTTTCTCTCCCATATTGTGATGGCTATACCATCTCGATGATGAATGTTTACCCCTTAGTCCAAATATCGAAACATTCTTGGTGCTTGTCTCCATTCAAGTCTACACATCTAGCAAACACCTATATAAAATATAATATAATTTTTCGAAGAAATAATCAACACAAAATTGATTTTTTACTCTAAATATTTGTATATTTTTTACCGATAGACTACTATTGTGTCTTCTCAAATACGATATTTGTGTTATCACTAGACCATTTTTCTAGGTGAAGTGTGCCTTTTAAGTCTTTAACTGTCTTTAATATCTGACAAACCCTTTCAATTTTAGGGGTGTACTCAACAGTTTTGCCTAAAGTAACTAGAACTTCATTGTATTTTAGAACTGGTGCATCTTCATCGGCATATGATATAGAATCTGGTGGGATTTTATATTTTTTTATTGCTCTTGTTAAGGCCAATAGGTCTATTAACTTATCTGATTTCACTGGAAGCTTCTCATACTGTACAACTTTTGCACATGATAATCCTTCAACTTTTGGAACATTTGGTATTATTCTTTTAGAAATTTCAACTACAATTCCATCTTTATCAAAATATGCATTTGAATTAATTGATGGAATATAAATGTAACCTAATATTCCTTTTTCATACACTTCTATATTTAATGTATGAGGATTTTTCATTTCTACTTCCATAGTATCAATAAACGGCATATCTTCTGTGTCTTTTACGCAATACTTTAGATATACATATAAAGTATTCCAACTTTTTTCGTCATTTAGTATAGTCTTTTTTATTTTTTCATTACTATATAATGTATTGCCTTCTACCTTAACATTTTTCACTGTAAAAACATTACAAATCACTATAAATGCAATAATTATTGTAACTACAAATGCAATTAAAACTTTAAGGAATAGAGGCATTTTTCTTTTTTTCTTTTTTTTCTTAGTGGCTTTCATATCGTCTAAATCCTTAATATCGTCACTACTCATGTCTCTCTACCTCATTATTATTTTCTAGTTTTATTCCTCTTGATACAGATAATACTAATCCCATCTCTGCCATCAGTATTATTATTGATGTTCCACCATAACTTATAAACGGTAACGTTACACCTGTATTTGGAATTGTATTAGTTACAACTGCCACATTAAGTATTACCTGCAAAGCTATGTGAGCCATTACACCTGTAACAATAAGTGAGCCAAACAAGTCACTTGCATTATTAGATATAATCATCATTCGCCAAATAAGTAATAAAAATAATAATAATAAACAAGTAGCTCCTATTAGGCCAAGTTCTTCACATACAATTGAAAAAATCATATCGTTTTGCGCTTCTGGAACTCGTCCCATTTTTTGCATACTATTACCTAATCCTCTTCCTGTTAAGCCACCTGAACAGATTGCATATAAACCTTGTAAAGTTTGGTCTCCTTTTACGCCAGCTTTTTCTGGAGAAAGCCATGCTTCAATTCGATCTCCACGATATGAATGGCCTAAAAGAATAAATAACACCATTACACATCCGCCTATTCCTAGTAAACCCAAGAACTCCTTGTACAATGGACTTGCAACAAAAATCATGCAAAATGCAATACCTGCAATGATTATAGCTGTACTAAGATTTTCTTTTGCAACTAAAATTAAGATAGGCGCTATAAAAATTAATGAGCATACTATTCCTGCAACAGATGACATTTTTTTTGTAATTCTCTCTAATAAATAGGCTAAAAAGATAATTATGCAAACCTTTGCAATCTCAGATGGTTGGACTGTTAAACTACCAAAACCAATCCATCGTCTTGATCCATTTCGCTCTATACCTATTTTAGGTACATAAACAAGCAAACACATTAAAGTTGACATTACCAACAGCCCTGCTGCGTATTGTCTTAGTTTTTTGTAATTAATTCTAACTACAAAATACATTGCAAAAAAGCCAATAATAATTGATCTTAATTGCTTTTTTAAATAAAATATAGAATCATTAAATTTATTAATTCCAGTATAATAACTAGTACTATATAGCATAATTAGTCCAAAGCATAATAAAAAAATTACTACAAATAAAAAATTATAGTCAAAATAAGTTGTTCTTTTTCTAGATTTAATATTAGAATTTACTCTAGAACGATATCTTGAACTAATTTGCTTTTTACGAATTTCTTCCGGTGTGTATCTGTGATTAAGAGGCTTTTTCTTTTTTATTTTTAAACTACCTCTTTTGCTAGTCGCCATCCTCACTCCCCCTTGTTGTCATTATTTACTCTTGAAGATTGTTGACTATATCTTTAAAAATACGTCCTCTTTCTTCATAATTAGGGAACATTCCCCAACTTGCACATGCTGGTGACAATAATACAGCATCTCCTAAAACTGCATGATCATAGCAATAATTAATTGCTTCTTCAAATGTTTCGCATAACACTACATCATTAAAATTATGTTTTTTTGCACACTCAGCAATTTTTTCTTTTGTTTGTCCAATTAAAACAAGTTTTTTTACTTTTCCATCAAAGCTTTCAATCCACTCATCGTATTCTGATTCTTTATCATATCCGCCACCAATTAAAAGTGTTGGACGATTCATGGCTTTGATACCTTTAATAGCTGCATCTGGGTTTGTTCCTTTTGAATCGTTATAGAATTTTACCCCTCTTTTTTCTGTAACGTATTCAATTCTGTGCTCTACTGCTGTAAAAAGTTTTAAAACTTCTACAATTTTATCCATTGGTACGCCCATTGCTCTAGATACGGCACATGCTGCCATTACGTTTTCATAATTGTGATCACCTAATAGATTAAGTTCATCTACGTTGATAACTTTGTCAGCCACTTTATCTTTTGCAACATAAATTGTTCCATTTTCTAAGTAGTAACCATTTTCAAGTACTCTCTTACTACTAAAAAATACAACATTTGTTTTTAATTCTTTTGCAAACTCTCTTAACACTTCATCTTCATAATTTAAAACTGTTGTATCAGTTTCTTTTTGATTTATTGTAATAGACTCTTTGGCTTTAATATAGTTTTCCATTGTATGATGTCTATTTAAGTGATCTGGTGTAATATTTAAAATTGCAGTTACTTTTGGTGCAAATTCGTGAACTGTTTCTAATTGGAAACTACTAATTTCTGCAACTGTAACTGTTTCATCTGTTGTATCTGCTGCAACTGATGTATATGGAATACCAATGTTTCCTACTACTTTAACATCTTTATAATAATTCTTTAAAATTTGTCCTGTTAATGATGTAGTAGTTGTTTTTCCATTTGTTCCTGTAATGGCAGCTAATTCGCCTTTTGAGAAGTAATATGCTAATTCAATTTCTCCCCATATTGCTACTCCATTATCTCTCATTTCATTAACGAATGGTAAATCTGTTGGAACTCCTGGACTAAGTACTACAACGTCAAATGCCTTTGTATCTTCAAATTCGCCTAAAATGATTGGAACATTTTTTATCTGTGGCGCTTTTTCATATAATTTTTCTAAATCTAAATCTTTATTTCCATCGAATAAAGTAGTATTAATTCCTTTTTTTATTAATAATTCTGTAGCTGCAATACCGCTAATTCCTGTACCTACAACTACAACTTTTTTGTCTTCTAAGTTCATTGTGTGTGACCTCCACTATATTAAAATTATTTAAAACCATGGCACTTTTTTGCTTTGCCACGATATAGTATACTTTATTTTTTTTCATAGTACAATAATAGTATATTGTCTATTTTTATTGTCCTACAGCTGGCTCATCTGCTGGTGCTCCTGTTGTATCTGGAATATCAGATGTTGCTTCTTCTGGCAATTCCTCTGGGATTGCTTGCTGTGCTGGTGCTGATTTAGGTGCTGTAGAGCCTTTTCCTACAATTGTTTTATCTGCATTTTTTCCTGTTTGTTCTTCATCTGGATAAATACCAAGATATGGAAATGCCTCTTTTAATATCTCTCTTGCAATATTTTGAGCATATGTACTGTGAGGCTCATTAGTTGAGTTTGGCTCATCTACGATGCAGTAAATAACTATCTGCGGATTATCCTGAGGTGCATATCCCATAAATGAAACTAAATAATTTCCTTGTCCACGTGGGATTTTTTCGGCTGTACCTGTCTTACCACCCATTGAATATCCATCTACTTTTGCTGTTGTACCTGTTCCTTCTGAAACAACGTGATATAAATACTCTCGCATTTGATCACTTGTGGATTTTGATATTGTTTGTCTTACAACAGAATCCTGTACTTCGGAAATTGTATTTTTGTCTGAATCAAGTACTTTTTTTACAACATGTGGTTGATAATATACTCCGCCATTAATGATGCTAGAAAAAGCAGAAATCATCTGCACCATTGTACAGTTATAGTTCTGTCCAAATGCATTAGTAGCCAAATCCACTGGTTGCATTTGATCTGCTGTACGAATCAAACTTTTGTTAAATGTTTCTCCAGGTAAATCAATACCTGTCTTTTGATACATTCCAAAAAGTCTCATATATTTTTCAAAATCTTCTTTTCCTATCAAATATGACATCTGCATAAGCGAATCATTACATGAATTTTTCAGAGCATCTTGAATTGTTTGTATTCCATGATGGCTTTCACATCGAATTCTTATGTTTCCAAAGTTCTCACCACCATCACAGAAGAAAGTCATGTCTCTAGTAACTTTTCCTGTTTCTAACCCAGCTGCTACTGTAAGTGGTTTTTGTACAGAACCTGGTTCATATGTATAACTTACTGCGAAATTTTGCCATAGTTTATTTAGATTATCTAGTTTAGTATCTTCAGACATTGCATTTATTTCATCTTCACTATAATAAGCACTTAAATCTCTAGGATTATTCAAATCAAAATTTGGATAATTTGCCATTGCTAAAACTTCACCGTTATTAGGGTTCATTATAACTACTGCCGTGTGAGCACTACCAGTTCCCTCACGAGCATTATTAGCGTATGCATCGTTAAATTCTTTTATTTTACGTTCTACAATTGATTGCAAGTTAGCATCTATTGTAGTCATAACTGTTTTACCATCTTTAGCTTCTATTGTGCTTTTTTCAAAATTATTTCCAGACTCCAAATAACCATACTGTCTACCTGGTGTTCCATTTAAAGTACTATTATAATAATTTTCTAGTCCAATTGTACCTACATTTCCTGATGAGGAAAATCCAATAAGTGAACTTGCTAAAGTACCATATGGATATTTCCTTTTATACTCTTTTTCAAACCATATGCCTTTAATGTTTTTATTTTTTTTGACTTTAGCGTCGAAATTCTTTTTCTGGTCCTTTGATTGTTTTTTTAATAAAACTATGTATCTTGCATCTTTTTTATCTCTCAAATATGATTCTACTTGTTCTTTTGAAATATTAGGAAAGCTTTCTGTAATGGCTTTAACTGTTGGATTCTTATATTTTTTTTTGCTATTTACAACAGAACAATCTAGTATAACGTTATAAACAGGCTCACTTGTGGCAAGAACTGTACCTTTTCTGTCAAGTATATCGCCTCTTCTAAAAGGTAACGTCTTGCTTCCGTAAGCCTGTTGATCTAATACAATTTTTTTATATTTTTCACTATTTTTTGCGTCTAAATAAAATATCCTAATAATCAAAACAATAAGTGCAAGGATTACACCTGCAAAAAGGAATATTAATTTTCCTCGCATCTTTTTATTAAATTTTGGTTTAATCTTCTTTCTTTTTCGTACAATTCTAGCCAATTTATGTCTCCCATTTCTTGTTCTTATTTCTCGTTCTTATACCTATTCTTATATCTTTTCTTATGTTCCTTATAATATTCTATTTTTCTGGAATAGAATTATACTGGTTCATATAATTGCTTGACTCTACTGAATAATAAACGACTTGATCCTTACGAGCATATTTCATGCCTAATTGATTCATTGCAACATCTTTTATATGGTCTAAATCAACTGCAGAATCTATCTCTTTTACTTTTTCATCGTTTTCAACCTTAAGCTCATTTAATTGGCTGCTTAATTGACTGGTTTTTGCTTTATTGCTGTTAATCTTAACCTGTTCTAAAATATACATTGTTGTAAATATAGTTCCAAGGGCTATACAAATAGATAAAAATGCTACATATGTGGCACTCATAAACATAGATTTTTCTCTATTTCTTCTAGCAGCGTTTCTCCTTGCTCTTCTACGGCGTCGTTCCTCACGCTCTTTTTTCCACTCTTCTTCTCTTCTGCTTGGAACTGCATTAGTTTTTCTAACAGCGTTTCCATCTACAGAATATTTTCTATTTACTTTTTTAGGAACTCTGCTACTTCTTCTATTTTCCATAGTATCTACTCCTTTTAATCCGTTTAACCGACTTTATCTCCCCTACCTGTCAAAATTAAACCTTGTTATATTTTAAATGCAAACACCTTATTGTGCTTGATGTTTCTCAAATACTCTTAGTTTTGCACTCTTTGATCTAGAATTTTCTTCTAACTCTTTCTCAGATGGCAAAATTGGTTTTCTAGAAATAACTTTACCTTTTGATTTATTACCGCATACACATACTGGAAAATTTCTAGGGCATGTACATGGATCTTCGTTTTTCTTAAATGCTGATTTTACAATTCTATCTTCTAATGAATGGAATGTAATAATGCAAAATCTACCATCATCATTTAATAACTCAATCATGTCGTCTAAATTATCTCTTAAAACATCTAATTCGTGATTTAATTCTATTCTTATTGCTTGATAAGTTCTCTTTGATGGATGACCACCTGTTTTTTGAACTTTCTGTGGAATAGATGCTCTTATGATGTCATTAAGTTCACCGGTTGTCTCAATTGGCTTCTTTTCTCTTGCTTGACATATGTGTTTTGCAATATTTTGAGCGAATCTGTCTTCGCCATAATCTTTGATGATTCTAAACAACTCTCTCTCTGAATAATTATTAACTATTTCACGAGCTGTAAGTGTCTGTCTATCATCCATTCTCATGTCTAATGGTGCATCTTCGCTTCTATATGTAAAGCCTCTTTCTGGTGTATCAAGCTGGAATGATGATACTCCTAAATCAAGAACTATACCGTCTACTTTTTCAATACCTAAATCTTTTAAAACTGTTTTCATATTGGCGTAATTACTTCTTACGATAGTAACTTTATCTTTATAATCTTTTAATCGCTCACCAGCTGCTGCTATAGCTGCTGAATCCTGATCGATTCCGATTAATCTTCCGCCTTCACCTAATCTTTTGCAAATCTGAAGTGAATGTCCACCTCCGCCTAATGTTCCATCAACGTAAATTCCATCAGGCTTTATATTTAAATTGTCTATTGTCTCTTCTAATAGTACGGAATAATGTTTGAATTCCATCCTTTACCTCTTTTCCAACAAATTATTTATATGGAAAGTCCAAGCTCTGCCATTTGCTCTGCAACTTCATCCATATCTTCATAGTCATTGTCTTCTTGCCATTTGTCTTTATTCCATATTTCAACTCGTGTCAATACTCCAACTGAAACGACTTCTTTTTGCAAATCTGCGTACTCTCTCAAACTGGCTGGAATAAGTATTCTGCCTTGCTTATCAACATCACATTGTGCTGCTGATGCGAAGAAAAATCTAGTGAATTTTCTGGCATTTTTAGTAGTTAATGGTACCTGGCGAAATTTTTCTTCAATGTTCTTCCACTCTTCCATAGAGTATACAAACAAGCAGCCATCTAAACCTTTAGTCACAACAAATGAAGCGCCTAGCTGTTCTCTAAATTTAGCTGGTACACTTAATCTGCCTTTAGCGTCTAGCGTATGGCTATACTCGCCCATGAACATGAAGTTTCACCTCTCTTTCTAACTCTCTTACATTGCTTATATCTAATAAATAATGTAGTAATCGTTTTCTCTATATATAATTTCGGAGAAACTTGAAATAAGTTTACCACTTTTTACCACTTTCTGTTTTTATTATACCACTTTCTACCACTTTTTAATATATTATAACGAACTTTTATTAAAATCAAGTTATTTAACTAAAAATACACAAAAAAATACACCGTCTTTCTAAACTTTTTTAGAAAAACGATGTATTAATATATAGTAATTTTTTTACAAATCAACTTAAGCTTCTTTATTTTTTCTAGATGGTCTAATCCACATCATATAAATGTTTATAAGAATTGCAACTACTGATAATGTCGCTGCTAATGCCATTGAAATCGGATAGTTAATTACTGGAATAATTAATTGATCTGTTCTTAAAGATTCTATCCAAAATCTTCCTACACCATATCCTAATAAATATAATGTAAAAACTTGTCCATCAAACTTTTTATGCTTAAAGAAAAGTAATAATAACACCAATAAGCATAGATTCCAAACAGATTCATATAAAAATGTTGGATGTACTTGCACGTACACAACATCATTAACTGTGACTGTGTTATCTAACATTTTCTGTGTTAAATCTGAACTTCTTACAGCATTAATTGGAAGCTGCATAGCAAATAAATTATTAGTGTAACCTCCAAAAGCTTCTCTATTAAAGAAATTTCCCCAGCGTCCTATTGCCTGTCCTAAGATAAGACCAAGTCCTGCTGTGTCACATAACAATGGAAATGAAAGTTTTTTTACTTTTGCAAAAACAAAGGTAGTTATCATGGCTACAATTACTCCACCATAAATTCCAAGTCCACCATTTCTGATATTTAAAATTTCTAAAGGATTATTTTTATATAAATCCCATCTAAAAGCTACATAGTATAATCTAGCTCCTATTACTGAAAAGACAATGGCATAAATTGCCAAATCATAATAATCATCTGGATTTTGTCCTGTCTTTTTTGCAATAAAGCAAGCTAATGCTATACCTGCAAGCATACCACATACAATTACAATACCGTAGTAGGCAATTGCAAAGTTGTTTATCTCAATAGTCTTTCCTACACTTTTCAAGAAAATATGTAAATGTGGAAAATTAATATTGTAATCCAATTGGCTCCCTCTTTCTTCTAATCAAGTCTCTTTCCCCACCTGTGCTTTACCTAAAGTTGGGGAATCATCTCATCTGAGATATCAATTAGTAAGAAGGTGTTGCTTTTGCAAAAATCTTGTTTTTAACTTCTGCCATTTGAAGCATTATAATTAAACTTTTAATCACTTCATAATTAACAGAAACTATAAATTCGATGTCACATTCAATTCCCGCTTCTTGTTTGCTGTAAATTGCATGTTTTGATTTAAGTCTATCGAAAACCTCTTCAACTGAATACGCTCTTTTAAATTGTGGTAATTCTTTTGATGCATAATCTGTTTTCAAATAAGCTTTTAACATTCTTTTTAGTGTTTCTTCATATTCACAATGTTCTTTTAAATTTCCTAAGAAAAAATCATTATGTGGATAAGTAAAGTAATCTGCCACATAGTGGCTGATTTGTCCAAGCATTAATGCCTTTTTTCTACTTGAAAGATTAGGATTAGAAAGCATCTTTTGAGTATATGCCTCAAGGTCTTCTACTGTGGTATTATACTCATGTCTCTTATATAAGAAAGATGGCTTAATGTCTGGCAAAATGCTTCCTATCCTAAACATTAATCTATTATTGTTAATATATGAATTTTCACATTCCTTTACTAAAAAACTTGCTAAAGCTATATGAGATTTCTTTCTCAAAATAATTCTCCTTTCGGTTACTTGTTCAATTCGCCGCTAATTGTCATTCTACATAGTTTGTTTTAAGAATACAATTAAATAATAAAGAAAAATTATTAACTTTTTAT
Organism: Lachnospiraceae bacterium C7; assembly: GCA_900113385.1. Classification (GTDB taxonomy): domain Bacteria; phylum Bacillota; class Clostridia; order Lachnospirales; family Lachnospiraceae; genus Roseburia. The sequence goes on from FOPE01000030.1 coordinate 27,250, forward strand.
TAACTCGATTTATAGTTTCTGTGTAGTCTAAGTATTAAAATTGTAAAATTATTTTGTTTCTTCTACAACTTCTTCTTTTCTAATCTCTTTTGTTCTGATTTCTTTGCAAATCTGGTTAACGAACTCGTCTAATGGTTTAACGCCTTCGTCTCCTGCAAATCTACTTCTAACTGAAACAGTCTTTGTCTCCTGCTCTTTTTCACCAACTACTAACATATAAGGAAGTCTATCTTTTCTAGCTTCACGAATCTTGTAGCCTAATTTTTCTGATCTATTATCAACAGTTACATCTACGCCGTTTGTCTTAAGTTCTTTTGCAACTTCATTAGCGTAATCGATATATTTTTCAGAAAGTGGTAATACTCTAACCTGCTCTGGGCATAACCATGTTGGGAATTTACCAGCATATTTTTCAATTAACCAAGCAAGTGTTCTTTCGTAACATCCCATTGATGTTCTGTGGATAATGTATGGACGTTTCTTCTCGCCATTCTTATCTACATAGTACATGTCATAACGCTCTGCTAAGAACATATCTAACTGGATAGTAATCATTGTATCTTCTTTACCGTATACGTTTTTAGCTTGAATATCAAGTTTTGGTCCGTAGAATGCTGCTTCTCCTGCTGCTTCTGTGTACTCTAAACCGATTTCATCTAAGATTGTTCTCATTGCATCTTCTACACGATCCCAATCTTCATTTGATCCAAGGTATTTGTCTGGATGTTCTGGATCCCATTTTGACATACGGTATGTAACGTCATCCTGAAGTCCTAATGTTGTTAAGCAATATTTTGCAAGTTTAACACAGTTTTTGAACTCTTCATCAATCTGCTCTGGTGTACATACTAAGTGACCTTCTGAAATTGTGAACTGACGTACACGAGTTAAACCATGCATCTCACCTGAGTCTTCGTTACGGAATAATGTAGAAGTTTCACCCATACGGTATGGTAAATCACGGTAACTCTTCTGACGAGCTTTATATACATAGTACTGGAATGGACATGTCATTGGACGAAGTGCATATGTATCTGCATCTGCATCATGCTCGATTAAACTTAAGTCCTGTACTCCACGGATCTCTCTTCCACCTTGACGTTTTGCTTCTTCTTCAGTTAACTCTGCATCACTCATAACAAACATTCCGTCTTTATAGTGATACCAGTGATCTGAGATTTTGTATAATGTTGATTTAGCCATTAATGGTGTACGAGTACGTACATAACCCCATTCATTATCCTCTAAATCTTCAATCCAACGCTGTAATTTCTGGATCATCTTTGTTCCCTTAGGCATGAATAATGGAAGTCCTTGACCAATTACATCAACTGTTGTAAATAAATCCATTTCACGACCAAGTTTATTGTGGTCTCTCATTTTAGCGTCTTCTAATTTCTGTAAGTACTCTTTTAATTCATCTTTCTTGTTGAAAGCTGTACCATAGATTCTCTGTAATCTTGCTTTCTTTTCATCTCCACGCCAGTAAGCCATTGAAGAAGAAATCAATTTAAATGCCTTAACACCTTTTGTTGTCATTAAGTGTGGTCCAGCACATAAATCTACAAAATCACCTTGATCATAGAATGAGATAACTGCATCATCATCTAATTCTTGAATAAGCTCTACCTTATATGGTTCTTCTTTCTCTTCCATGAATTTAATTGCTTCATCTTTTGGTAAAGTAAATCTCTTGATTTCTTTTCCTTCTTTGATGATTTTTTTCATTTCTTTCTCTAAAGCATCAAGTGCCTCTCTTGAGAATGGTTCTGAATCAAAATCATAATAAAATCCATCATCAATAGCAGGTCCAATAGTAATTTTAGCTGTTGGATATAATCTTTTAACAGCTTCTGCTAATACATGAGCAGCTGTATGTCTGATTACTTTAAGTCCTTCTGGATCAGATGCTGTTACAATGTTTAATTCACAGTCTTGTGAGATCTCTGTTCTAAGATCTTTTATTTCACCGTTAACTTCACCTGCACATGCTACACGAGCTAATCCTTCACTAATATCTTTAGCGATTTCATAAATTGTCATGTTTGACTCATACTCTTTTACTGAGCCATCTTTTAATGTAATCTTCATCTTTTGTCTCCTCTCACCAAATCATTTCTACGATTCGCATAATATTTTTTTAAAGTTTTGGTGCCTAGAAACTTTGGGACATACCGCTTTAGATATTTCTAAGCAATAAAAAAGCCCTGATACACGTACTGTGTACCAGGGACGTAATAAACGCGGTTCCACCCTGAATTGCTAGAATAATAATTCTAACCTCTCAATCGATTATAACGGAATCACCGGACCGGATTAGGGCCACTCCGAGATGGTCTTCAAATAGTTTTCTATAAGAATGCTCTCAGCTTATGCATTCATCTCTGGTATAGGCCGCTATCCTACTGTTCTCTTCAACGTGTTAATATATTAAGATAATCGCTTATGCGAAAGTCTCTATAACTTCGTCAACGATTAACAGTTCCTATATTACTACTTTTTTTTTCGATTGTAAAGACCTATTTAACGTCCGTGGCAGAATTTATATTTTTTTCCTGAACCACATGGACATGGATCGTTACGTCCGATTTTCTTACCAACTACAACTGTTCCTGATCTCTTCTGTTCCATAAATAATTCATGCTGTTTTTCTTCATCGAAGATATCATTCCACATTGGTAATTTGTAAAGCCATTCTGCTTTAGCGTCAACCATGTTCTTGTATAATTTTTCTTTGTCATAGATGAGGTTAACTTTTGTATCCTCTTCCATTGTGTCAATTGGGTTCTCGTTAACAAGACTATCATTGATACCATCTAAAAATCCTGTCATCTCAAGTACAGAGACTTCATATTTCTCTGCTAACTCTTTAACAGTACCTTCTACCTTTTCGTTTGGATTAGAAAGTAATTTTTCATAAATTCCTTTTTCTAAAAGGAAATAATTCTGCCAAAATCTCTGTAACTCCCCTTTGTCTGTTTTCTCGTTATAGGCAACCTTTTGCCATTCCTGTAATAAAGCCATATCTCTACCACCTTTTATTTTAGTCATATAATATAGCTACACTAATGTGTACCCTATGTAATCGATTATAGCAATTTTTAGAATTTTATTCAATAGAATTAAAATTTATTGCAAAACTTTTTACAAAGCTTCTTGACTTAATTTTTTGTTTTTCGTATCATTAAACAATAAATGATATTTAAGGAGCACTATAAATATGAGAAAAACAAAACAATTTTTAGCAATTCTAGGCATTTTTCTACTTGTTGCGTTGTATTTAGTTACATTATTTTGTGCAATTTTTGATAGTTCGAAAACACAAAGTTTTTTTGCAGCTTCAATTTTTGCCACATTTATAATTCCAGTTTTAATTTGGGCTTATACATTTATCTATAAGATTGTTACTAAAAATGACGATGACTTAAAAGACTTAAGAAAAAAAGTAGAAGAAAAGAAGAAAAAAGAATTATCTAGCAAATAAAAAAGCCAGGTTAAGATAGATTTTGAGGATATCCATATGGATCATCTCTTTATTCTATCTTTTCCTGGTTTTTATTTTTGGTTTTTATTTTTGATTTTTATTTTTGATTTTTATAATCTAAGTCTCTTGCCCCGTCACGCATTGCTTAGAGGCAATATCAGCTCGTCTGAAATATCATTCTGATAATTTGGCTTATTATTTTGTGGCTTCCGTACCTGATGTCATTCCAACTGTTCCTGTATCTTCTAAACTTGCTAGTGGTGTCTGAAATGTGCTCATAATCGAATCAGATAACATGTAAACCTTTTTTTTACCATCAATTCTAGCATAGTATTGTTTAAGCATGTCATTATGATTTCCTATATTTATTTTTATAGTTTTATCTTTTGTGACTAGAGTGATTACATTTTCTGGATTATCTAATCCGAAATCCTTTTCGTTAGATAAATCTGTCACTTCATTTTCTGCCACCAAATCTACTGCACTTTCTATAATTGTCTCAACTGCAGATTTGCTTATTTTTTTTGAAGTATCATTTTCACATATCCATTTTTTACCTTGCTTTTTAAAGCTTAATGTTTCATTATTTACCACATATGAAAATCCGACAACATCCTTTTTGTCTAAATTAACCACTTTAACTGTTTTTATTTTTGCTGATTTTTCTTTTTCACTATCTTTTTTTGCATTATAATTTTGCAAACATAAATAAGAAACTATAGCCACTACAAGTAGTATACATATTACGATTAACTGTTTTAATTGTTTACTCATTAATCGATCACCTTGCCTTTCTCATTTAATACAATTATTTTCTTCTACGCACTAACCAAATTGCTATTCCTGAGGCCAGTAAAATCAATGGCAAGATTACTGAGCAAATTATCAAACAAATATTTGCTTTTAAGGCTGGTATTGTAAGTGGACTTAATGTATATGATTTTGATTTAATTGTGCTTGCTGAAAGTTTTGGACTTTCTGTTAATGTTTTTACCGTATTTGCAAACATTTCTGAGTTATTTCCTGCAACCATTTGATCTATTTGCTCATTTAATGTGGCGTAACTTCCGAAAACAACTGCCTTTGCAGTTTTCTTTGAACCTACTTTTTTAGTTGCCTCTAAACCTAAAGCAAATGGGCCATATGTATCTCCTGCTTCGTATTTTGAAGTTGTTGCTGACTCATAATTAACTTTTGCAACTGCTTTGTCTGAAGTCTTCAAAAATTCATCAAATGATATCTTGTCGTTACTGTCTTTGTGACCTAAACCAACACTTGCATACATTAAAATGTATTTATTTGCAACTGAAGAAGTATAATCATTTGCAACAATTTGTGGAAGAATAGCTGCAGCTGAATTTTGTGCTATATGGTTTGTGTCATTTTCGTAAACTACACCTTTTACTGGTGTTACTCCAACGTTTGCCAATACTGAGTTAAAGTTTTCTAAATCTTGCTTTGTATAATTGCAAGTTACAATAATTTTTCCGCCTTTATTAACGTAATCGTTAATCTTTTGAGCATCTTCTTTGCTTAAATCAGATGTTGGGCTATTAATAATCACACATTTTGCATCACTTGGTACACTTTTTTCTTTTAAAAGGTTGATTTCTGCTGTAGTTACATTAGCTTTTTCTAATGCTGTTAAAAATGAACCTGTTATAGGTAATTCATCATGTCCTGTTAAAATGTATGCTTTTGGTAACTCTTTTTCATCCATAGAAACGTATTCTATAGCACTTGTAAGTTTTCCTTCAGCATCATAACCTGTAACTTTTGATTGTCCACCATAATAACTTGATTCATCAGCAGACATTTCATAAATATCGCTTCTATCAATTACTTTTGACTTTAGGACTTTTCCTTTTGAATCTTTTGATACTACAATCAAACTATTTTGTGATGGTGCTACATCTGTATATTTTGCATAAAATTGTGGATTTGATGTAATATCAATATATTTTACACTAATTTTTTTGGACATTGATTTATAATAATCTAATGTTTTGTCAATTGTGGTATCTTTTGTTTTTTCGCTATTCAAAACATATATTTCAATATTGGTATCTAATTTTCCTAAAAATTTCTTAGTTACGTCTGTAATCTTATAAATTTTGTTTGCTGTACAATCTACACTTGTAATTGTAGTTGGAATTGCAGATACAAACATGTTTATTACTACAACAAGTGCAACTCCTGCTATAATCAAACTTGATGAAAATACACTTGTAGATATTTTATTAGAGCTTACGCTCCATCTTCTTTTTTGAATTGCTTGAGTTGTAAAAAAGCAAAAGAGTACTATAACACTTAAATAATATACTAAACTTACTACGCTAAATGTTCCACCTAACATATTTACTAAAGGTGTATATAAATCTAATGCGTTTAAAATTTTTGTAAAAAATGCAAGATTAGATGGAATAACACTTATTATTGATGCCATCATGTATCCTGCGAACCCAAATACAAATGTTAAAACTGCTGATATTACTTGACTTTCTGTAAGTGATGAGAAAAACATACCCATTGCTATAAAAGCCCCACCATATAACCATACTCCTAAAATGGCTACCATACTCTGCTCAATAGCTGTTTTTCCAAACACATTTAAAATCAATGTAGGAATAATCATTGCTACAATATCAATTGTATATACTGCAAACATTGCCAAAAATTTTGCTACTACTATTTTTCCAATTGAAATTGGAGATGTTAATATTAACTGCTCTACTTTACTTTTTCTATCTTCCGAAAAGCTTCGCATTGTAAGAATTGGTGCTGTAATCATCAATATAAATGCCATATTTCCTACTGCAGATGACACATCTGTACTTCCTTGTACCATGTTGAATGCATAGAAAAACAATCCAAATATTGCATATACTACAGCTATAAATAACCAACCTACTACATTTTGAAAGTAGGCTTTAAAATCTCTTTTAAAAATCGCACACATCTTATTTTTCACCCTCCTGTGTTAATTCTAAGAATGCATCCTCTAATGATTTTGTTTTTTCTGACATTTCTAAAATAGATATATCATTGCTTGCAAAAGTTTTAAATACTTTTTCTCTTATATCTTTTTCTCCATCTGCAAGTATCTGGATTATTATGTCATTTTCGTTTTCTTCTACTTTATAACTTGCCACTTCATGAATATCATCAAGAACTTCTTCATATTTTTTAGCATCTTTTGGTACTTTAACCTGTAATTCCTGATTTCCTGCTACCAATGCTAATATATTTTCTGTAGTATCATTTGCTACTAGTTTTCCTTTTGAGATAATAAATATTTCATCGCAAACTGCACTTATCTCTGACAAAATATGAGAGCTTAAAATAACTGTGTGTTTTTTTCCTAATTCTTTTATAAGGTCACGTATCTCTATTATTTGCTTTGGATCTAATCCTACAGTTGGCTCATCTAAGATGATAATATCTGGATAACCTAATATTGCTTGTGCAAATCCTACTCTTTGTCTATAACCTTTAGATAAGTTGCGAATCATGCGGTTAGAAACATCTGCAATTTGAGTTGTTTCCATTACACTTTCTATATCTTCTTTTCTTTTGTTTTTTGGAATCTTTTTTAATTCTGCAACAAATTTTAAATACTCTAATACTGTCATGTCAACATATAATGGCGGTATCTCTGGTAAATAACCAATACATTTTTTGGCTTCTTCAGGTTCTTTGAAAATATCGTGGCCATCTATTATAACTTCACCACTAGTTGCTCCAATATATCCTGTTACTATGTTCATTGTTGTTGATTTACCAGCTCCATTAGGGCCTAAAAAGCCATAGATTTTTCCATTTTCTATGGTTAAATCTAAGTTGTCGACTGCGACTTTTTCGCCGTACTTTTTGACAAGATTTTTTATTTCAATCACAACCTGTTCCTCCTATCACTTACCGTTTTTCCTTGCCGTGTGCATAGAATACAATATACTCCTTACTTGTCAATTAATTGACAAAAATGTGATATAGTTGTGAAGTTGTGGATTTTCATTGTTTTTTCATAATTTAAAATAGGAAATTAATACTTGAGATTTGTATGATAGATTTCAAATTATTAACTCAAATTATTTATTTAGGTTTTTTATTCGAATTTTTTATTCGAATTTTTTATTCGGCTGCTAGCGCAGCCGTTTTGGTCATGTGTATAAGCTTCAGTAGGGTGGACAAGTCCTTTTCCATCTCTTTTTTGGTCGTCTAAACTTCCTTTTACATCACCAGTAATATTGTAACCTTCAAAATCATAACCATGTTTTTGAGGGATTTTAGATGAAATGTTAGGAGTTTGCCCAGATCCTTTTGTGAAATCAGAAGGAGCACCACCGGGGTATTCGCCACCGTTGCTGTCGTAGTGGACGTTGTGGGAAGACCACCAATGGATTCGTTGATGGGCTTCGTAAAATCCTACGCCTGTGTACATATAAATTTGGAACATATCATCACTTGGTTGTTTAATTTCTGAGGTCCATCTTCTATCCCACTTAGAATCATACTTCCATTTTCCATTTATTTTTGTGCCACGTCCATTTGTGTTATCATCAGCACCATTAGAAAATCTTGGAAATCCCGGCTTGTCTGTATAATCGAATATACCATCTGCTTTTGCACCATTTTTAGCAGTATTCATCCAAAAATAAGGTGTGACAGCATGTCCATCTATAACAGATGATTCAATTCCACCATAATATACAGTTAAAGTGTTTGTGCCTTTAAGTGTTGGATTATATTGCACATGGTCTAACTCAGGATGCATATTTACTTGAATAACTCCACTACCCGGAATAGAACTAGCCATTGGTTTATTATCAAATTTGTATCCATATTGATTAGGCATAGAAACTTCTCTATATACTGTGTTCTGACCGGTTCTATCATCCAACCATTGTACACCAAAACTTGATGCGTCTCCTGCATCATAAATCTGAAATTGAATAGATTTCTTAATTGGACTTCCAGAAGCCTTTAACCTAATAACTTCTTCTGGTTCTTCTCCAAGGTTCATATCATCTGGATTTACTTCTGAATTTACTTTTTTATCTGATGATTTTTCTTTACTTTTGTCTGTATTCTGTTTTGCTTTCTTTTCTTCTTTTTTGGCTTTTTCTTTTAATTTTGCAAAACCTAATTCATTTTCATATTGTGCAATTAATTCATCTGT
>FOPE01000058.1 GCA_900113385.1 Lachnospiraceae bacterium C7
CAACTTTTGCTGAATATCTAGCCAAGAAGCGATCCGAAGGTAAACATTATAATGTTGCTCTATCTCACGCTGTAAAAAAGCTAGTACGAGTCATTTATCATCTCGAAAAAACAAATCAGCAATACATTAAAGCATCTTAACTTTTTCTAATTCAATACTCCTTTTTTGAGCACCTACATAGATGCTCTTTTTGTCATGCAGTTTTCAAGGTTCATAGAACTCCAACTGAGTTCAAAATATATCTAAAATGCATTTCTGCACTTTAATCAAAAAATATCATTTTTTAACTTGACTTTTAATAGTTAGTCTTTCTTATTTTAAAATACACACATCAGTATCAAACCATTTTTCAGATATCTTCTTAAATGTTTTATCCTTAACCATTTCTTTCATGGTCTTTTCTACTTCATTTTTCAATTTAGTATTGCCTTTATAAAATCCAACACCATACTGCTCTGTAGAAATTTGATCATCTAAAATAATGAACTTGTCCTCTTTACCTTTAATTTGATCCTTTGCAACAAAAATATCCATTGCTACTGCATCAGCTGCACTAGACTCTAAATCCATCATTGCAGTATTATAATCAGCAACAGCCTTTGTTGTATTTCCTTTAAAGCTCTCTAATAAAGCTTTGTTTTCATCACTTTTAAGCGCTGTTTCAGCTGATGAATCCATTTGGACATCAACAACTTTTCCCGATAGATCCTCTAGCTTTTTAATACCTGAATCTTTTCTCACAACAACGACTTGTGAATTATCCATGTATGGTTTTGTCCATTCATAATCATTTTCTCTACCATTAATTGTAAAACCATTCCAAATGCAATCAATATTTTTTGTTTCTAATTCCATATCTTTAGAATCCCAATCAATAGGACGTAAAACTAATTTTTTATTCATTCTCTTTGCACATTCTTTGGCTAAGTCAATATCAAATCCTGTATATTCGCCATTTTTATCTTTATAACCAAATGGTGGGAAATTCTGATCGAATCCTACAACAAATGTATCCTCTCTCTTTGCTGTACTTTGACTCGATTCTGCATCATTACCTTTTTTTGTTGTAAAATTTAACACTTCTAAAATAACAAACAAAATAGCAATTAATACTAGAAATGATATCTTTAATTTTTTTACTGTCATAATTATTATTTTCCTTTCGCTTTAGTGTGCTACTATGCTACCATATTATCATATTATAACCTATCTGTAAACACAATCTATTATTCTTATTATTTAAATCGCTTACTACTACTGTCTAAATCACCTACTCCTGCTGTCTAAATCACTTACTACTACTATTTAAATCAGAAAAATCTAGCAATTGCTAGATTTTCCATAAAACTATTTTTGTTTTTTATATTTTATCTTAAAGTAATCTAAATATGTTCTGAATTTATCTTGAGCAACTAACACTGCATTTCTCAAAATTGATGGTTCTTCTTTCCATTTTACTACTCCTCGGTCATAGAAAATCTTCATATCGCTTTCTATTAAAAATGGTACAATTTCATTTCTTAAGCATTCCTTTAATAATATTAGTCTTCCAATTTTTCCATTTGCCTTATCAAAAGGAGCAATCATCATAAATCCATGTAGCAATTCTAATAATTCATCTAAACCAATTTTTTCTTTATTTTTTGCAGCAATACGAATTTTTTCCTCATACTCATTAAATAATTTTTTTAACTTTTCCTCTATTTCTTCTGGCTCAGCTCCATGTACTTCATTAAAAACAATATCTTTTTTTCTATATGGCATGTGAGTAGTTAGATTGTTTTCCCAAATTTCAGTTGCATTCTCAAGACTACAAAAAAGTTTTCTTATATACGCCTCTTTTAATGGTTTCTTAGCAGTTTTTATAATATAATTTACACATTTAAAGTGGTTATTTATTTCTATTAAATCATCTATCAATATTGCTTCACTAGCCTTTGGCAATGTCTTTGTATCAAACATATACCTTACCTGCTCTCTTGTAACATTACATCCATCAAGACTTGTAGTATTATAAGCACTGTCCACCTGTAATCCATGATATATTCCATTTTTTGTTTGATCTTCTAGTTCGTTTTTTAAAACACTTAAAAGATCCTTTTTAGACACCCTTTTAGGGGCAACTGCCCCCGATGGAATCAACCAAATCTTTCCTATTTTCTGTGCACCATTAATTTTACCTGCATTACAATAATTTCTAACTGCTCTAGGCGTAATATTCCATTCTTCCGAAATTTGTATAACCGTCTTATACTCCACTTAAACCCTTCCCTTCATGTTGATATAAAATTCCTCATATCTTTTTTATCGGTGTATTTAAAAAATATATTCGTATTTTTTTATACTTTTTTTATTTTATTTTTATAATATCACATTTTTAGACTTCATAATATTGTAAAGATTGCTTTTTATCTTAAACATTATCTCTTTATTATGTTAAAATAAATATTGGCAGAACAATTTACTAAAAAAAGGGGACAAAATCATGAATTATACAACAACTAATGAATTAAATCATTTTGACTTTAAAGAGGCTTGTATTAACGAAATTCGTTTATCTTTAGATAGCCTAATTTTTTATTTAGATAATGTAAAAATTTTACCAGAGAACTCTAAAAATCGAGATATCAGACTTATGAGAACTAATAATTTAACTTTAAAAATTGCTAATGTTACTATTGAATCTTTGGTTGAAGAAGGCTATAAAGTATTCAATCCTAATGGCGATCTTTTAAAAAAAGTTCCTGACAGAATTGTAGAAAAAGAACAATATTCTCAAGAATTTCAAAACCTCCAGGGATGTTTTATTAATTCCATTGAGCAAAAAGAAAACTCTTACATTGTAAACATTGATACAGAAGATCACACTTATAGATTTATCTTTTCAGGAGATGCTAACACAATTGAATGGGATAGATTCTTTAATCTATAAAAAATACCGACCTTTTAAATTTCTAACTTTTAAAAGGTCGGCATATAAATTTTTTTATTTTCTCTATTATAATTATAAATTCAAAAACTCTTCCTGCATCGTTACTTCCTCAGGAATCTCATCTTTTTGATTGTTAAGTTTTTTAACCAAATTAGCAATTAAACCTAACTGATTTTGAATCTTATTGTCATGTTTCGTTATCAATTCCTTATATTGTGGATTTTCTTTCAACCTTGTCCTTGTTTCTGCGGAAAAAGTGCAGTAAGTTGCAAGTATTGCTCTTGCTATCTTATTAAGTCTTAATGAGCCTTTTTCCTCAAATTTCATATAAGTCATGTAATCAGCCACAAAAACATTTCTAAAGTTGTTAGAATATTTCTTTAACTGTATTTTTAATTTTTCTTTTTGTTCTGTCGATAATTGATTATTTTTCTTGTAAAATTGCAAATAATCACAGTATTCTGATGTGAGTGATGGATCTTTTATATTGTTCCAATATGCACCTTGCACTGTTTTGCACATTTCCCATCTGTACTCTCCACATGTCTTTAATAAGTTGTCAAACATATTTTCCGTATGGAAAATTGATGTTAAAAATCGCGCTGGAGTAGCTCTTCTCCTGCCTTCGATTTCTTGCCACAAACTCATTCTACTTCCAATATTAGGTAACAAAATAACATAAGGCATGACTTCTTTTTGAACATACAACTGTGTTATTCCTTTACTTGTATCTGAAAAAACAGTCTCACGATAAAACAAACTATAATCAATTTTTTTAATTTCATTGATCAAACTATTAACAACATCTTTTGACATATATGTTGTTTCTAATGTCTTTTGAACATTTTCAGAATCAAAAATAGGCAAAAATACACTAATACGCCCAAATGTCATTCTACTTCCTAATGTAAACAGGTTTTTAACTTCAAATTTCAACTTTTCTTCAGAATCGTTCATTTTTTCCTTTAATTCCGCTTCTGTTATTTCTCCGTGAGCTTTCTGCTCTTTCAAAAAGCCTACATAATCCAAATCAAATTCATTCCTAGATGGTTCAACCTCACCATCATATATCATTTTCAACCATTCATAAATTGTTTTAATTCGTCCGTTTTCATCTGGTTCATAATTTTTTGCAAACTTATACAAAATTGCCGTATTCTCTTCTCCTGCTAGCTTTTCATCAACAAACCCAAACATAAAAAACATTTTTAACTCTATTGGGAGAATTTCCGTTGTTAAACTTGTTTTAAAAGCAGTCAAATATACTTCATAAAAATATTTTGAAATATCTCTTCGAATCATTCTCATTTCATCAGATGCATCTGTTCTATTTGGGGATTTCATATATGTTTCAATCGCTTTTTTAAAATTAATTCTTAAACCTGACTCAACATTTGAAAATTCTAATATCGTATCTAACGCATTCTCAATTTTAACATTTTCTTCTTCAACTGCAGAATCTCTCTTTAGTTGATCTGCTTTTGCCTTAACCTGTGCATACACTGATTTAAAACTTGCTGTTGACTTTGCAAAATTATTACTATACTCTGTCAAATATTTAATCTCATTTAATATTTTTTCAAAAATACTTACAGTACCCATAATTACGCCACAACACATTTCCGTTCCAATAGAATAAAATCCTTTTCTAATCTTTTCATCATTTTTATAAACTGAAATTATAAAATCTGCTTGCCAACTTCCAATAATTTCACTTTTTTCCAGTTTTTCAACATTATATAACTCTAAAAACGTCCTATTAGGTTCACCTGTCAACGCGCATAGACCTGGATAGTTGCTTTGATTTGTCTGCAAATCTTTATATTCTTTTGTGGCTAAATCATATTTTTTCTTTAGATACACATACCCATTACATGCAACCTGTACCATCTGGGATGCAAGCACTGGAGCTATCTTAGGATTGGACAAAATCGCATCCTGTACACTATTTTCATTCTTATATTCATAACTATAAATAGTCACATCATCATTAGCTTGATAATCATATTTATAATTAACTCCATTTTTCTCGACTATTCCGATAATTCCACCAATTCCTATATTCAAACTATCAAACTCGTCATACATACGAACACTACCTTTTAAAACAATTTCTATTGTATGAACGACATCATCTTTCGAATGTAATATTTTTCCTTTTTTTATTTCTGTTAAGCCCATATCCTACTCCCTCTCTTTAATAAAAACCTCTTAATAAAAAACTATTAATAAAAACATCAAATTCTATTATCTATTCAAAACTATGTTCCGCTGTATAAAACTACTCTTAACTCAAATTAACATTTTAACATCACATAATAAAAATTTACTCTTCCGTGATAAAAAGCTATCACTTCATCAACTTCTTATCGTACGATAAAAAGCTATCGCTTCATCAATTTCTTATCGAACGAAAAAAATCTATCACTATATCAAAAATTTCAACCATATAATAGACATTAATATCTTAACTTCATTTTCTTTAATATTTTTGGGGTTATCTTGTCAATTTCATACTACTTTGTTACTTTTGGGGTTATCTTATCAAGTTCATACTACTTTATTACTTTTTGGGTTATCTTGTCAATTTCATACTACTTTGTTACTTTTGGGGTTATCCTATCAACTATATTCTACTAATATATTTATCGGAAAAACCTTTATTCACTTAACCCTATTTGACCATTCTGTTTTCCCTTTCTTTTTTCATTCTATTTTTCATTCAATCTTTCTAGATTAAAAATTTTGTTGACTGTAATCCTGTATGCATTTATAATTTAATAAGTATGCATTTTAGTCAACAACTCGAAAGGAGATCTTTAATATGTGGGTTGCCGATAATTGGAAAGATTACCGTGTTCTAGATTGTTCACGTGGTGAAAAAGTTGAACGTTGGGGAGAATACATTTTAGTTCGTCCCGATCCTCAAGTAATTTGGGACACTCCAAAAAAGAGTAAAGCATGGAAGAAAAAAAATGCTCATTATCATAGAAGTTCTAAAGGTGGTGGAGAATGGGAATTCTTTGACTTACCTGAACAATGGAGCATCCATTATAGAGATTTAACATTTCAGTTAAAGCCATTTAATTTTAAACACACAGGACTATTCCCTGAACAAGCTGTTAACTGGGATTGGTTCTCTGAAAAAATAAAAAAAGCAAACCGTCCAATTAAGGTTCTTAATTTATTTGCTTATACAGGTGGTGCTACTTTGGCTGCCGCAGCCGCAGGTGCACAGGTCACTCATGTTGACGCCTCTAAAGGTATGGTTAATTGGGCAAAAGAAAATGCAGTATCCTCTGGTCTTAAAGATGCACCAATCCGTTGGTTAGTCGATGACTGCGTTAAATTTGTAGAACGTGAAATTCGTCGTGGTCATCACTATGATGCCATAATAATGGATCCACCTTCTTACGGTCGTGGACCCAAGGGCGAAATTTGGAAAATTGAAGAGTGTATTTATGATTTAATCAAATTGTGTACTCAGATTTTAGTACCAAACCCTTTATTTTTCCTTGTAAATTCATATACAACTGGTTTACAACCAGCCGTTTTAAAATATATGATTACTACCGCTCTTTCAGATTTTCCTGGAACTGTTACAGCTGATGAAATTGGTTTACCAGTTCACTCATCTGGCCTTGTACTTCCATGTGGTGCTAGTGGTAGATTTGAAGGAATTGAATAAATACTATAGATAAATTCATTTAAATTAAAAGTACTTTTATTTTTTAACAAATAATGAAATTATCAGAATGAAGTTTTATTTTTTTATAAACAATAAAATTGTCAAAATAAATTTCAACAAAAAAAGAATCTATACGTTTATAATCCTACATCGTATAGATTCTTTTATTTTATAAAAAATATTTAAACCTTTTATCCTACAACATTTTCTTTTTTCTTAATATAAGCATTAATAATACACAAATCAAAATAGTTAAAGCTATTATTATAGCAAAACCATGAACTGTCTTCGATAATGGAACCCATCTAGGATTTACATTCATACCATAAATTCCAGATATAATTGTCGGAATAGCCATTATTAAAGTAATAGAAGTCAGTGTTTTCATTACTGTATTCATTCTATTATCTAATACTGATGACATTAATTCTCTAGTACCTTTTATAATATCACGATAAATACTTGTCATCTCAATTGCTTGCTGATTTTCTATAATTACATCGCCCAACAACTCTTTATCTTCTTGATACTGTTCAAGACGTTTATACCTTGTCAATCTATCAAGAACAACCCCGTTAGCTCTCAACGATGTTGCAAAATATACTAATGTTGATTCAAGTTCATGCAATGCTATTAAATCCTCTTCTTGCGTATCATCGCCTACACGTTCTTCAATTTCTGTTCTCATTTTATCAATAACTCTTAAGTCACTTTGATATAACGCAGAAATTCTATATAAAATTTGATACACAAATCTTAACTTTTTCTTTGTTGAAAACTCTTTTACTCGATTCTGGATGAAAGTATGCAAAACTTGAGTATCTTCCGTACAAACTGTAATAATTATATCTGATGTTAAAATAATAGCCAATGGAATTGTTGTATAGGATTCTTTATCGTGACGTATTTCAATTGTTGGAATATCTACCAAAATCAAAGTGTATCCGTCTTGCAATTCTATACGCGAACTTTCCTCTTCATCAAGAGCAGCTAAAACATCAGCAATGTCAATATTTAATTCTTCTGCTACTTTTTGGCCTTCCGCAATAGTAGGATTTACCATTTGAATCCATACTCCACTGTTTATTTCATTTTCTTCATGAATTAACCTATTATCAGTTTTATAAAATTTAACCATAGCTAAGCATCTCTTTCATATATTATTTGATAAAATTTCAAATCTAAATTCTTTCCAAATTTAGTTCCTACATTTTTAAATTCACCACAATATTCAAAGCCAAACTTTTCATGTAAGTGACAACTACCTGCATTTTCACCTGTAATAAGTGATACAACAACTTCAACTTTTTTATTGTTCTTAGCATAATCTAAAATTTCTTTCATAAGCCTTGAACCAATGCCACGTCCTCGATATTCTGGTGCTATATATATCGAAATTTCTACTGTTTTATCAAATGCTTTTCTATCCCTATATCTTGATAATGAAGCGTAGCCTGCCACTACGCCATCAATTTCTTCTACTAAAATAATATACGGATTGTTAATGTGATCTTTAAACCAGACTTTTCTGTCATCCAAACTCTTTTTTTCAAGGTCAAATGTGGCAATGGTATTTTCTATTGCCTCATTATATATATTCATTAATCTTTCAATGTCGGTCTCTTTAGCTACACGAATCATATCAACAACCACCTAACTTCCATTTTTATTAAATATATGATTTATTTTAAAAAATCCATGATCTATTTTTTTAATCTTTGATTTACTTTTCAATCTTTGATTTACTTTTCAATCTTTGATTTATTTTTCAATCTTTGATTTACTTTTCAATCTATAATCTATTTTTCTGAATATTTTGTAGACTGATTCTTAATTAATTCCTCGTCTTCAAAATAATTAATTTTCATTGCATTCTTTACTTCTGCCATAGTTTGTGCTGCAGTTTCTCTTGCTCTTTCACTTCCGTTTTTTAAGATTTCGTATACCCCAGGTATATCTTTTTCAAACTCTGCACGTTTCTTTCTAATTGGAGCAAGCTCTTCTTGCATAACATTATTCAAGAATTTTTTAATCTTAACATCACCTAAACCACCTTTTTGATAATGTTCTTTAAGTTCATCAAGATTATTATAATCACTTAAATATTCTTCGAAATGCTCTTTTTTACTAAAGGCATCAAGATATGTAAACACCGTGTTTCCCTCAATATGACCTGGATCAGAAACTTGAATATGTGTTGGATCAGTATACATGCTCATAATCTTTTGTTTTACATCTTTTTCAGTGTCAGAAAGATAAATACAATTTCCTAAAGATTTACTCATCTTTTGCTTTCCATCAATACCTGGTAAACGCATGCAAGCCTTATTATTAGGTAAAATAACATCTGGCTCAACAAGTACTTCATCATAAATTGAATTAAACTTTCTAACTATTTCTCTCGTCTGTTCAATCATAGGTAATTGATCTTCACCAACTGGAATAGTTGTAGCTTTAAACGCTGTAATGTCTGCAGCTTGGCTAATTGGATATGTGAAAAATCCAACAGGAATACTAGCCTCAAAATTTCTCATCTTAATTTCACTTTTAACTGTAGGATTTCTCTGCAATCTAGATACTGTTACTAAATTTGAATAGAAAAATGTTAATTCAGTCAACTCTGGAATCTGTGATTGCACAAAAATAGTTGATTTACTAGGATCTATTCCACAAGACAAATAATCTAATGCAACCTCAATAATATTCTGGCGAATCTTCTCAGGATTGTCAAAATTGTCTGTTAAAGCTTGCGCATCAGCAATCATTATGTATGTTTTATCGTATTCACCACTATTTTGTAATTCTACCCTTCTTTTTAAAGACCCTGCATAGTGTCCAACATGTAATTTTCCTGTAGGTCTATCACCTGTTAAAATTATTTTTTCCATTATTTTATTACCTCCGTATAATATCTAATAATTTTTAAATTCTTCTTTAAATGCTATATTAGATAATATCTATATAAAATAAAAAAAGCCCTCATCATTATATTAATGATAGGAGCCATCGTCATCTATACACGAAACTATACATAACATAGCATACTATCATATGCCGTTGCGATAACGGTGCACTTCCGTCAAAGCCTAATAATTTAATCATGGTTTAAATAATAATCTAAATATACTTTGATTAAACTTTGCCTTTGCCCTCATGAGTCCATTCAATATATATCAAATACCACAATTCCACCATCTGCAGCTCTCTATAATTCTTCCTATATATTTACTACTCTCAATCAACGGTTTAAATTACCTTTTAAGTCTACCAATATTTTCATAAACTGTCAATAACAACTATTTTATATCCATCCTACTAATAAATACACAAAAAAAGACCACAAAATGTGATCTTTAAAACAGGGGTGGAAGGAATCGAACCCTCCTCTGGAGTTTTGGAGACTCTTATTCTACCGATGAACTACACCCCTTCATCATATTTCCATATATCTTCAAAACTTCACACAAACTTCTTTATCCGTTCAACCTTCTTGGTCAAGCCCTCGACCTATTAGTAACAGTCAGCTACATACATTACTGTACTTACACCTCTGCCCTATTTACCTGATAGTCTCTCAGGGGTCTTATCTCTTTCGAGTGGGATATCTCATCTTGAGGGGGGCTTCACGCTTAGATGCCTTCAGCGTTTATCCCTTCCGAACTTGGCTAC
>FOPE01000014.1 GCA_900113385.1 Lachnospiraceae bacterium C7
GAGCTAATTCCTGATATGAGAACTCACTTGATAAATATGATTCTACCATTGCTAGTTTAAAATCAAAAGAATAATTTTTTCTTATTCTAGATCTTTTTAATCCATCATCTCCAAACTGTTCATAGTAATGAACCCAATTAAGAACTTGTTTTCTATTTTTTATACCATATTTCTCAGCAAGAAAAGTGTACCCACCTTCTCCACAAAAATAGGCATCAACAACTTGTTTTTTTAAGTCATAACTATATTTAGTCATAAAAATACCGACCTCCCATCGTTAGATTTTTTAGGTCTAACTTTTGGGGGTCGGTACAAAACTGGTGCTTCTATGATAATCGGTGGTGATTATATCATTTCATATAGTGATGAATCATTAAATGGAAAATTAATTTCTAAAGATGGAACGGATTACATTAAATCAATTAAAAATCTTATAGATAGTGGCTCTTCAAAAGTTGTCACTCTTGATAAAGGTGGCTCTATTGGAAAAGTATACGTTGCAATTTCTCCTATCCAAGGAACATCCTGGACTTTAGTTTCCTCTGTTCCTGTAAAAGATGTAGAAGCTACAGCTAATAACTTTATGGTTATTGCAGTCGTTGCAATGATAATTCTTATCCTTATCATTATTTTTGTAATTATTTTAACTATTAATAAAGTAATTACTAAACCTGTAAATGGTCTTTTAGCAGGTATTTTAAAAGTGTCAGATGGAGATTTAACTGTTCATATGCCACCTAGTAATGGGGATGAAATCGGACTAATATGTTCTGAAATTGATGGATACGTACAGACCATGAATTCAACTATTAGATCCATTCAAGATAAAGCAGAACGCCTGAAAGATGACTCTAATGTTTCAAAAGCAGCTTCTGAAAAAATGACCCGTAAAGCTGATGAACAATCAGAATCAATGCATCAAATCCAAACCACAATGGATGATATATCTAATGCTGTTGGCGAATTAGCAAATAATGCGACTCAGTTAGCTGGCGCTGTATCCGATCTGACAGATAGTGGAAGTGCAACAAATGATACAATGCTTGAACTTGTTAAACGTGCGGAAGTCGGACATAAGGACATGAATACCGTTCAACGCAATATGGAAGATATTACTTTATCAATGAACGAAATGAATGAAGTCGTTACAACCGTTGGTAAATCTGCTGAGAAAATAACTGAAATTGTTGAAATGATAGATTCTATTTCTCAACAAACAAATCTCCTTTCTCTAAATGCTAGTATTGAAGCTGCTAGAGCCGGAGAAGCTGGAAAAGGTTTTGCCGTTGTTGCTGATGAAATTGGCAATCTAGCACAAAATAGCCAAGAATCTGCAAAAGAAATCAGCAATATAATTATTGAGATAACTCAATTAATACAAAATCTTGCTGAAAAATCTCAGATTAATATGGATTCTATTACAGAAAATAATGAAGCTGTTTCTAAGGCTGGTCAAAGCTTTAATATGATTTATGAAGATTTAAATAAAGCAGCTGAGACTATGCGAGAAATGATAGAAATGATGGGTGATGTAAATAATATTGCCTCTTCAGTAGCTGCTATTTCTGAAGAACAATCTGCAAGTTCACAAGAAGTAAATGCTACAGTTGCTTCTCTAGCAGCAAGTGCACAAGATATTGCTGATGAATCACAAGGTGTTGAAACAACAGCTAATTCAGTTTCAGATTCTGCAATATCAATTAATAGCGAGCTAAGTAAATTTAAAATTGATTAGAATTTAGACTTGGCTTGAGTTTAGACTTACAGCGATTTTAAAAAATTAATCTAGTTTAATATAAAGAGGATATGCCTTTTACGACATATCCTCTTTAAATATTTTCTCTGAATATATGCAATATCCATTTTTTTCATGTTCCTTAACATAATAAAGAGCTTTATCTGCTAATTTATAGAGTTCTTCATAACTTTTTCCATCTGTTGGATATATTGCTACTCCAATACTTACTGAAACATACACTTTTATACCATTTTCTTCTATTGTCCACTTTAATTTGTTTTGCAACTCTTTTGCTTTTTTTTCAATGGATTTTCGATCACTTAGCGTCGGTGAAAACACCATAAATTCGTCTCCTCCTAACCTTCCTACAATATCTCCAGATCTAAACTCTTTTGACAATTCATTTGCAAATTTGATAATTAATTCATCACCTTTTCCATGACCAAATGTATCATTAACTTCTTTAAAATTATCAATATCTAGCATAAACATTGCAGCGCCTTCGATATTTCTTGATTTATCATTTATGAACAAATTTATATTACTCTGTAAGCCTTTTACGTTAAAAATTTTAGTTAAAAAATCCTTATATGTATTGCTTTTTAAAATTGCTTTTTCGCCTTTAAATTTATAAAAATTAAAACATGTTAATATAATTATCATTACTATTGCATAAAAAACTGTACCTGCAAAAATACTCATAAACTGATTTGCTACAGTATAATGTTTATTCTTTACTACTAAATACATTCCCATATCTGGAATATATTTTCTAATAATGTACCCATCTTTTGTATATATCTGATTTCGTTTTTTCATATCACTTGTATAATACCTACTGTAATATGATTCTACCAAATTGACGCCTTTATCATCTAATGTAGTTTTACCCGTTTTGTCTGTAAGACACACATCTACATTATATTTCTTTGCCTGTTTTTTTATGATATCCGTAACATCCGATAAATACATTGCACATCCTAGTACCGCTCGTAATTTACCATCTACCTCCATGCGCCTATCTGTAAAAATAACGTAGCATTTATCATTAAATTGGTCATAAGTCAAATCTGCACCATACTCTATGCCAGATTTAACAAAATTTTCATACCATAAATCATATTTATCCTTCGTTGCATCAACTGTTTTACCTATACCTTGCGGCGTGTAATATTTTTTTGTTTTGCATGATATCAAGTATGTACCTTCCCATTTGTTTGCCTTACGAATGTTGTCCAAATAATTGGCCATTAACTGTTCAAATTCTTCTTCTGGCATTTCATCTTCTTTTTCAAGCATACTTTGTAAAAAGTAATCGTTGCACATACCATTTGTGAAGTTTGCTGAATATTCCAACCTGCTACTTATCGAGGAGTAAATTCCATCAAACAAAGCATTTGTTGTCCTTTCCATATCCTTCTTCATCATTGAATCTAAACTGCTATAAGATAACAAAAAAGCAAATATTGCTCCGCACACAATTATTAACAAGTTTGTTGCTAACAGTTCATTTTTCTTAAAAAACCCCTTAACTTTTTTCATTAACAACACCTCTAATTAAATTATTAAAATATAACTCAAAGATGTACCTTTCCCTCAAATTAACTTTCCTATTTGTATTTTATATATATTTTTATTATTTTATACTTTTCTAATATTTATAAAATTTTAATAATTTTAATAACTTTCATATGTTTTTTTCGGCTAAATGATTGTTATCGTTTATAATAAAGTCTAAATTTTATTAGCTTTTTTAAATTCTTAATATGTTTACATATTAAAGCTGATCATATTTAGCTGCACTACCTTTAGCTTTTTCTACCGGATATTTGGCTTCGTTCATTGCCATTTTCATATTGACAATATCGTTTATATCTAAATTTAATTTGTCTAATAATTGTTGACTATAAATTATAACATCTGCTAGTTCTTCTTTTACATGTTGAAGATCATATTCATCTTCATTCCACTGAAAGCACTCTAAAAGCTCTGCTGCCTCTATAACAATTGATTTTGCTAAATTTCCTGGTGCGTGAAACTGATTCCAATCACGATCATCTGTAAATTTTCTAATACGGTTTACTGTTTCTTGGTTCATTTTTTTACCTCTGTCCTATTATTTATATTTTGTTAACTTTTTTATTATAACATAATGTGAGAAACTTTGATGTGTTTACCTATATAATAAAAGCCGAGCTAAAGCCCGGCTTTTGAAATTTGAGGATGATTTCTATTCAAATTCGTCTAATGCCCACTCATCTTTCCAATAAATATGTACATTTTCGCCATCAAAATAAATTGGCAACCACACATAATCTGCAATTGAAGTGTTTTGAACAGGCTCTTCTCCCATCAAGCTAAAATCAAACTTTTCTCCGCTATAAATAGCATTAAACATTTTTTCATAAATCGGATACTTCTTGTCCATAGCATTTGGTAACCATCTATCTGCACACGCTATGTACAAATCTTTTTTCCCTGGTACTTTAAATACACTTGACACTTGACTATGAAAAGATGTTTGTGTCTTATCGCCTACATGTGGATTTCCTAATACCTTATAGGGGCCATGCCAAGTATCTGCAATAGCGATTTCTGATGGATTAGGTAAATATCCTGTTGTGCCCGATGTTAACAAATAATGTTTTCCATTTCTCATAAAATGAGCAGTTGCTTCTCTGACATATGGTGGATGCTTTCTTGGAAAATGTTCTGAATATTCCCCTGTTACATCAGTATAATCATCTGTCAAATCTGCACATATCGTTTCTGTATGTACTCGTTCGAAATAGTAATATGCTTTTCCATCTTCTCCTACTGCTAAGTCAAAATCTCCTGCACTCATACCCAATGGCTTTAGACCTTCTTTTATCTTTTTATATGGTCCAAGTATATTGTCAGCTACAAGTATCGTTTCTGTTTGCTCATTATAGTCATTCATTATTTTTAACCAGCACACAAATTTTTTTGTTTTTTCATTGTAAATTATGTGTGGTCTATCCATACAAGACTTTGGATTAAGTGATGAATTTTCATTTTCTAAATCTGGCGGAATTATTATTCCTTTATCCTTCCAATTATACAAGTCTTTCGAAGCATAACATCTGACTCCCCAATGCCAAATACCATTTTTTCCATCTGTTTTTTCTTTATTTTCTCCGTACCAATAATATGTGCCATTAACAACTATAATTGATCCGCCATGAGCCTGAATTCTCTTTCCTTCAGTATCAAGCCACACTTGCCCTGGTCTAAAACTACTGTACATACTTTATCTCCTTAATATTTTTTTCTACTATTACACTGTTTCAGCTGCTTGATGTCTTTCTTCTAACTCTTTAACAATAGCTGGATATTCTTTTTCTAGATTATAAAAGCTTAATACTATTGCTCCTAAAATGTTTAATATAATTGGAAGAACAATATACAATAATGTTATTCCTTTTAAAGCTGATGTACTTTGAATTGCTGCACTTCCATCATATCCTACAATTGCAAGTACCCATCCACAAAGTGCCGTTCCAACTGCTGTTCCACATTTTGATCCAAAGCTTTGCGCAGACATTATCAAGCCTTCTTGTCTACGTCCATTTTTCCATTCACCATATTCTACTGTATTGCATAATAATGGATATGAACACCATGCTGTACAACATCCTATTGAAAACAAAAGTGAGCCAATATAAATAGCAATCACATATGAGCTTCCAAAAATTCCTACAACTGCACGACCTAAAACCATTACTACATTCCCTAAAATCAATGAGTTTTTCATCCCAAATTTATCAACAAATGGTTGTGAAAGTGGAATCAAAAACAACATTGGAATTGATACTAACATACCTACACCTACGATTGCATCTGGACTATTGCACACATATGCAAGGTAATAATACATTGAACCCATATTTAAAGCTATTACTGCTGATGAAAAAATTCCATTAAATGTTAGGATTGCCCAATACTTGTTTTTTGATAATAATTTTAATCCTGCTATAAATCCTAACTTATCATCTTTAGATTCTTTTTTTGTCTCTGTCACTCTTTCTTCCGTATTAAGATAACATATGCTGTAAACTATAAATGCTATAATCGCATATACCAATATTACTATTGTCCAACTTTGCTTTTGCTCCTGGTTTTGCAAATCTTTCTTCGATGTACCCCATAACCACATCACTAAATGCATCCAAAAATTTTGACACCAACATAATGGACCCCACCATTGCTGGATTAACTTTTGCATAATTTGTGTAATACACCATAAGATAAGCGCTCATTGCTGCGAATAACAAATTCGTTCCCATTTCTCCACTTGAGAATGACAATTTTTCTCTTACACTTAATTTCTTTTTTGAATTCATGCGTAAAAACCCTCCAATATAATTTTTAAACCATAATTCAATTTACTACTCTTTATAATATTTTCATTGATTAGGTTATCTTTATATTAAAGCTTATTCACCCCCTTTCCCATTGTATTTAATATTATGTTTTAATGATTTTCCTACCTTTTTTATGATTTCATTTGACATTATTTTTTTTATATTTTATATTGAATTTATATTTATAAAGGGGGATTTTACAATGAATTATTATTTTTCTATTGGAGATATTCAAGACAAAATAAATTATCACTACAACAAAAGTTCCGAAAAAAGTGATTTTCCAACAATTATCCGTGAACTATTTATTGAGAAAAAATACATTAGTTTATCTGAGAATTTACCAGACATAAGTAATTATTCTTTTTTAGACGATAATGCTTTTTTTGATGCGACTAAAAATTTATACATAAAATTAAATGATAAACTCCTTGCAGATGAACGCCTATATAATGTAATTGAAGATAATCATATTATGGCAGTAACAAACAATTTTTTTAATACTAAGGGCTCAAAACATTTACACGACTGTTTTGAAATTGATTATGTTTTTAGAGGGAATCTTAATTTAACTTTTTTAAATGAAAACAGAACTCTTAACAAGGGGGATTTTTGCATTCTTTCCCCTTTCACAGAGCATATTGCGTCTTTGCCTGATAAAAATTCAATGGTATTTTCTATACTAGTATGTGAAAAAACCTTTAAAGACAATTTTTATCCTTTATTGAGCAATAACGATATTTTAAGCCATTTTTTCAATAATATTCTTTCAAATCCCGATAAACCTAATTATTTATTATTTTGCACAGAAAATAATTTAGAAGTATCTTCCATTATGAAACGATTATTTGTTGAAAATTTTCGCTATGATAAATACAATTTACAATGTTGCATTCACCTTTTAAACCTTTTATTTGTTTCCATTTTACGTGTTTCAAAAACTTATCATCAGTTTTCTAGTTATAAATTTGGCCCTGATTATGCACCTATTTTACGATATATTCAAAGCCACTATAAAACTATTAGTTTACCTACCCTATCAGAGAAATTTAATTATTCTATACCTTATTTTTCTAAAATAATTAAAGACTCTACTGGATCCACATTTGCGATTATTGTGCAAAACTTAAAAATTGCAGAAGCTATTAGACTCCTAAATGAAACAACTCTCTCTATAGAAGACATTGCATATGAAGTTGGATATCACAGTCCTGACCATTTTTATAGAATTTTCAAAAAAAATCAAGGTCTATCACCTTTACAATTCCGAAAAAAAAATAATTCATTATAACGCTCATTTTTTAGCTAATCATAAATCTACAAGATTCTGAACCCAAAAAAGAAGCATACACTCGTATGCTTCCTAGAAATTTTATTCTAACTACACTTTTTTATCAATTCATCTTCAAAAGTGCAATATGTTTTCTCTCCTATTTATAGACCTTTTATAAATTTTTTCCAATTTTAATCATAATAAAAAAATAAATCTCCATACTTTAGGCCATTTCACACCAATTTGGCTTATAAGATTCGCTTTCAACTTTCGCAAATTTAAAGTCAAATGTATGAAAAATATAATTGCAAATTCACAAAATTTCACATGCAAATTCCAATGTTAAATCAGAAATTTTTCTATTTTTTTCTCTACAATTTTTACATCTAACAGCTTTTCAAAACTCTCCATTGTGACAATCAAACGATCTCCCAATAAATATTCATTTTCCTCATATTTTTGTATTTTTTCAAAGTTTTTTATGGCATAATCTCTTTCAGATGCTAGTCCTAAATGCTCCCAATACAATGTTTTATTTGTTCGTAAATTCAAAACTACAAAATCAGGATATATGATTTTTTTGTTTTTCAATTCTAACATGGGTTCATATTGGTACGGAATACCATATTTATCTAATGCATCTGCTATTATTTTTTCTGATTTTGACCTAACCCATTCGCCTCTATTTGTTCTTATTTTTCCTTTTTCTGGAAATGGATTTTGCATTTGGGGATGCTCATCATACCAATTTTCTATTAATGACATTTTTGTTTCTATTATTGGATCTACAAATTTTTTTCGACTTTCATGCAGATTATCATAGACAGCATAAATTTCACTTAGATTAACTGTGTTTACAAATTTTTCTACTTTCTTTTCTATTTCTAATAGTTTTTTATTAATCCTTTGCTCATAATCCTTTTGAAAAAACTTTCTAACTTTTTTTATTTCACTAACCTTTAAATATGTCCTTTTGTTTTTTTCTTTTTTATAATAATAGTATTGCACCTTTCCATGACTTTGAGATAATTGAATTTTACCGTTAGGAATATCCTTTAATTTTTTCAATCTATTATCTGACTTTTTGATTAGGCTTTTGATTATTTTTAATTGTCCATTAATCTCCTCATTTAAATGAGTGTTTAATACTTGCATGTTTTCTGTTTTATTTGATGTTTGGGGATTTAAATATTTTTTATTATTGATCATTACTTGCTCCTATTTGCTACTTCTGTTGTTTACGGGGATTTGGAAATTTTGTTGTTATGCTGGATTTGCTATTATGCTGTGACTGGCTGTTATGCTGGATTTACTATTATGATAAGACTGGCTGTTACGCTGGATTTGCTGTTATGCTGAGACTGGCTGTTATGCTGGATTTGCTGTTATGCTGAGACTGGCTGTTATGCTGGATTTGCTGTTATGCTGTGACTGGCTGTTATGCTGGATTTGCTGTT
This sequence comes from Lachnospiraceae bacterium C7, assembly GCA_900113385.1. Taxonomy (GTDB): domain Bacteria; phylum Bacillota; class Clostridia; order Lachnospirales; family Lachnospiraceae; genus Roseburia. Next base: position 8,854 of record FOPE01000014.1, read on the forward strand.
ATGCTGTGACTGGCTGTTATGCTGGATTTTGTGATTGGGTATTCTTAAATTTATAGCTCTGATATATGCTATGCGGGAAAATTGATTCAAGAATTGATACTCTAAACTTACTAAATCGACATCGGTTAATATATCATATCTATTTTTTACTGTCAATAATCTTAATTACCATTTTAGAAGCATATTTCATTTTGGGATTAGTGAAATAAAATTAGGAAGTGGTCTAGTGTTTTTGTTGTTTTATTATTGATTTATTGTTGATTTTATTAATTTATTGATTTATTATTAATTTATTTAATTTGGAAACTTTTTTCATTTTTTTTAGACTACTTTTTTTGAGTGGAACTCAAAATTTTACGTGGTAATTTTCATTTTTTTTAATTTTACACGTAAGTATTTTTAAATTTCAGCTATAATCTATAGTCTACCTCCTGATGTGGCACTATTTCGACACTAAAAACTCTTAATTTTTTTAATTAACTTTAGGAAATTTGTGCTTTTTAGTGCTTTTTTCTACTTTTTAGTTCCTATTTTTCTAATTCATTACGTGTAAATTCTTAATTTTTTAATTTTTCCACGTAAAAAATCCAGTTCCACTCTTTTTTTAAGGCTTTTTCACTTATTTTTGTCCTATTTTGTAATTATTTTCTTGGTTTTTTGTTTCTTTCATGCCATAAATCATCCAATTTTCCTTTTTTTGATAACTTTCCAGCTTTTTTTGATAACTTCCCAGTGATTTTGGGGTTATAGATTCACTATAATTGGAGTGATTAGTGGATTTTGATAACTTTCCAGCCATTTTGAAGACAATTACTTCGATTCGATGAGTGGAACTAGGCTGATTAGGCGTGGAGTGATGGGCGTGAAGTGGGGGCGGCAGTGGGGGACGGCAGTGATGGGCGTGGAGTGATGGGCGTGGAGTGGGGGCGGCAGTGATGGGCGTGAAGTGGGGGCGGCAGTGGGGGCGTAAATGACTTTCACTCCAAAAAACCATCAATTGCTTGAAGTACTGGAACTGTGTAGCGCTCATCTCCAAACAGCCATTGCTCATGATTCATGTCAAATTCTTTGATTTCTGGGTTTTTAAAGTGCTTCTTGTAACGTTTTAAATACTTAGGCCCCATTTTGCTAGCATAAATAAAATGAACTTTCGTATTATCAACTTCAATTTCGTTTTCTAAGTGTGTTAATAAATCTGTTTGAAATTCATTTTTTATTGATTCTATACTATACTTTGATAGGCCTGTGACAAAAGCATCTGCCGTGGATTCTTCCATCATAAATTCCTTCATTAGTTTGGATTTTGTTTTTTGTTTCCTTTTATCATTTTTAATAAAGCTTTTTATCATGGCCGACATTATAACTGTTTCTACTTTTGCTTGAATCTTTCCTGTTTGATCTAAGTCTGGGCTTCCAAAAATTCCATGGTCGATGTGAATCCTTTGCCGTTGAATCATTTGTCCCACAAAACTTGCTCCAAGAGAAGACCCTATAGCTGCATCTAACTTTCCATCAAAGTTTTTTATAATGTAATTTTCTATTTTTTCCGTAATTGTTTGCATATCTGAATATGTACTTTTACTACCATCAAAGCCATCATAGTTAACACATATTAAATAATATTTTTCAGATAATTTTGGGATTACCTTTGCAAAATTCGTTTGCCAGTTACAACATGTTCCTGGTAAAAGCATAATTGTTTTTCCTTTTTCATTTCCTTTTTCTACAAATTCCATTTTATATTCTCCTATTTAATTTATTCCAATTTGTTTTACTGATTTTAATTAAATTGAACTGGCTAGTCGGTGGGACTGATGAACTGTTTAATTTGATGCGTTGGGTGTAACTGAGCGGATGGAATGGATTTGGTCGGAACTGCACTGAGTGGAGAGGCCTCCCAGCTAAATTGGAGAGCTGGGAATTTAATTGTTTTATCCGAGCGCAGTAGTTGCGTTGAACTGCCCGGACGAAATAGTTACGTTGAACTGCTCGGACGAAATAGTTGCGTTGAACTGCCCGGACGAGATAGTTACGTTGTTTTGTCCGATATTATATATAATTATGTGCTTCTATATAATTATATCCTCTACCAAATCAATCTAAATATCTGCTCTACACTAGCTTCTACATTTCTTCTTGCATTGTCTGGTTTCATTGCTTCTTCTAAGGTTGTTACCCCTCGAACTATTGGGAAAAAAGCATCTATTCCTTCCTTATTGCACGCGCCTGCCTCTGGTGTAACTCCACCAGCTATTGCAATAACTTTACAGCCGTACTTTTTAGCAAGTTTTGCAACACCTACTGGGACCTTTCCCATGGCTGTTTGTCCATCAAGTTGTCCTTCTCCTGTTACTACAATGTCAGCATCTTTAAGTTCTTTTTCTAATTCAATTGCTCTTAACACAATATCAATTCCTGATTTCAAATTTACATTTTTAAAAAAGGTTTTAAAAGCAAAGCCTAAACCACCTGCTGCCCCTGCGCCTTCTAATTTATCATAATTACTATTCATTGTTTTATTGGCTACTTCCGCAAAATGAGCAACATAACTATCCATTATTTCTTTTTCCTGCTCTTTTACACCTTTTTGTGGACCGAAAACATAAACCGAACCATTTTCTCCGCAAAGAGGATTTTTTACATCACAAGCTATATTAAAATGACACTGATCTAGCACCTTACTCACATGAGTTGAATCTATTGTTTTTACGTGAGAAAGATTTTCAAACTCGTAGGATAATTCTCTTCCTTCTTCATCAAAAAATTTATATCCTAATGCTTGAAGCATTCCAAACCCAACTTCAGTTGTGGCACTTCCACCTATTCCAATAATAAATTCACGGCAACCTTTTTCAATTGCATCAAGAATTAATTCTCCAAGTCCATAAGTTGTAGCTTTCCATGGGTTTTGTTCTTCCTTTTTAATTAAAGTTATTCCTGAAGATTCCGCCATTTCTATTACAGCTGTTTTGTCATCTGCAAGTATCCCATATCTTGCCACAACTTTTTTACCATCTGGTCCTGTAACATCAACATCAATAAATTTTCCACCTAATCCTGATATTAAAGCTTCCGTTGTTCCTTCTCCTCCATCAGCTAAAGGTTTTACTATAATATTCTTGCTGATATCCATTTGTGTGGTCGCATTAAATTTCATATCTAAATTACTAACTTCATTATTATGTATGCTGTTTAAAATTCCTTGTTTGCATGCTTTTCCAGCTTCCATAGAAGTCATGCTTCCTTTAAATGAATCTATTGCAATTATTATTTTCATAGTTTTATTCTCTACCTTTTTACTACCTTTCTCTTTAAATTTATTAGAATTCAAATAAATTTAATCCTGTTATATCGTCTTCTTTTCTGCCTATTTCTGTATCATATTCTGTTATGAAAATTTCTGCCGTAGCTGCAACAGTACATTCTACCAAATGTCCTCCTCGAGCTATTGTATCTTGATCACATACTGTAATGTGACAATGAAGGTACACTTCCCCATCTTTTCTTGAAATATTTCCTATTAAAGATGAAATTTCCATAGGCATATTTAATTCTTTTTTGTGGAACTGCTTTTCACCAACATTGTATAATCCAATTATTGCATGATCTGCTGCTCCTAAACCTACTATACTTCCTGCTTTTATGTTTTCTTTTTCACATAATTCTGTGATTTTTTCGATTATTTCTTCTCCTTTATCCACTCTAAGTGCATATCCGTTTTCTACTTTCGTATATTCCATTTTTTTCCTCCATAAAAAATTAATTTAAATATATGATTCTAATTATGTAATCTTGATTATTAACTCTATTATTATCTGCAATTATAAATTACACAATTTACATGATACATAATTATAAAATCATAACAAAAGTTCCTGCTGTTATAAGTATACAACCAATTAAAGATTTCATTGTGAAATTTTCATGTAAAAATACAAACGCAAGAACAAATGTTATTACTACGCTCAATTTATCTATAGCGACAACTTTTGAAACTTCTCCCATTTGCAAGGCTTTGTAATAGCATAACTATATTTTTCTAAAATTAAAAAGCGGGGACTTCTAAATATATTCCAAGTTTTGAAATGTATTTCAGAAGTGCTCCCGCATTATTTTTGCCGTTCACCTTGCACCTAGGATTGTACTCACACTAGTATTAACTTTAGATATTTACGACGATTTTCTTTAAAAATTTTAGATGTTTTCTCTGGTTTATTGTAAAAATTACTGAACCTCTACCATAAATTGAATTGCTCTTTCTGGCCATCCTTCTACATCTGTGCCTGTTCCATCTCCAAAACCATGTCTTGCATTTTTGCCTTCTTCGAGTTTTGCAGGTACTCCTGATTCTTCTAGAAGATCTCTCAACATTTCTGAATTTCTTGGTGGAACTAGTCCATCATTACTTCCACAAACTATGTAACATGGTGGATATTCTTTATTCACATGCTCTACAACATTATAATCATCTAGCATTTCTTTATAGTTTTCTCCAAACATTGGATAAACTAAACCGCCATGTTCATCTCTTTTTGCTTCTGTTTTTAAATCTACAAATGTATAAATTGGGAACATGCAAATAGGCTCAGGAACATTATGTTTCCTATATCCGATTTCTGGAACGCCCCAGTTACAAATTAGGTTTGCTCCTGCGCTCCATCCACCAATTGCATATTTTCCTTTGGCTATTTTAAGTTGTTTTGCATGAGCCTCAAGCCACTGAATTGCTGCTCCTACATCATCTAATGCTTTTGGCGCTACACCTATACTTCCTACTCTGTATGTCATCAAAAATACCTGATAACCTGCATCTAAAAAGTGTCTAGCTGTTGGAAGTGATTCAACCATTGTGGCTATTGTTTGATAGGCGCCTCCTGCACAAAGCACTACATATGGCTTATTTTCATCAATTGTTTTTGGCATCAAGTGAATAAGATTTACCTCTTTTTTTAATGGATCATCTGTTGCTTCATTGCTATCATAAATAAAATATTGTTTTTGGCGTCCGTCTTTAATCAATTGAAGCAAATTATTGATTCCTTGCACCATTCCTTCTGGACTCCATCCCATTTCAGCTACAGATTCTAATTTTGTATTTTCTACATCTGGAGCACTATCGTCTCCTTCTGTTACAAACATAAGATATTTTGAAATTTCCTTAAGTTCAGGGAGTTTAAAAATCTCTCCCATTGTTGTTTCCTTTGTTACCATCATTTTTCCTCCTATTGTTTGCTAGGTTTACCTTAATATTACCTTTATTTCTTCTTTATATTAATGATAATCAAAAACATTTGTGTTTGCAAGAACCTGCGCCTGTATAATTTTAAGGGATAAACGACATATTTTTATAAATTTGATTTTAAACTTCTACTTTTTCAAATTTATAAATATATTAAAAATCTTTTTGGTTCATTAAAATATATGAAATTGCAACTAAAATAACATTATAGATTACAATTCCTATTCCTATGTAAATATAATCTGAATTTTTCAACACATCTTGGCTTAATTTAAGCATATATGATGTGTACCAAATTTCATCTATTTTTTTTAGCTTAAGTATTTTTTCTGCAACAAGCAAGGCTACTGGAATAATGCTTGGTAAAAAAATTGTAGCTGCAATTGCAGCACCTTTAGACTGAAACAAAACAGAGAAGACTATTGCTATATTTATAATAATCATAAATACTAGCATTTCAAAAACTAAATTGGCAATGCCCTTACCTGTTAAATCAGAATAATCTACGCCTTTTATTTTTCCATACACGCCTCCAACTAAAAGAGAAACTACTGACATCATAATCATATACAAATTACTCATTATTATTTTAGAAATCAAAATATTTTTTCGTGTATATCCTCTACCTACCATGATTTTCATGCTTCCCATTTCCATTTCACTACAAAACAAAATAGGAACTAACACTGCTATAATTGTTTCAAGCATGTTGCCTGGCAAGATTCCAATCAAATAACTTTGACCTGGTGCATTGTTGGAACATGAAAGATAACCGTTAATTAGTGTCATTCCAACAGCTATTATTGTGCAAATATAAATTGCTTTTGTTGAAAAAGTTTTCTTAAATTCGTATCTAATTAAGTTGCTCATTTTTAACCTACTTTCTTTATAAAATAATCTTCTAGACTTTGTGATTTGTTATATAATTTATTAACTTCTATTCCATTATCTACAAGTATTTTATTATATTTACTTATGTCTTCATCATGATTTACTATTACAATTTCTGATTCTGTAAGTCTAATATCTTTTTCTTCTACAAACTGGCTTAAAACACTGTAAGCTTGTTGATTACTTTTAGTTCCAATAATCATTTTTTTCTCACAGTCTTCTTTTAATTCCTCTGCTGTAATTTCTTCGATAAGTCTTCCATTATCAATAAATCCGTACTTTGTAGCGATTTTGCCAAGTTCATCTAGCAAGTGACTAGATACTAAAAAAGTAACACCCTCTTCTTTATTTAATTTTAATATCAAATCTCTCACTTCTTTGATTCCTGCTGGATCTAATCCATTAATAGGCTCATCTAAGATTAAGAATTTTGGATTTCCTAACATTGCAATGGCTATTCCAAGTCTTTGTCTCATTCCTAATGAAAATTTCTTGGCTTTTCTCTTTCCAACATTTGCTAAACCTACCACTTCTAAAATGTGATCTATCTCTTCTTTTGTGCCACCATATAATTTAGAAAATATCTCTAAATTTTTTCTAGCGCTCATTCCGCCTATAATTGATGGATTCTCAATTAATGCTCCAACTTTTCTTAAATTATTAATATCATCGCTATCAAAAAATTGGATTGTTCCAGATGTTGCTTTAACCATCCCTAGGCAAGTTTTCATAAATGTAGTTTTACCTGCGCCATTTTTTCCAATCAAGCCATAAATTTCTCCTTTGTTGATTGTTATTGACACATCATCTAAACTCTTTTTCATACCGTAATGTTTAGATAAATGCTCTGCCTTTAACACCACATTTGCCTTTTCGATTTCTTTCTGTCCCATAAATTTACCTCTCTAAATATTATAGTATTTTTATTTTATTCTCTATTGCTATATATCTTCTCTATTTTATCAATTTATTTAAATTTTTTAAAATTTTTGTAACGAAGCTTTTGTTTTTGTAATGAAATCTATACGTTTAAAAAAATTAGTCTTTTTTCTTTTTAAAACAAAAAGTCCGAAACCCGTGTATTTACCCGTGTTCCGAACTTTTTTAACTGTTGTATTTACATAAAACTAATTTTATCTTTGTGCACGAAGAAGTGCTTCTTCATAATCATGTGTTCCTTTAAAGACTACATTTGAATAAGGATTGCACTTATTTTGAATTGATTTTTTTATAATAACAGAAATACAAATAAGATTTACACCAAGTGCAAGCATTGCTATCAAACTTTGCATTGAAGGGTCTGCTTTTATTCCAAGATTTGAAATAACTTTGCCGACTTCTGCACTTTTACCTTGTCCTGCATTATATAACTCAATTGCTTTATTATAGAGTTTCATTGTTGTAACTCCTGATTGCTCTGCTCCGCCATATATACGTGGAAGTGCCGCTGCAAAAGTTCCCTTAAGCTGGAATAGTGGTACTACTTGAGCCCACATGCACCATATTGCAAGGGTATTTGCTCGATTTTGAATCCATGCTCCTTTGTTCCAAAGTGCATTTGCAAATGTTGGTGCAAGAAGAAGTGCTACTCCACAATACCATGAATGTGTTGGAAGGTTAAGATATGTATATTCAAAATTCCATACATCATATGCTACAATGAACCATATTGTCATATCTGGCCACAACATATCTGCGTGATTTTTATCCTTTGAACTATAAAGATAAACGCAACCTGTCATACAGAAAATGTTAATAAGACCTGCAAGTGCATTAACAACATTCCACCAACCGCCGTATATAAATACGCCTTCATTGGATGCCCACCAAGCTCCTGATAAATTTCCAGCGATTTTATATGCTGCAAGCGCAGATTCAATATCTGATACATTTGCGATCATAATATTTGCCGAAACTATAAACCAAGGCCACCAAGCGAACCATTTTTCTTTTCCTATACTCCATTTGTATTTAATCATCATAAAACCTACACAGCCAATATCTGCTGCATACAGTTTAAAATAATGGAACCAACCATCCATATATGCCATTGTTGGATTAGAAGAACCACCAAGCATATTACAGTGAATTGCAATAAAATAAATCGTTAATATAGACGGAATAATTACGAAAACTATCATGCCTCCTAATTTACTACGACGTCCAATTTCATTAACAACAATCAGACCTATAAATACTAAAAACCATCCGATTACTTGCCATAAGCTATTGATTTGAAAAATCATAAGCTGCCTCCCTTTAATTTATTAATTATAAAAACCTAGCATTTCATATGCTGGGATTTTACCTTGATGTTTATGCCAGTATTTCCCAATACTTTACTATATAGTTATATCAAAATTTAATAAATTAGGGTAGTCCTTATGATATTTTTTTTCAAAAATAGATTGTCTATTTTTATTTCGAAATGTTTTTTCACGCTAGGTTTATCGCTACTCCTCTATAATATGTCCATTAAAAAATTTTGCTCCTCGCGGTATTTTTTTCCCTGATTTGAGTATTATCAACTTCTTATTACTATTTTTGATTTGTGAAACATTTACCATATATGACTTATGTACTCTTAAAATTTCCGTTTCTTTAAGTTGTGCTTCTAACGTCCCTATATTTTGAGAAATTAAAATTTTTTTCCCATTGTACACTATTTGCGAACATCTTCCTGCCGCTTTTATATATTCAATATTTCTTATATCTATTTCCTTTTTCTCCCCATCATAATTTGTATACCTTATTTTGGGGATAAAATCTTCAACCATATACTTTATATTATTTATTGTCCCATCTAAATTGCTATCTTTTACAATAGGTTTTTTTAAAAATCCCTTTGTCTTCTTTAAAAAACATTCATTCAATCTCTCGTAAGTCCTTGCAATAAAAACTATACACCCTATTTTTTTTACATTTTCTATCTTTCTTCTAATTTCTTCATTTAAAATTGAGTAATCAATATCCCAAAAAAATATATCTATCTTATCCTCAGAAAGCCTTAGCATCCTAATTAAATCATCTATCTCTTTAATTCTTATGAACTTAGGTTTTTCACTAGGAATTTTTTCTGTTAGCTTTTCTGTTAATGCCTGTGCTGTCTCTTCATCTTGAGTGCATATTGCAATCCTCATGTTGTCTTCTCCTTTTATGCCTTATATTTTTAGGTTATGTGTTCTTTAATCATCTATTAGTTTTTATTATAAACTGAGAATATCACATTTTCAATATTTTTTATCTAGTGTAGTTTATTTTTATATTTTTAATGTTCCTGATAGGGATTTAGGACTGGGAGTAGACATTTCCTAAACTTTTGCCGGGAGCAGAGCTAGGATTTGATGTAATTGAGGTGATTTTAAGCTAGAACACAGCTATTTCACGAAGCCAAGATGCAAAAAGTGGTTAAATTCTGGGTTTTTGAGCTTTGACTGGAAATTTTACGGGTAAAATCTAAAAAAATCATTTTTTACACGTAAAGTTTTAAGAAAATGGAAACAAAATTAATAGTTTGAGGAAATAATCATAAGAGTTTGTTAACATTAATAATAAAAGCCCCCGATTTAATTAAAGTTTTTTAATTAAATCAGAGATTTTTGGGAAACTTTATAGTTTTTTCAAAAAATGTTACGTGTAAATTTGTAAAAAAATTAAATTTACACGTAAAAAATCAAGTTCCACTATAAATTTCATCACAAAAAAATATGTAAAAAGTTTCCAAATTGGAATTCAAGTCAATTTTTTCTATTTTATCTTTTATTTATTCTGTTTTGCCTGTTATTTTATATTCTACTTTGCCTGCTATTTTATATTCTGTTTTGCCTGCTATTTTATCTTTTATTTCTTATTCTTTTTTGCAGATTTTTTTACCTCTTCATGATAAAAATAGTTGACCATTATAGGTAGTTGACCAAATTCTGACATCTGAGTATCATCATCTCTTACATACTTCATATTATTATTTTCTGCATATTTTTGCAGTTTTTCATTAAGGTTATTCCAGTAATCACGATTTTTTTTAGAATAAATCTCATAATAAAGTTCGTCTAATTCTGGATGATTGTTATGAATCCAATCCATTATTCTTGCCCTATAATCTCCACGCAAATTAAGATTTTCTAGCCATACCAAATTGCATCGATCCTTTGCTTTTTCAATTATAGCTTCTGGATCTGTTATTCCAGGAAATATAGGTGAAATAAAGCAGGTTGTTTTTATTCCTGATTCATATAGTTGTTTCATTGTCTCTAGGCGTCGTTTTATTGTTGCTCCTTTGTCCATTTCCTTTTTAAAATTTTCATCTATCGTATTAATGGAAATGGCTACTCTCGCATTTGGAAAAGTTTTTATTAAATCAAGATCTCTAAGTACAAGATCTGATCTTGTGGCAATACTAATTGATATTCCTGAACCTTGCAGTTGTTTTAGCAGTTTTCGTGTTCGTTCATATTTTTTTTCGCATGGTTGATAAGGATCTGTAACAGAGCCAATAAATGCCTCTTTTCCTGCATATTTTGATGGATTTTTTAAAATCCCCCAGTTTTTTACATCTACAAAATCCCCCCATGGTTCTGAATAATTCGTAAATCGTTTCATAAAACTTGCATAACAATATTTACATGCATGCGCACACCCTACGTATGGATTTACTGAAAAATCAGCTACTGGCAAATTTGATTTTGTCATAATTCCTTTAACATCTATTTCTTTTATAATCATATGCATCTCCAAAATATCTATATTCTTTAGCACTTTTTAATTTTGTGCTTTACTTATATGCATTCTGCATACTTCTTTTATTATTTCGTTACATGTAACTTTTTTTGTTATCTTGTCACGTGTAGCTTTTGTTGTTTTATCTCGTGTAGCTTTTGTTGTTTTGCTATGATATAGATATTAAACCATCCATATCATAGCTACAAGTACGCAGTTTTTTTAAACATAGTACCATTTTTGATACTTTTGGACACGCCTAGGAATTGGAGATGTAAACAAAATACTTAATTTTTTATTCTTCTCCATCTTTGCTATATTCAAGCAAATCCCCTGGCTGACATTCAAGCGCTTCGCATAATTTTGTTAACGTACTAACCTTAATCGCTTTTGCCTTACCCGTTTTTAAAATAGACATATTTGCTACTGTAATTCCAACTTTATCTGCAAGTTCAGTAACTGTCATTTTTCGCTTAGCAAGCATAACGTCAATGTTAAAAATAATTTTACCTTCCATATATTCCTCCACTATATTGTTAGATCACTTTGCTCTTGCAAATCTGCTGCTTTTTTAACTAAATGAGATAGTACTGCTGCAGCCACTGCGACTGCAATGCCTACAAATACAACAATTAATGACAAAAGCATTACTCCTGGATGGCTCATATTAACCAATAGTAATAATATATTTCCTACCATAAAAAATGCGGCATCTCCTGACATAACCCAAGAAATCCATTTGAGATATTCTGCATTTGCATTGGAAAATGACTGATTTTTTCCTATCTGATTTGCGATTTTCCAACCGAGTCCTAAAATCACATAGCATGGCACACAACACACCCACAAAAATATTAACCAAGGCCAAAAACAATTTGTCAATTCTGGATAATCGTATAATATCGCATTACCACATGCCGGTAAAACTCCAAAACAAATGCCTATTCCGCATATTCCAACTCCTATAATTATAATTTTTAACCATTTTGCAAGTACTCTTTGTTCCATAATACCTACCTCCTAAAATTGATTTTATTTTTATTATTTGTTACAAATCACTTTGTTTGCTTCTCTTTGAAAATACCACTTAATATATCGCTTGTCAATATATTTTTATCGTAATTCGATATTTTTTTATTATTTTGTTTTTAACAGAATATTCATTTGAATTTACCACGTGGCTGGTAAGAATAATCTGAGTACTTGCTATTTTTTCTTATTGCTGGTAAGAATAATCTGAGTACTTGCTATTTTGTTCGCACCTTGTAAAATAAATATAGACATTTTTTAGAATGCAATTGTGATTTACAATTATATCTATCAATTTTGGAGGGTTTAATATGATTATTCTAAATAAAAATGAAAGTTTTGATAAATTAATAAAAAATAATAATCTTACAATTATCCAATTTGGATCTGATTCTTGCGGTCCATGTTTTTCAATAAAAAATAAAATTGATGAATGGCTTAAAAAACATCCAAATGTTGACAATCGATACATCCCTATTGAGCTTTTTCCTGAGATTGCTGCACAACATGATGTTTTTGGAGTTCCTTCAACTATTGTGTATTACGGTGGAAAAGAAGTTGTACGTGGAAGCCGTTATTATAGTTTAGAAGAAATATTTTTGAAATGCGAACGGCTCGAATTCATGATTTAAGGACATGAAGTAGAATATGTGGATTGGTGTGTGCGGGATGGAGTGATAATAAAGCCTAATTTCATGTTTTGAGCTGGAACACAGCTATTATACGAAGCCAGGATGCAAAAAAACGGTTAAATTCTAGGGTTTTGAGCTGGAACCGGAAATTTTACGTGTAAAATAAAAAAAAATCATTTTTTACACGTAAGGTTTTAAGAAATTGGAAACAAAATTGATAGTTTGAGACTATTGTCATGAGATTTAGCTGAAATTAGTAACAAAGACCCCGAAATCGATTAATTTTTTTAATCAATTCCGAGCTTTTTAGGAAACTTTATAGTTTTTTTAGAAAATGCTACGTGTAAATTTGGAAAAAAAATGAATTTACACGTAAAAAATCGAGTTCCACTTGAAAATTTGCTATAAAAATATAGTCGAAAAGTTTCCGAGGTGTGATTTTAACTACTTGGAAGTGAAATTTTAACTACTTGGAGGTGAGATTTTAACTACTTGGAGGTGTGATTTTAACTACTTGGAGGTGTGATTTTAACTACTTGGAGGTGTGATTTTAACTACCTGAATGAATTTATCTGATTCGAACTTTTATACTTATTCATATTACATAAAATAAATTGATTTTTATTTTTTTTTCACAAAACGTTGTAGAAATGAATGGTTTTTCCATGTATAATAAAGAAATATCGTTTCTATAAGATAAAGAAAATAATTTTAAGGAGATCAATAAATGAGTACAGAAAACAATCAATCAACACCTGCTTTTGAAGGTAAAAATGTTGGCAAAACTTGCCGCACACATTATAGCGGTACATTTAACGATGGTACACAATTTGATTCATCATATGACAGAGGAGAACCTCTTGAATTTGTATGTGGTGCTGGAATGATGATTAAAGGCTTTGATGCTGCAGTTGCAAACATGGAAGTTGGTGAAAAAGTTGATATTCACCTTATGCCTGAAGAAGCTTATGGAATGCCTGATGAAAATGCAATTTTCACAGTAGAAATTGCAAGTATTCCTGGATCTGAAGAATTAGAAGTTGGTCAACAAGTATACTTACAGGATCAATTAGGCCGACCTTTCCCAGTAAAAGTAACTCAAAAAGATGATACAAACATTACTTTTGATGCAAATCACGAAATGGCTGGAAAAGAGCTTAATTTTACAATTGAACTTGTAGAAGTTTTATAAATCATAAAATTTAAGTATTATTAAATATTAAATACCTAGGGATTTTTAATAGCACATTTAATTAAATTGTTAAATTTTATTTGAAGCTCTAGGTTTAGATTTTATTTAAGGTGGATTTTTAATAAAATCCACCTTATTTTTTAATTTAATTATTATTTTTCTTTGAAATACATATTCAAGTAATCTATTGTCTGGACTACCAATTTCTAAAAAATTAATTTTATAAGCTTCGACATCTCTTCTAATACTGATAATTACATGCTTTTGTTTTTTTTCTGAAGTTCTTCCTGTCCTTCATTTTGTATGTTTATCGTGAGTACTTTTATCTATCTCTGCCACAACTATGGCAATCGCTTATTTTTAAATATTTCTACTCCTGCTATCATAAATAAAAACGCTGATATTCCGGACACTGTCAAAACATGATTCATATCCCTTAGCTGTTTTTGACCATTTAAGTAAGACGCACCACCTGTAAGATAGGTTGGAACATAGTCTTTTATTTTTTCAAAAGTTCCGCCAATATAAAATACAACAACAAGCGCAAGTAGTAAGATAAGTCCTAAATTTGAAGACGACGTTGTTGCAAGGCACATCATTTCTATACAAATAACCCACAATCCAAATATGAACCAACAAACTGCTGGCAACATTAAATCTGTAACCGATGAATTATTCCAATAATACTCATTATAAAAATAAGTTACTAGCCAACATGTCCAATATCCTATTGTCCATATTAAAAAAACTACTATTTCTTTTGCCATAAAAATACTTACTTTAGATACTCCTTTTGTGACAAAAGGTATAAGCGTTCCCTTTTCATATTCATGTGCAAATAAACTAGACACTGCAATCACCATAATTATAAGGGCTATAGGAAGATTTTTGTAAAATTGAACCCAGGAATCTAATGCTGTCACTTTTGTCATCTTTGTTATTATTCCGGCCTCTGAAAGTGACTTAGACATTTTTTCCATAATATACGGTGTAAGCTTTGCAATAAAAGGATTCATCATTCCCAAAAGGACAAAAACGCCCAATAAAATTAGGCCTTTTCCTGTTCTGATCAATTCCATCACTTCTTTGTGTAAAAAAGTTAAAAAGTCTTTCATTTTCCTACTACCTCCATAAATAGAGATTCCAGTGTAGGTTCCGAAATCTCATATTTAATAATACTAATTTTATTTTTCACAATAAACTCCAATACGGTTTGTGCATAAGTTTCCGTTGTATCATTAAATATAACTTTATTGTATTCTTCTACACTTTCTGGAAAAGCTGATAAAATTCGAGATATATCATCATTGTTCTCCACTGTGACTTCTAACTGTGAACGATGTTCAACTTTTTTTATTTTTTCAATCGTTCCGGATAAGGCGATATTACCTTTTTCAAGAAATGCCACTCTATCGCAAATTTTTTCTACATCTTTTAAGATATGTGTCGAAAAAATTACAGCTGAGTTTTTCCCTACTTCTGATATGATATCTAACACTTCTTTTCTTCCCACTGGGTCTAATGCCGAGGTTGGTTCATCAAAAATTACGAGTTTAGGCTTGCAATAGATTGCTTGAGCGACTCCAAGTCTTTGTTTCATACCTCGTGAAAAACCTTTTATATGACTTTTTTCATTTTTCAACCCTACAAGTTCTAAAAGTTCTTCTGAGCGTATATCTATTTCTTTGCGACTCATTCCTGCTACTTTTCCGCACAAACTCAAATATTCATACGCTGTCATATATCCATAAAATTCTGGAACATCAGGAAGATATCCTATATCCCCTAATGTTTTTTTCTTATAACTTACTTCTCTTCCGCAAACCGTAATTTTTCCTTTATCAAACGGCATTAACCCTAAAATTGATTTCATAAGAGTTGTTTTACCAGCTCCATTTCTACCCACAAGTCCAAAAATACATTTTTCTGGGACATCAAAATTGACATCTGATAGTACTTCTTTAACTCCAAATTTTTTGGCAACGTGAGAGACATTAAGAATATCCATAACTTGCCCTCCTGTTACAATAATTATTCATTATTTAAGCTTGTACTTGTTAATTTTTCTTGTTTCTACAGCATTATTTCACTTATTACATTTTTTAATTAGGCATCTTCTCTTCCTAATAACAGATACAAAATAGGCCCTATGAAATTCATTCCTACAATGCAAACTATTAGCCATAAAGCTCTGTTCCCCATTTTGTAGTGATTATGTCTAAGTATATGCACTATACTATATCCTAATAATAAAAATTGAACTATAACTATTGGTGCTAAAAGTGGTAAAATATCTTTTGCTATCATGTCTAATTAACCTCTCCTTCTAAATTTCTGATGTGTAAGTATTTTTAAGTAATTCTAAAAATTAATTTTCTTATGCATAAATAATTTTAAATAATTCCATACAATTAATTTTCTTATACATAACTAATTTTGAAAAATTACTTTTCTCAATTATAATTATATATATTCATATAAATTTATTTCAACCATCATGTAACGAAACTATTTTTTTGTAACAAAACCATCACTATCAATTATATTTTTTAAAAATTCATTGTAATATTTTGCTCCTACCGGAATTTTATCCCCAGAACTCAAATAAACTTCTTGATTGTTTATCTTATTTATAAATAATACATTTACGATATAAGATCTATGAACTCTTAGAAAATTAGACTCTTTTAATTTTTTTTCCAAATTTCCTAAATTTTTAGAAATCGTTACAGTTTTATCTTCATACTTAATTTTTGAATATCTCCCAATCGCCTTTATATATTTAATTTGTTTTATATTAATCTTTTTTTTCTTCCCACCATAATCCATGTATCCAATTGTTTCAATCTTATCATTTATATGCTCTTTTAAAAAATTAAAAACATCACCAAAATTTATATCATCATTTATTGGTTTTGTTAAAAAACCTCTTGTTTTATTTAAAAAGCATCTTGTTAATTCACCATAAGTTTCGGAAATATATACTACATTATCTATACTATTTGACTTTTCAATTCTTTTTTGCATTCTGTCATTAAAATCAATTCCATCTAAATCACAAAATAGTATATCTATACTTTCATTTTTTAACCTTATATTTTTATCCATCTTTCTAATGTCACTAAATATAAAAAATTGGATTTCTCTGTTAATAAATTCTATTTGCATTTTTTTCCTAATCATATCCAGCAAATGTATATCTTTCGTAAATACTATGACTTTCATTTTTCCACTCTCCTTTTATGCCCCAACTCTAAATGTACCAATATTATCAGTATACGTATACGATATACTTGTTTCAACTTTTTTGTAACAAAATATTTTTTTTTGTAATGAAACTTTTTATTTAATCGTTTCTATACCTGTCTGAGAAATCGACTTATTTGTATACTAATTTGATAAATCTGTGTAACAATTTAATGTATGGGAAAATTAAGGTGTTTGCTGCTGGATGATGAGCTTTCTATGGACTTTAATTTACTTTTTACAGCGTTTTTGATGATTTTGGAATTTTCGCTGTTATATGATTATCGCCCAGCTATAATTCCATATTTAAGACTATCTTTTTATGCCATTTCACATGCTATCACATATATGCATATATTTCCACACTTATTCACTTCTGTTTTAAAAATATTTTTCCAACTACATTCTCTCCTTCATGTTTTCTAATACTTCTTGATATACCAACCAGTCTTCTTTGCAGAAATTCACTATTACAACGCGCATTCCATATTCCTTGTTTTGATTAAACCAATCGTCAATTGCTGCAATTGCTATTTCAGCAGCTTCCTTTTTTGGATACCCATATACCCCTGTGGATATTCCTGGAAAAGCAACACTGTGCAAATGATGTCTCGCCGCAAGTTCCAATGAATTGTAATAGCATCCAAAAAGATGATTTACATCCTCCTTTGTTCCACTATATATTGGACCCACTGTGTGAATTACATGTTTTGCTGGAAGTTTATATCCTTTAGTAATTACAGCTTTTCCAGTTTCACATCCATGAAACTTACGACATTCCTCTAGCAATTCTTTTCCTGCTGCCCTGTGAATCGCGCCATCCACTCCGCCACCACCAAGTAAACTATTATTTGCAGCATTAACAATCGCTTCCACTGGCAGTTGTGTTATATCTCCAATAAAAAACTCTATGCTATTTTTCTGTTCATTCATTATTGAAATCACCTCTATGAAATCTTTGTAAAGTATTAGTCAAAATTGGAAAATATATCTTCTATATTACCTTTATATTCTATATCTTAGCGCAAATTTGCAACAATATATATTTCTCCAGAAATATCTGGATATTTTTCACCCAGTTGTAAAAACGCTTGAATCATTTCATCATTCCAATATTGATTAATTTGGCCATTTGATAGTGGTTTTAACCAGTATCCCCCACTTGCCTTAATATTAAAACCAGCATCTATAAAATCTTTTCGTAGCAATTCCATATTATATACCCTGCGATGACCATTTAAGTGATCCGTTTCATTTAATTGACTTTCACTATCAAGCATCCCCATTTTAACTGCTGCCTGACGATGGATGCTGTGCGAATTTGGAACAGCCGCCAATATGCTTCCTCCTGTTTCCAGCCATTTTTTACACATTTTAAGGATAGCAACAGGATCTTCTACATGTTCTAATACATGTCCTAAAATGATATTATCAAAGCGTTTTTCAGTGTTAAACTCTTCAAAAAGACTAACAATTCCTTTAATTTTTGGATATCGCTTTGTTATGCTTTCGACAAAAAAATCCGCACCATCAACAATAGTATAGTCCTCATAATATTGATAAAGATAATCTGTCATGACGCCTTCAGCAGGTCCAAGTTCAAGCACACTACCATTATTCATGTAACGTCTAAATATTTTTCCGCAATAGTTAGTAGTGTTCGTCATTACTCCATCTGCATATCCGGCTATTTTTCCGTGTTCTATAACTCTATTTTTTTCATTTGTATTCATATGCATCACTCCTTATAATTTACTTAAACAAGATACCATTACTTATTTTTTTATCGATTCTTATATCACTTTTTCATTCATTTTATATTCATTTAATTTCAACAATTTCAAACAACCCTATTTCAGAACTATATAAAAATGCAACACGTTGATTATTAATTGCAACTGCATTTTCGGGTTCTTGAACAAGGATACAACCACTATTAACAAAATTTTGTATTGCCTCATCAATATCATCACACTCAAAACATAAATGATATGGTGCGTTCTTTAATCTTTTTAATGCTTTTCCTACAGCTTCACTCCCTTCATACGGATATACTAATTCCAAAAGATACGAATCCATCTGCATAAATGCTATATCAATACTTCGATTCTTATCAAAAATAATCCCTTGCGTTAAAACGCCACCCATTTTTTCAAAATTTTGTATTGCCTTAGGCATATCTGAAACAAGGTAACCTATATGATGTATTTTCATCTCTCACTCCAATACTCTACTAACTTTGAAAACTTATCTCTATTGTTACAATAATTATCGGCCAATAATATTCTGTGCAAATAATCTACGCCTCGTATTTTTATAACATATCCTTTATCAAACCCCAGCTGATTATCAATATTGTTCATTATGTTGTTATCTTTTCTGTTATCATTAATCATTTTTTTTATTTGCAATGTATCAAAAGCAACATCTAAAGCAAGCATCTTTGCTTCAACTGCATATGGGGCTTCATTTGCCACCTCTTCGTCTATGACATAACTACCTTCTTCACAATATTCTCCATTTTCATCTATACCATAGAGTCGTATGGTTCCAATAAATTGCTCATTTTTATCTAATACACACCAGTAAATATCATCTGTAGTTTTTTCATATTCATTAAACCATTTTGTTTGACTTTCAACAGTAATCAGATAATCTTGATTAAACATATACATATTTTTTGGTTTATTTCTTATATTCATGATATCTTTAGCATACCTTGATGTGGCTGGTCTAAGAATAACGCATTTGCCAATAATATCTTTTTTTCGCAGTTCTAATATTTTAGATTTTCTTTTTCTACAATCCACTTGTGCCACCTTCTCCTATTTCTTTCTGTCACTAATTTCTAGTGTTTTTTCTTGCGCTATTTTTTAATCTACTTATTACGCAACTCCTCAATTGCATCAATCATAGCTCCTACATTTGGCATATTTTTTAATTGTGACGTTTTAAATTTGATTTTAAATGCCTGCTCTATCTCCATTATTAACTGAAGATGCGTCAACGAATCCCATGCTTCAACATCATCTGCCGTTGTTTCTCTAGTAATAACCATATCACCATTGTCAAAAATTTCCCTAAATATTGCTTGCAACTCATTAATAATCATTTTCGTACCTCCTTAAAATGGTATGTCTGTTTATAGTTAATCATTTTCTCCTGCGTAAGTATATATCTTTTTGAACTAGCTTTATCATTTTCTAAACCAGCTTTATCATTTTCTAACTCAAATCCCAATGTAGTATATAGTTCCCTAACCATTGAGTTTTTCTTCGTTGGAATAAACTCTCCAACAACTTTTGAACACCCATGTTTTTTTGCAATTTCCACTATTCTTTCAATAGTATAATTCTCAACACCTTTTTTCAAAACTCGACAACTCATCACCCAATTTTCTATAAAACAATAATTATCCACAAATTTCATAACAACACAACCAATAATCCCATATTTACTAAAGCGATCTTCTAATTTTATAGCAAGCAACTCATATAAATTGTTGCCTTTCATTCCTATAATCTCTGCCTCTGAATATCTTTGAGTTCGTAGATTAAACTGATTCGATTTATTTGTCAATTGCACAAATCGCTCTATTTCAGCATCTGCAGGAAACTTACTCTCGACAATCATTTGCAAATTAATTAAATAATCGTCATAATCTACACAAGAGCTCATTAACATATTCCGCATATTATTATTGGCATAAGTTTCCACTCTTCCTATATCTTCTTTTGTTAATTGTGTCCATTCAAAAGAAGCTTCTCTATCTAAGGCTCGAGTATATAATGCTGGATCCTCTGGAACCTCAATAACTTTAACCTCTGGAAGATAAGTCCTAACAATTTCACGTTCTGTAGGATTATCATCAAAGAATACCATACTATCAATTCCAATATTCAACTCATTTGATATCCTTCTGATATTAGTTGCCTTATCATCCCAATTTGCGACAAATGAAGAAATATCTGATAATTTTAGAATCATATTTTCATTTTTTTCAAAAGGCTCTTTCGCGTTTTCTTCATCATTTTTACTACAGACACTAATAATTATTCCTCTCTTTTTAAGTTCTAAAATATATCTCTGAAATGCCAAAAACGCCTCGCCCTCTGGATCATTTGGATCTAACAAAATTCCATCATATCCAAGATCACCAACAACGCCACCCCACAATGTGTTGTCTAAGTCTAAAACAAGACATTTTCTAGCGCCCCCAGAAAATGCTTCAAATTGTCGTGCAATTAAATCACAATAAAATCCTATATATTCTAAATTAAAACTCGATTTATTAAAAAAATAAGCACTTTCACTAATAAAATCTTTTTTTCCTATAAATTCGGCCAATTCTTCAACATCTAACACAAACACATACTTTGGATGGTTCTTTGTAAAACTTAGATTCATATATCGATAAAACGACCGCTTTGAAAACAAATAGTTTGTCGCAAGGTTTCCTAACGGTTCAAAGAAAGGTGTGACAAAATTAGAAACTATTATTTGTGTTTGGGGTAAAATCTTATGTATACGTTCAAAAATTTTTGCATACTGCTCATATGCATCATTAACAGACGTTTGAATCTCCTGGAAATCTGAAAGCATAGACGGACAATATGATTCAATATCCCTATAATCTGGTAGCATAACGATATACTCCGGCTCAAACTCATATAGTTTTGACTTATCATCAAATACATCCATCATAATTCCATTGTATTCACCTTCATAAATTTCAGCATAAATATCATACTTTGTTAACAACGCCCTTAAAACTGAAGTTATAAGCTGAATGCTTGCACTACCTATAACAGCTATTTTCATTTTGCTAGCTGTAAAATTTTCTATTTTTCCCCATTTTCTCCCTATATTTAAAAGTGATGCGTAATCATATAACTTTATTTTAGACACCATTTCTTTGTATTCGTTAAATTGCATTCTAGCCCTCCCCAAATTTCCATAGATTATGCAACTCTATATTTCAAATATCGTATTTAATGGTACTTTTCATAATACCTTATATTCTATAAATCAATTTTGCGCCGTTGGATTTTGCTATTGGTTAATGCGTATGCTGATCTAGCATTTTTAAATCGGCTATTCATATCTCGCTTGCGTGGCTTAACTTACCGCGGGATTTGCGTAAGGTTTAAATTACATATGTTTATACTGTACTCTTTTTCTATTTTATCGAAGTGGTTTTGGCTCCAGCTACTCTCATTCGTCCATTTTTACTATATACGAGCGTAACAATCTAACTTGTGGCAATTAACATCTACGCTTATATATCCATGTTTCCGCTCCGATGCGCGTAGTATTACATTATTAAAACAGCTATATCACTTGAAATATGCTCTTTACCTACGCTCACGAATTTAAATATAGCTATTACACGCGTAGTAAACCTTTCCTTAGCATATTATATCTACTCTCATTAGTACCATTTTACATAGCATGAGCGTAAATTATGAAATTCATCTACAACAATCATTGTTCCTGCTGCATCAGCATAATAGACTTCTTCTAATATATTACTTAGTTAGGGAACCATTATTAACTAAATCACAGTAAATACTGTTCTATTATTTTTTTAAGATTCTTAGAACTAATTGGTTGTGCTGATGTCTCAAACGAAACAATCATATTAACTCCTGGATAATATCCATTTTGCTGATAGCAATGTAACTTTACAACATTCTTGTTGGCATAATCTGCATTGTCCATCATTCCAAAATGCTCCCAAACATATTCCTGATGAGTTTTTGAATTTAAACAAATAAAATCTGGACGTATCTTACCAATTCCTTTTAGTACTAACGGTTTTTCATACTTATATGGAATGTCATACTGTTCTAAAAGATTAGCAATAATTAGCTCAGATTTCGATCTAACACGTATTCCATTATTTGTATAAAATTCTGTTTCCTTAACAAATGGCATCGATTCATACTCATCGTCTAGCCAATTTATTCTATACAATTCATCTGTCTCAATGATTGGAGTTACAAGAACTTTTCGACCTTCAGCCATTTTATTATACTCTTGGTGTATTTTATTAACATTATAATTTTTCAAGAATTTCTCTATGGCATGTTGGTTGTTTAATAATTTCTGGTAAACGGCTTGACTGTATTGTTTTTGAGCTATTTTTTTTAGTTTATATACATCCTTTGATTTAACATATTTTGTCTCTTTAGTTTGCTTATCCACTAAACGATATTGAACTCTACCATTACTATTACCAATTCTAATCCAACAGTTCGGTACATCTTCCATTCTAGAAAGATTTTTTTTCACCTTTGCCATCAAATTTTTAATAAACAACAATTGCTGTTCTAATTTTTCTCCATAATCTTCTAATGTTTCCTTATAATTTTCCAAATATACTCTCCTTCTCAGATGATTTTTCTCCGTTTACTCTTGTAGGTTGCTTTGGTACTGTACTCTTTTTCTGTTTTATCAAAGCGGTTTTGGCTCCAGCTATTCTCATGCATCTGGTTTTGGCTCCAGCTACTCTCGTGCATCCTGTTTTGCTATATATGAGCGTAACAATCTAACTTGTGGCAATTAACATCTACGCTTATATATCCATGTTTCCGCTCCGATGCGCGTAGTATTACATTATTAAAACAGCTATATCACTTAAAATATGCTCTTTACCTACGCTCACGAATTTAAATATAGCTATTACACGCGTAGTAAACCTTTCCCTAGCATATTATATCTACTCTCATTAGTACCATTTTACATAGTATGAGCGTAAATTATGAAATTCAACAATTAAAATGAGATTTTATAGTGAAAATGAAATATTACTATGAAAGCGAGATCTTGCTGTAAAAATGAAATATTACTATGAAAGCGAGATCTTGCTGTGAAAATGAAATATTACTATGAAAGCGAGATCTTGCTGTGAAAATGAAATATTACTATGAAAGCGAGATCTTGCTGTGAAATCAAACGCATTGATTACGCTAAAAAGAATACATAGTGTGATTTTTTAATTTGAGAACAAAATATAACATATAAATTCATGTTTTGTCAACCTAAAAAGAGCCTTGTGCGGAAGGATGCACGCCACACATCCTAAAACATCATTTTACTAATATTACTAATGAAATCTGTTCGAATCTGTTCAATCCCTTCCAATCCCAATTTTTCTCTATACTCTACTAATATTATCTTCTGCTGTACAAAATATAATCATAATCTCCTCTTTAAAATGATTTTTTCTTTTTTACGCGCATAAATTCATTTTTGTTATTTATGAGCGTAGGAATTTACCTCGTGAACAAGCATACCTACGCTCATGACTTTGATTTATTCTTCTGCGCGCGTAGCTATTCACCAAATATGACAAATATATGCTTGTAACATTGCCATAAACTACTCTCATGAAATCAAATATCGCGTATACGCGCGTAATAACACCTGTCCTAACTTTAAATAACTACGTGTATCAAGGCTATTTTTAACTTCATGCGCGTATGTTATGAAATCCAACTAAAAAAATGAAAAAACTGTAGCAAAACAAAATCATATACTACATTATGACATCGCTACTTTTGGTTTTGATAGACGAAATGTATACGAAATAACTGATATACTAGCTTTTCCATTTTGTTTAGAGTGACATTTTCCGGGACATTTACAGTGACATTTGTTTTAATCGATGATATTTCACCAGCTTTTTTTCTATGAATTATAAAAGTAAACCCTGCTTCATCAATCTCATAACTAAACTTGATTTTAGCATCTTTACACAGGCTATTTATACGTTTAAAGCCGCTGGCACTGTAAATGTCACTCAAAATTTTAAAAAGTCTGTACTGAGCATCAATTCACAAGTACAGACTTTAAACTTCCTAAAATATAATAACGGGCTGTTTCAGAAGATGCAGCCCGTAATATTCCTTCTTTGCCGGTAGGATTCCCGTCTTTTATAGTTCCCATTTATTTTATATGGTAGGGTTCCCATCTGATAAAGTTCCCTTTTCGCTTGGCAAGGAAACCAAGCACATCTTATAGATGTACTTAAACAATAAACTGTACAGTCTAAAGTGTCAAGATGTTCCTATTTTTTAAGGATTCAACTCATGCTCATCTACCCTCACAGCACTTACTATAGATGTCTCATCAGAATCAACAAACACATTAGCTATATCTCATTTAATTTTTTCACCAAATCTTCTGGCCAATAATCCTCAATATGTTCATCAATTTGACGTTTCAGAGCAAAACTGCCTTCTCCATTAGTTAAATCTTCAAAAATTGCAAGTAAATAAGACAAAATCACTTCTGAGTTAATACGTTCCTCTGATTTTGATAGATATAAAGCCTTAACAAGTTCATCGTTCGTATCAGTAAATTGTAACACCAACACATCTTCTGAGACAAAGCCTTCGCCCTCATCATGCTCTATTGACCAACATTCAGAGTCATTACTTCTAAAGTACCTTCGACATCTACACTTAATAGCATCGCTCATATTTATCACCTCTTCTTTATTTAGCTAGACAATCACATTGCCCTTTTTCAGGACGAAATCCATCAACCGTGCTTGCAAATTCATCATAACCAAACTTCACATATTCAATATTTTTTATTCCATCTCAAGGATTTCATCCTTGTCTCTGGTTGCTTGTCATTGCAAAATCGTTTATTTTTGGGGATTTCCCCCGTGTCTTTCTATTTCATTTTCGTGAGTTTCAAGAGAAAAGGTATCAAAATTCTAGTCTTGTGATACCTGCCGATTCTTTCCTCTCCGTCGAGAAAGTATGACCATTATACCAAATAGCATACTGTTATTCTATTTCTTCCAGTTCTTTTCTTAGAAATTCTTCCAGTTTCTGCTTATCTGGAAGATGCAACATATATGTAGATACAAACAGTTGGTTATCCATCCCCGATAAAGCGTATTCTACCATCTGTGCTCCTTTGTCCGTGCATAACAATATGCCCACCGGAGGATTATCTTCCTCAATCATTTCATTTAATACTTTACATATAATCATTATTTTATCTGCAGACGGATTCGTTTTATCGTTCCTGCACGCCAGGAAAAAGATGTGCATAGCGGTTATGACAAGCAAGCAGTTCCGTGTTTCCCGGATCAAGTTTAAGGAGCTTATCGGGGCGGTGATACCCTGGATCCGTCCAGCCATTCATGTTCCTCCTCTCCGTTCCACTTCGGTCGGCGCAAATCCGATGTCCACTGGACATCGTGCGCCCTGATTTTGGGTAAAAGAAAAGAACCGGTCTTCCGATTCTTCTCAAAAACATTTCACTTTGTTTATACGCGCTATTTGCGCTTTCTTTTTCCTGTATTATCGGATCCGCGGATTTCTTCATGATAAAAATAATCCACGATTACCGGATGCCCCTGCGGAACCCTTCCATAAGGCATTTCATTATCCACAAACGGGCAATCATACTTCTCGGCAAGTTTCTCGGCTTTGTTTTCCAGAGCCTCGAAATAGCTTCTGTTATGCTTGTTATAAATCTCATCATAGAGCGGCACTAAATCAGGATACTCTTCAGTGATATAGTCCATAACAGTATTCTTAAATCCGCCTCTCAGATTAAGATTCTCCAGCCAAAACAGATCACATTGGTCTTTTACACGTTCAAAGATAGCCTCAAAATCCGTAATGCCCGGAAATACCGGGGATACAAAGCATACTGTCCTGATACCGGCGTCATATATCTGCTTCATCGCAGCAATCCTTCGTTCAATGGAAACCGCTGCATCCATATCGTCCTTGAACTTCTCGTCCAGCGTATTGATCGACCACGATACTGTTACCTGTCCGAGCTCTTTTAGCAGGTCAATATCTCTCACCACAAGGTCGGATTTTGTGCAGATCAGAATATCTGCTCCGCTCCCCCGCAGCTGTTCAAGCATTTTCCTTGTGTTTCCGAACTCTTTTTCCTGCGGATTATACCCGTCTGTCACGGATCCGATCACAACGCGCTGTCCGGCATATTTCTCAGGGTGCTTGATTTCAGGCCAGTGCTTGATATCAAGAAATGTTCCCCACTCTTCCGTATGTCCTGTAAACCTTTTCATGAAAGAAGCGTAACAATACTTGCAGGCGTGCGTGCATCCGACATACGGATTCACAGAATACCCTCCCACCGGCAGGTTTGACTTTGTCATGATATTTTTGGTTTCCACATCCCTTATCAGGATATCTTCCGTTCTCACTTCTTCCATGCCCGCTGTACCTCCAAAACCTTCTCAAATGCTTCAGGAAATTCCTGCACCATATTTCCATCGCCTATGATCGGTTCAAGATCTTCCTTCATAAAAACAGGTATATTCCTTTGATGCGCCTGATCCGTAAGCGACCATGCCCATTCCGGCTCAGTACGGATTTTTCTACTCTGAGCGCCTGTCATGGTTCCTACAACGATCCAATCAATACCAGAAAGATCGACCTCTCCAGGATCATCAAAAAGCGGCTCAAAGGTCACATGATAATGCTTTGCCCTTACATGATTCCTCAATGCTTCAATGCGCCAGAGTTCTGATCTTCTGGTAACCGTCACCCCAAACCAGGCGTTCTCAAGATCCGTTTCAAAATCTAGGAGATCAGGCCTTTTTGACAAAAATAAAAACTGATGCTGCGGATTTTTCCGGATCTTTTCAAACACCTCTTCTCGCCATTCTTCTTTCCATCCCGAAAGATCACTCATACCGGTCAGAAGGAAATTCTGCGGTCTTGCCTTGTCCATCATTTTAAGCTTGCCTTCAAAAAATTCAGGCTTACTGAAATCCGGTATCATATGCCACCGCTTCACATTATTCCGCGCATAGCAATAATCGCATCCTACCGTGCAGCCGATGACAAGGTTCATATTCTGGATATTATCTTTTATACAAATACTCATAGCTCTCCACATAAAAAGTCATGGACATCTGCTTGCAGAAATGCCCACAACTTTAAAACTCATACTTACTCGATTACTGCATCGTCGGCGGTATACGCTTCAAGAGAACCTGCCTTCACCTGGATACAGGCATAGCTGATCTCAGAATCATCTGCCGCGAAGAACTGTCTTTTCCCATCCGGCGCAATACGCACGATATCACCGGCAGAAAGCTCTATATCCTCACCGTCAACTACCGCTTTTCCCTTGCCGGAAAGAATGATGTAAATCTCTTCATTGGTCTTATGATAATGAACAAAAGGAACACTCGCACCTGCCGGAAGATGGTTGATGCTGATCTCAGCCCCTGTAAGTCCGAGCTGATCATGAAGTTCAGTTCTCGGATCGTTTGCAACACTTACCTTACTATAATTAGACATTTCTAATACCTCCATTTGTTGTGATATTGATTGATACAACGGAAGTATACCACCACCATGTTGTGATGTCAAGTGTTACAACGAAACTTTTTAAAATTCTATCAGCTTGTTCGCATCCGCCATTACATCAGCTATGGTTATTCGCCGCATTTTATCTTCCATGGCATTCTGTATTTCTTCAAGCCTGTGATCCATGATCCTGTGAATGTTCCGTCCCACAGGGCATAACTCATTCGGATTCTCATGGAAATGAAACAACTGTCCATTTTCGACAGGCTCCACGGCATTGTAAACATCCAGAAGCGTTATCTCCGTCAAGGATTTCTCTATATCGGCACCGCCGCTTCCCCGCTTCACTGTTACAATCTCCGCCTTCTTCAGCTGCTGCAAGAGTCTTCTAATTACCGTCGGATTTACATTTGCGCTGGACGCAAGAAATTCACTGGTGATTTTATGGTCATTCTTAAATGTTTCAATTGCTATAAGCACATGAACCGCTATTGTAAATCTGCTTGAAATCTGCATTCTGACACCTCCATCGACTCTATTTTAAATCATTTTCGTTGTAGTTTCAATAGTCACAACAAGGTACGATTATCCCTTCTAGAATCGATCCATCTCCTCGATCTGCACCGCCCTCAGTAACAGGAGCGGCGTTGTCATTTCCCGGTCAGTCGCTCGAAGTTTTTTTACTCTCCACCTGCGTCTGCACATTCAGTCCCCAAAGTTCGATGATCTCCGGAACTGTGATAAAGGTGCTTGTTGTACTCATCCTATCGCCTCCTAAATAATAGTTTCCTTTGTCTTCAACTACTATTTGGAACGAGTCAGAACTGATTACTAAAAAAATTGGAAAAAACTTTTCGAAAATGAAAATAGAGACAGATTTGAAAATTATAATTGATATGTTTTCGAGACTATTTTTTGCTTACAAAAGGTATCAAAAAGGTATCAGCAAGCATAAAATAAGCCCAGAACCATTGATTTTACTATGATTCTGAGCTTTCGTGGATTATTCCATCTCTAGAAAAGCATCAACATCTAGTAAGATTGATTTTCTTTTATAGCTATATGTTGTTGTGGTTTTACGTTTAATCCATCGATTTTTTTGCTTTTTATAACTTTTTGCAACCAAAGTGCAACCATTAACCTTGCATAAGATTGTAAGGCCTGATATCTGACATATCAACAATCTTACCTGTTACCTTAAGCATATCAAGATCATACTGATTCTGAATGTTAAGCCAAAACTGAGGAGTTGTTCGAAAGTACATTGCAAACCTCATAGCAGTGTCAGCTGTAATTCCTCTCTTTCCGTTTAGAATATCACTGATTCTCGACTGAGGAATATGAACCTCCTTGGCAAGTCTATATGCTGTTACATTCATTGGTTCCAAAAACTCCTCCTGTAATATTTCTCCAGGTGATACAGGTCCTAAATCTATCATATAGGTCACCTCCTTAGTGATAATCTCCAATTTCTTCAATAATTACGTTTCCGTTATTCCAATAGAAACATATTCTATACTGACCGTTTATTCTAATGCTATGCTGGCCTTCACGATTGCCTTTTAATGCTTCAAGGTGATTAGAAGGCGGTATTCTCAAATCATTAATGCTTGCAGCCGAGTGAATCATTACAAGCTTTCTTCTCGCTGTCTTCTGAATGTCATGAGGCAGCTTCGTCGAGAAATTCATATTCCATATTTTTTCGGCCTCTTTATCATGCCATTCTGTTATCATTTACTTCTGTTCTCCATTAGTACTTCTATTTTAAAGATACACCTTATTACTCGTTTTGTCAATCCTCTACTCAATAAAACTTGTTCATTTCTTCATATCTACTGCACCTGTTTTGTATCCAACTGATATCATATTTATCACTTATTCATTTTTATAATAATCTTTACATGAATCACATAACTTTATTTCGTCTCCATCATAATCATGGTAATATTGCCCGCATCTTTCGCATTCAGCTATGTCATTATGTGCACCACAATTTAGACAGGTACCCACCTCCGCCAAGCCATCATCTATACAAATGTATTCTTCATCACATTCGTCGCAATAGATTCCCGATGCAACTGGCATATTACCACCATCTTTTATGACTCTATATCTTATTGATTCAACGTAATCCTTCATGGATTCTATATTATTGCTGATATAATTAACCATTTCATCAACATAATTATCGATGTCAGCCTGAGTTATCCCATCTTCCGCAGTCGGAAAATATAATCCCTATTCGTCATCATATTCGGCTGCACCATTGACATATGTGATATGAAGAATAAATCCACTTATATCTTCTTCATGAAGGAGAAAACCTTAGAACTTCCGTACCATTGTTTTATGCAGTCTACAAGAAAAATAAAATCCGAATGAATGATGACACGATAAGGAAACGTTTACGTGTATATGTACCAATAGCCAGAGAAACGTGCTCGTCAGCCCCTGAACACATACATCCACATCTTTTTAGACATTCAAGGGCAATACATCTTTATCAGCACGGAATGGATTTGTCACTCGTATCTCAGTGGCTGGGACATGAACAACTTCGGACAACTCTTACTTATGCTTATGCTGACACAAATCATAAGAGAACCGCTATTGAGAAAGCGATGGGTACTACATTTGACAAAGATGGCACAATCAAACCTTATACCGTAGAAGATGAGGAGACCTTAAAACATCTTTATGGTCTTTAAAGTTATCTCGAAATCTTATAACTATGCAACAGCTCCGGAGGATAAATTCCATCGGAGCTGTAATAAGTTATCTAGAAAGTTTTTGAACTGATGTTGTATGAAATGCAGTGTTTATGGCTTTGTTCGAGATAACAATTCTTTCTAGACAACCACTTTTGTCTCGAATTCGAGACAAAATTCGCGAGCAGTGTACTCTTGTACAACTTTGCTCGTTGGGGAGATTTTCCCCAATCCCCTTTGAACAGATTTTTCAAATCTGGCTGCACTCGTAAACGAGCTTTTTTACGCTTTACTGCATTTCTACAAATCACTATTTTTATAAAATCCATCCAAGATTTCCAGGATCATTCTCAGACTTTCCAGCTTTTCCAATTCAAGCTCATCCACAGATTTGAGCGACATCAGATGTTCATCAATTGTCTTCATCTCGTTTCTGATAGCATCAAAAGTTCTGATATTTCCAACAACAGAAATCTGATTGTACATGCAGCTTTGCGCTACGTAATCTTGGATCATCAGACCTGAAAGTCTTATCCTGTTAAATATAATTTCTTTCTCTTCCGGCGTCACTCTAAAATTGACACATGCAGACTTTTTTCGATTTTTCTCATCCTTCTTTTTCGGTTTTGTATTCTTTAGCAAAGTATCCCGCCTGTAAATTTTCCTATGTTCTTTACTATCACTCATCGGCTAATCCTCCATCCGCTCATGATCTTGATTGAGCTTATCTGCCATCTTTCGCTGTTTCGATGGGTACAGATGAGAATAGGTCATCGTAACCGACATGCTCTCATGGCCTAATCTATCAGCTATCTCCACTGGAGAAAAACCTAGCTCAATAAGATGTGCCACATGGCTATGTCTTAGATCATGAATACGTATCCTCTTCACCCCTGTCTCCCTGACACCACGATCCATCTCATGATGTAGATAGGATTTTGAAATATTAAAAAGTCTTGTATCATTATCACATTTATAAAGCATAGAAAAGTAATCCTCTATCTCATCGCATAAAAAGTCCGGAAGATCAATCACGCGATTACTCTTTTGTGTTTTCGGATCAGTAACATAGATTTCACCCTTTAAATGCTGCAAAGACTTATTAATCGTTAAGGTCTTTTTCTCTAAATCAAAGTCACCTTTCGTAAGAGCCAACAACTCGCCACAACGAATTCCACACCAGTATAGTATTTCAAAAGCATAATAAGAAATCGGCTTTTCCTTCATAGCTTCCTTAAACGTCTGATACTCTTCTCTTGTCCAAAACAACATCTCTTTTGCCTTGGATGAGCCCATAGAGCCAGCAATCTTTACCGGATTATCCTTCAAGCCATAGTACCTTACCGCATGATTAAAAAGGGCCGACAACTGTGCAGAAATAGACCTAAGATAGGTTGGTTGATAACGCTTCCCCTCCTCATCTTCCATCTGCAAAATCGTATTCTGCCACTGAATCACATCTGTCGGTGTAATATCAGAAAAAGCCTTATCCTCAAAATATGGAATAATCTTGGTGCGAAAAGCATGATCCTTGGTGAGCCTGGTATTATATTTAATTCTTGGTCCGATATCATTAAAATAAGTCTCTACGAATTCCGTAAACCCCATATTTAGATTCTTAGACTTCTGAAGCAGGAACTTTCGCTCATACTCTAGTGCCTCACGCTTTGTTTTAAATCCTCTTTTATGAAGGACTTTTGTTTTATTTTGCCAATTGGTGTACCTAGAATAAATCGTCCAGGTACCCATGGCCTCATCTTTGCTTACTGACATAATTTTCCTCCTTCGTTAATATGGCTGGCCTCTTAAATATTTAAGATAATCATCATGAAGCTCAGCTTCTTCTGCTAACACACCACTCATAGACTCTGTATAAAGTGTTGATATGAGGTAAGCGTTCATGTTCTTAATTCTTAAATCAGCATCCACAATTCTGTTTAAGATATTTGCAATGTGTTGATAGTTCAGTTTCAAATACTGTGATTTCACGATTGCCCAAGGATAATCGGTATTCTTAATCTTTACCTTATCTCTGGTATTACAGACCATGTCGCAGATGGTCTCGTAAATCTCATCCACCATAAGTACTTCTTTCTCCCCATGCCTAGATGCCGCATCCCTTAACCAATCCAGATGAATATTATTTGCAACAATATTTCTATACTCAGAATTCTGATTATCAATATTCATGCTTCCATCCATCTCTCCATTGCTTTCATCTGTATCCGCAGTATCGATAGATGGATTGATTGACTTATCTTCTCTTAAGTTCTCTTGAGTTGACTTAGATTCGATTAGACTAGATTGGATTAGATTATGTTGTGCCGTCCGTGGACCGTCCACGGACTGACACTTATTTTTTTGCTTCTTTTTCAGATCGGAACGTTCCTTCTTTTCCAATAGTTCCACGTCTGGGTTTACCTGCAATAACAAATCTTTATAGATGCTATCTGTCTTACGGTCTGCCCTAAGAACATTCATTTGTCGCCAATGAATGATGTATGTTACCAAATCCTCATTCAATATCTGCACAAACTGCTTTCCTACCAGAACTCTCAAGTCATCCTCATTAGCCTTACACATAGCCATTACCTTGTAGGCTTCCACAATTCCATCATCATCCGCATTTACTACAAGATGAAAATATAGGTTCTGGGAAGTTGCCGGCATCTTAAGAAATCTTGCACTATCTACAACAGTACGAGATATCATTCTCCTATCACCCACCGGCAATCACCTCATTTCCGTTGTAAATTGCCTGCACCCGTGTTAAAATTGCTTTAGTAAAAGGCGCAATCACTACGGTGTTTGCATTAGCTCCTGTTCGCGCAGGAGCTTTTTTTATTTCAGTCATTCTGCCCCCTTTCATTTCTTCATACATGCTTCTTCGTAGTAAAAACGATTGATCTTACCAGCCATCGTAAGAAGCTTAGGATTCTCAGCTTTCATCTGATCTGAAAGTTGTTTGATAATGGCATAGCCTTTACTTCTGGATACTCCCCAGTCAGCACACACTTCATCAACGCCTACATACATTGGTTTTGTCTTTGTGATTTCCATAAGTAAAATCTCCTTTCCAATTTCATTTAGCTTAATATTGATATCATTACCGAATAACAATTCTGAACACGCATATATTCCACCACCTCCTCTGACTTCTTAAATCTGCGCATAAAAATAGGCATAAAAAATGCGTGGGAAGAAAATCAATTCTTCTCACGCATCTTAAATGCCTTTACTTTTTCTATCTTAATATTATCACTATTCTTTTCCCGCGTATATGTCCAATGTCGGACGAGACGAGACAAAACAGGTCAAAACGAGACAAAATGAGACAGGATATTAAACTGCTGATTATTGCAACCATTTTGCAACCAGACAATTTAAAAATCCAGTATTTATGCCCGTTTCCAGCGATAATACATTATTCAAATTCTATACCAACTACTATATATTGAGTCTATAGAGTCTATTTTTTAGCACATATGGTATATCTTTTCTAATTATTCCATGTCGTCCACAACTTTTTTGAAGTTTTGGTAGACATTTTGTAGACATAATCAACCATTTTATAAAGCTACATAATTATACTTCTTAGTTTTATACATAATCTTCGACAAAACATAAGAAACGAACCCAATTAAAATATTTGCATAAACAGTAATAATGTAAAATGATTCTACCACATTTCCTTCATTTTCATTTATAAAAGAGATTGGCAAAATACATGCATAACTATTTATTTCTTTTTTGCCGTCGACAACTCCGATTATCCATGTGATGTCACTATTAGAAGTTATGTTAGCACATAAAAAATAAGCTTCTAAGCCTACTATCACTCCACCTATTATTAACAACGTAAGAAGGGCTAAGAATTTGTTATCAATATTTTTGATTAGCTGCAACAAAAAAATTAATAATAATAAGAATGAAATCACGGCCACAATTTTACTAATAAAATAAATTCCGCAAATCTTCATCTTTAATGACATACTAAACTGATTTAATGCTAAATATCTTACTAAACCTAGCATGAAATATAACATCATAAATTCAAAATAAATAACACCCTTTTTCTTAAGTATTTCATATTTTGATCTTGGACTTAGTAACAGCATTGTATCGTTACAAAGGTAAAAATATCCATAATAATCCCATATACAATATCCCACTATAAATATCCAGGATAACATTTGCCAAAATGAATAAATTGTATCAACACCATTTTCAACATGTATAACATTCAATAATTCCAACACATCTAATAATATTTCAATTGCAATTATTGCTCCCATTAAATAACGTTTTTTGAACATTTCAAGTCTATATATATTCATACTATCTTAGCTTCTCCTTAAATAAAGATTCCAATCCTTCTCCTGATTCTTCTTTTAACTTTTCAACACTATCATATAGTATTATTTCTCCATTTTTTATCATAATTACATCTGTAAAAAGTTGTTCAACGTCACTGATAAGATGTGTACTTATAAGAACTATACTTCCAGGCTTTTTTTCTTTTACAATTATCTCCATAAGTTTATCTCTAGTTAATGGATCTACAGCTGCTAATGGTTCATCAAAGAAATAATAATCTACCTCTTGACTAATACTCATTATCATATGTATCTGCTCAAGCATTCCTTTTGAACAATCGATAATACGCATATTTTCATCTAAACCTAAATCATTGAGTAATCTTCTTGCTTTCTGAACATTAAAACTACTGTACTCTCCATCAAAATAACTCAATACATTCTTCAGCTTTAAATCTATATATATATATGGTTTATCAGGAAGGAATGAAAAATTTTCCTTATTTAATCCCTCTATACTTCCTTCGTATTTATTTATAATTCCTGCTAACACACTAAGCAATGTTGTCTTTCCTGCTCCATTTGGACCAAAAATCCCAATTATACTATCCTGTTTTTTTATCTCTAAATTAATATTTTTTAAAATTGTGTGTTTTCCACGTTTTACACTTAAATTTTTTATTATCATACTTTTCACCTTAAAAAAAGCTACTATATGACACTCGGGCATATAGTAGCTTTGAATATTTATACTGAATTCTGTCTAACAAATTCTGCCACTTTATGAAATAATTCACATACGTATCTTATTATATACCTAATAATTCTCTCTGTCCATTTCTTAGGAACCATTGTAAATACATCAGCACCAGCCTAACTTCTAATCCCCTCGAATTCGAGAGGGTAAAATCTTGATTATAAAGTCCCTTCTAAAGTCCAAGAAATTCTATAATATCTCTATTTCTCATCTATATGTTGCAAATCATCAAAGTATCCATGAATATCACCCATCAAAATCATCCGGATCATATCCCGCATCTTCTTCTAATGTGATACTACTCACTGTTCTCTTAGCTATAATTTCTTGACCAGGTCTTCAATCAGCCGATTTACAATTTCCGGTGCATCTGTATTAGAATTATGTCCCGCGTCTTTTATCCATTCTATAGGAATTCCGGTATTTTTATGCCATGCCTTGTTATACCTGATACAGGAG
Source organism: Lachnospiraceae bacterium C7 (assembly GCA_900113385.1). Classification (GTDB taxonomy): domain Bacteria; phylum Bacillota; class Clostridia; order Lachnospirales; family Lachnospiraceae; genus Roseburia. Next base: position 45,357 of record FOPE01000014.1, read on the forward strand.
CCGGCATGGTCCTTTTCTCCACAGATCAAAAGGGCCGGGCACTTAATTTCATAGGGCAAATTTGCCTCCATTGCCTCTGCCAATATTCGAAATCCATGACCTGATATTTTTGCATACCGTTTTTGATCCCCATCATAGGTCATCATCATATCACGCATTATTTTTCTTCCATAGTTCGATGTGGCCACCCCATTCGTTCCCGTCTTCAAAAGAGACTTCCATGGATAGTGTCGATACACCGACTCCATCCGCTTCAACAGCCAAATTTCTGCGGCCGTCACGTACCTACGCTGTAAAGGTGCCGAATCCACAGAAACAAATCCTTTTAGCTTTTCAGGATAAAGCTGTGCATAAGCCTGACCCACATAACCTCCCATGGACTGACCAATGATAACAGGATGGTCAAATCCCTCTTTTATAAGGATTTCGTCTAGCCATCTTGCTTTGTCCATCAAATTAAAATCAAAACAAAACGGCCATGAAGTAGCGTGTCCCGGTGCATCCCATACAAAAATCGGATACTTACCTTCAAAATATTCAATTTGCTTTTCAAACAATCTGTGATCTGCGGTAAGTCCAGGTAAAAAAACTAACTGCAACTCACTATTTATTGACTCTTTATTTATCCAATAATGTATATCACCGCAAGAAGTCCCATATATTTGTTCTGTCATAGTCATAACCCCTTCCAAATCATCCTGTTAAAAATCTAAACTATCGATATTCAAAAGAAAATACTTCATTCCCATAATTACATATCCATCATCGGTTCTCCATAGTTTTGATGTTCCATTTACGATTACGATTTTTTGCAGCATAATGCAATTTTAGGTTTTTAAATACAGCATCAAAAAATAACACAACATAAAAAGGCGGTATTGGGTGTACTATCATTTCTCTACTCCATATATTATTTCTAATTCTCTATGAAAACAACCAGCCAAATATCGGTGACATAATTATCATTACCAATGAAAATGTAAACGAATTAATCGACATCAAAGTCGCTCTCTGGTTGGATGGAATCATATTGTTTAAAACAACATCAGTGCGAACCTCTAGAAAATCATCCGCAAACGCGCCAATGAATCCTCCGATAATCATAGCAATTACATTATGTGTAAACATCGATGAAAAAGCTATCACCACGCCGACAAAGCTAAAAATACAAATATTTCTATAGCGCACATCAGGAAAAAATTCAATAGTCTTTGCCCCGACCGCGGCGCCTAGTCCCATGCCAAAAAGAGCAGGACCAAGAAGGATTGTGCCTAACCCCATCTCAGGCAATTTCGCCTGCAGGAAAAACAATATAAGAATATCAACGGCTCCAATCAGCGCATTAAAAACAATTATAAGTCTTGCTCTTCGATTCTCCCTTATGAATTCGATGCTGCTAGCGACTACCTCTTTAAAGCGTTTTCTTATGCTAGTTTCCTTGTGTATTTCTGTTTTAATTTCCATGAGAGAACTTGCCACAATAGCTGCAAGCAGTCCAACTAAAGCATCTATAATATAGGCCTTTTTATATCCAAGCATTAATGCGACGCCTGCCAAAAGTGTAGCAGCTGAGCTTGTCACCTCATAAATCATCATATCGTTTGAGGCAAATTTATCATACTCATTCTCTATACCGGCGTCTTTTAAGCTATCGTAGGCTAGAGCCTCTCGTGTCCCCGATGCAAGATTATAGCTAAAAGCACTTGTAATCATTGCAAGAGCTATTGTAAAAAATGAATCTGAAAGCACCATGATAATTGAAGAAATAATTGCCATCACGCTACTTGCCACCATGATTTTCTTTCTTCCAAAAACGTCCGCCAGTGCTCCCGATGGTACCTCAAAAATCATGCTTGCAACATGAAATATGCTTTCAAAGAATCCAATTTCAACAGTCGAATATCCCCTTGCTGCAAGAAGTGCCACCCAGGATGCTCCCGCAATCATCATGGCCCCTACTCCATCAAGCAAATATAGCTTTTTTATTTGCCCACGTGCTTTTGATATTTTCTTACATGTGTCCTTTACTATTGTATTGTCTACTGTTTCTATTTTTGTATTGTTCATTGTTTGTATATTATTTTTACTCATAAAAAAATCTCCTTAATCTTTTTCATCAAAATTAAGGAGATAGTGTAATCTTTTTAACATATACAAAGGTATTTTCATCAAAGAAAAAAATAACCTAATTATTATCCTTAAATAAAAAGGTACATTATAACTGTATATGTCGCGTCATCAATCGCTTAAATTCCTAAAAAAGAGCGCACTATCCCCGTCAGCAGCAAAAATAGCACCTTTTTTAAGCTTTAAATTTACTGTTTTCCAGGACATTTATGTGCTCCTTTCTAGTCAAAAAATTTTTATTAAGTGTAGCATTGTCAGACTACATTTTCATTATGTTATTACTCAAACTCCATAATTCCAGACCTATTTCTCGTGTGAAATACTAATAAATTCAGCGTTTCTATTTTTTTATATTCCACGAAGTGCCTTGTATTTCCTGTGCTTTTCTGGAAAATAGAATCATTTTAGAATCATTCGTATGATTCTGTGATTCTAAATATCCTTTCCCTTGCGTGATTCAGACAAATAATTTTGACCACTTTCTTTCCAAATCCTTGAGCTATTTTCGTATATTTCCATTCATATCAAATTTACGTTTCAATCCTTTTTCTACAATCACATACTCTATCAATGGTGCCGTACACTGCACTAAAACAATAACTCCGACTGTAAGCCATAGCTCATCCACTTTTATACCTTGTTTAAATAAGATGATATTTACAGACGCTGAAATAATAGTATAAATAGCTCCCACGATTAAATATGTTTTTGCCATAGTCCTTTGAGCATAATCCCAAGTTTGTTGACTTAATTTCGAATATTTAGTACGATGCCCTGCCAAATTATTTATTTTTGTAGCTGGTTTGAACGTGAAAAATAATCCTATCATAAATAATGTCACTGGTATTATCATATTAATAATATATCCCAATATTTTCATACGAAATTCTCCCCTTTTTATACTTTATCTGAAATTGCATCAAGGCAAACGCTTCTTTGCATTATCACTCATCCAACATTATAATGAACGCTTGTAGCATTTTCAACCCCTCAACTCTATCCTTGCGTAGCTTTTCTTCTGTTTGCGATATTCTGAATAAATTGGCAATCAATTCGGTACTGCAAAGTATGTCTGTCCCAACGCGATGACTTCTTTACGCGGATCACCATTCTGAACGATTAAATAACACGCGTACCGAGTCAGTTCATAATCAATCTTAGACCTTGGAGCCACGCCACCTTCAACCAAATTCCTGACCTCAGGAAATTGGTCAAGAATCCTGCGTCCTGAGTTTTCACAAGAAATCATTGCTCTTTTTATTACTTTATGAAACTTCTCCCATTTAGAATACTCCAATACTCGGTTCCATCATCTCTTACATGTTTAATATCCTCAAATCTCTTATACTCACTTACTTTCAGTTCCATCATAACATCTCCACATCTTTTTACTTTTTGCTATTCTCTTCCTCCCACTTGAGGAGATTCTCACAAATTTCAATCACCCCTGCAATATTATACTTGGCGCATTCCTCTGGGAACTTTATCATGAGATCTTTATAACACTGAATAAGTTCTCTGCTGGGAACCTTCTCTACTACATCATCAATTACTTCGCTAATCCACGAATACTCTTCCGCTGTACAGTCATTTTTTAGAAAACTAATTGTAGAAGGAATATCCTCAGTGAGAATTTCAATCTCTTTTTTCCAGCACTGCTCAACTCCATATGTCCATTCATCATTGGTTTCTTCGCGCTGCTTTATTACTTCTCTAAAACTATTTATATCCATTATTTTCTACCGCCTTTCTTCCCAGGTTACTTTGAATCCGGAAAAATCGTGCCAATTTGACCATTTGTTTTAATAACTCCAACTCTGACACCCTTCCACATTCCATATAATCTTTTGCCATCTGGAGCATGATTATTCGCTTTATCATGTTCAAGCGTTTCATTAATAAAAAACAAGGTAGTTCTTCTGAGGCCGGAGGAATAGATGTAATTGCATGTGTTCCGTCATCTTCCCTATATAGTTTTGTTCTGTATTTTCCAATAACTTCAGGTTTTCTCACATTATTTGTACTTCTGTCGAATATATCGACAGAAGTATCTTTCTCAAGTTCTCCCTCCTTGAAAATATTTCCATTCTATTTTCCAAACGAATCCTTTATCCTTTGAAGTTCTATTGCTTTACAATACCGCGCAAATCCATATGCATATAAATGAAGATTCTCAAGCTCCTCCATACCCATTTATTCATATGCGTGAATTAGTCCTACCACCTCACCTAATATAATATCATGCGTTTGCGATTTATACACACTACTATAAATATTTCATATACCATATCTGATAAGTCTGAATATGATTCATTCCCCTTCTTGATCATCGTTTTTGTCATTTATAGTTTCGATGAGACCTGTAACTAAATCTTGCAATTGGGTTGCATTTTTATTCGTAATTACAGGTTTTCCGGTCCTCTTTTCCACCGCCAATCGTGCTTCTCCAGCGGCTTCTCCCCCTTCAATTGCAACCATTCGGTTTTCCTCAAAGGACTCCGGTTGCTTTTGTTTTGATATTTCTGTAGTAGTAGCCTCAGCCAACATATTAAGCACCAGCTCCAATGTTGACATATTATCCCTAAGGTTTTCCTTTTTCAAACCTTTATGATTCTTATACTGCCGCGTAGTCATCCCGGACCAAGCTTTCGTAATCTCATCTGTCAGGATTGCATATTCTATGCCTTTCTTGACGCCACGCTTATCCCACTCATCTGTAAGTTCTTTTCTTACTTGAATTGCCTGCAGGCGCTGATTTATCCATTCTCGCGAATAACCTTTTTTAGCATAGGTCTCAAGGGCCCTCTCTATAGTCAACTCCGGGTCGATTACTTCCTCTATTCGTTCACGACCTACCTGGGCCAGCCACATTTTAAACGGCTCCGCTTTCTTTGATGGAATCGACTGAATAATGCGAAGCAATTGCTCTGTATTGGCAACATCTGTCATTCGCTTTTTCCCATCCTTCGCAGTCATTTTCAACTGGTGACAATTTGTCACCAGTTGACTTCCCTCTTCTTTAAGTCTCTGTTTTAGTTTATTCCAATATTTTCTTCCATCCGCACTTTCTGTTAATACCTGCACTACATCCACAACCGAAAAATACCATTCTTCCTCATCTTCAACCCATGCCGTCCTAATCGGCTGGTCTTCAAATAACTGAACTTTATCATTTGACATCTACATGTTTCCTCCTTATAGATTCTTCATCTTTTATTTGCGCGTTTTCCTCAAGCAGCATAATATCTGCCAACATTCGTGTTTGGATATCAACAGTCTTTTGCAATGCATGTAAACGCTTCTCATTGATTGCATAACCGTCAATCATATATTGCTTCAAAATTTTACTGGCCCACTGGCGGAATTCGATACCTCGTTTTGATTTAACTCTGTAACCTATTGATATAATCATATCTAAATTATAATGTTCAATATTTCTTTTAACCCTTCGTCCGCCTTCATTTTGAACTGTCGCAAATTTTGCGATAGTTGAACTATCTAATTCTTCTTTTAACGCATTACCAATATGTTTACCTATAGTTTTTACATCTCTTCCAAATAATTCTGCTAACTGTTCTCTATTTAGCCAAACAGAATCATTTTTTAATTGCACAGACAAAGTCACTTCCTTATCAGATGTTTCAAATAAAATTATCTCATTATTCTGTTCCATCTATATCCTCCCTCCTGACACTTCCCTTCTCATCCAAAATCTTTTCCATTTTTGAATAATACAATATCAATCTCAAAACATAGTCCGGCATCTTTCTTCTTCCGGCTTCCCATTCCTCTAATGTCCGAAGCGGAATATCCATATATTCGGAAAACTGTTTACGATTAAGCCCCAAATCCGCTCTAATATTCTTCAATGTTTCTATCTGGTTTTTTAATTCTTCCTTTTTATCTCCCATGATAGCCTCCTATTGTGCCACTCATTGTGTGGTTTTATTGTATCAATAATATTTGTTTTTATCAACTATACATAACAAAAAAGCGGAGATTTCTCTCCGCCTAATTCAAGTCCGCTCCCGGCGGACTTGGTGCCGGATTTGCGACCGCTTTAGCGGTCTTCCTCTGCAAATCCGTGCACATCCCGCTGTAGGCTTTATCACGGACGGGGTATTCCCCGGCCGTGATAAAAAGCCTATTATTTTATATATTCTCTTTTCATTTTTTTGTGCTGAAAATCAACCCAAAAAAAATTCAACTATAACAGCAACGATTATTATGATTATGGCTATCACTACATTTATTCTTGATAGAACATATCCTCCCGCAACAAATGTACACCACAACATGATTCCTAAAATAATGAAATTTCTTCCATGCTTCTGATTCCACAACTTCACGTCAATTAAATCTTCTGCTTTTGGTGGTGTCTCACCAGTATTAATTGTTACAGGATCTTTTGCACAATATTGATATATCCCTAAAATCACAAAAATCATTGAAACAATCGTGCAAATAACAACATATATTATCGGTTCTGCCATAATAAGCCCCTCTCGATATTATTCCATCTCCCTAACTAAACCTGTGTCTTAAACATTTTTGTTAGGGTTTTCTGTTACGATTTGACTTCATTTGGTTTCAGTTGTCCATATCACGTGAACTGTATCAGCTCTGGAACAAAAATGGGAACCCATTAAAGGTTCCCATTTTCTTATTCTAAAACATATGAAATAGTCATTTTAACTGATGAATATTTTACACCACCAATAAACCTAGGTCCTGAAGATGAAGATGGTGATGCAATATTTCTACCTGTCATATAAACAGACCATGTTCCTCGTGCTCCATCGTTTATAAATGCCGTAGTTTTTGTAACATTACCTCGTCCCCAGATTGCAAAGCAATGGACATTGCTTTTGATGATGTAATTGTCCTTGATGTTGTTGAAGCAGCATTAACATTAATTGGAATAACCACCATCAACGTCACAGCTAAAAACAACGCAACAAAATTCTTAATCTTTTTTCTCATAAGTAACCTCCCTCATTCTGTACTATCTACACAACTATTCTACGCCTTTGCGTCAAAATTTCCAAGTGTATTCTCTTCGCTTACACTACTTTTTCTTGCTTCATGAAAAGCTTCATAATAAGTTGCTCTCATTGTATCAAATACTTCTTGCTCTTCTTTCGTAGACCGTTGATGCCATCCTACATTTGGAGTATATGTTAATATTTCATCACCATTTTCATCAAAAATATGCGCTCCTGTTCCAAGTGGTCCATCTTCAAATTTAGCTTTATAAGGTAACCCCATTAACAAACAAAGCCATTTTTCTCCAGCCTCTTGAACAATCTTAGCATTTCTCGCTCTTTGTGCTGCCGATTGATTCATAAGCCTAGTCGCTTGTGCAATCGCAGCGCCTCTGTTTGGTGCGACTTTAGAAGCTTCATTTCTTACCAAATTATGATACGCTTCTCCCATATAAACTGACTTTTGCGCATCACTTCTTGCCATTTCTTTTATCCGCTCCGACATAGAATCGGTTAACTTCCACTTATTTTTTTTTCGATTAATACCTTCACTTCGATCATATGTAACATTTATGCCATTTACAATTCTATTCATCACTATCCCCCCTCGTAATATATAGTTTGAGGTCCTAACTTAGTCTATATATCGGCATGTAAATTATAATCTTTATAAATATATTTCTCAACAAAGTTTATCATGACAAGATTTGATAGACGAAATGTAGACGTAAAAAACGGGAGTCCGCTATTTATGCGGGCTCCCGTAGTTTTTCTGCTACTCCATCTCTATTGTTCCAGGTGGCTTACTTGTTAAATCGTAGAATACACGATTTATACCTTTTACTTCGTTTATAATTCTGCTCATTACTGTCTGTAATACCTCAAATGGGATTTCAGCAGCTTCAGCTGTCATAAAGTCAATTGTTTTTACTGCACGAAGTGCAACTGCATAATCGTATGTTCTTTCATCCCCCATAACACCTACTGAACGCATATTTGTAAGTGCTGCGAAGTATTGATCTGGTTTCCATGAAGGATTTTCATTGTTGTGCTGTGCTTTCCATTCTTTAGCAGCTTTATCAACTTCTTCACGATATATTGCATCTGCATCTTGTACAATTTGAACTTTTTTAGCATTTACTTCACCGATGATTCTAATTCCTAATCCAGGACCTGGGAATGGCTGACGATATACTAAATCTTCAGGAATTCCAAGCTCTAAACCAGCTTTTCTAACCTCATCTTTAAATAAATCTCTAAGTGGTTCAATAATCTCTTTGAAATCTACGAAATCAGGAAGTCCGCCTACATTATGGTGTGATTTAATTACGGCTGATTCTCCACCTAAACCTGATTCAACAACATCTGGGTAAATTGTTCCTTGCGCTAGGAAATCAACTGCACCGATTTTTTTAGCTTCTTCTTCAAATATTCTAATGAACTCTTCACCGATAATCTTTCTCTTCTTCTCTGGTTCTTCTACACCTTTTAACTTAGCATAATAACGATCAGCTGCATTTACTCTAATAAAGTTCAAATCGAAGTTACCATTTTCTCCAAAAACAGACTCAACCTGATCCCCTTCATCTTTTCTAAGTAAACCATGATCAACGAATACACATGTTAACTGTTTACCAATAGCTCTTGAAAGTAAACCTGCTGCTACTGATGAATCAACACCACCTGATAACGCTAAAAGAACTTTTCCGTCTCCAACTTTTTCTTTAATCTCTTCAATAGTTCTTTCTACGAAAGAATCCATTTTCCATGTTCCTTCGCAACCACAAATTCCCTTAACGAAGTTTTCAAGCATCTTAGTTCCTTCTACTGTATGTAAAACCTCTGGATGGAATTGGATAGCATATAAATTCTTTTCTGCATTTTCAGCTGCTGCCACTGGGCAATCTGCAGTATGTGCAATAATTTTAAAATCTGGTGCTACTTTTGAAATATAGTCAAAGTGACTCATCCAACAAACTGTATTTTCTGAGACATTCTCGAATAATTTAGAAGATGTGTCCACTGTTACATCTGTTTTTCCGTATTCACGAACTGGAGCCTTTTCAACTTTTCCACCAAGTAAGTGTTGCATTAACTGAGCACCGTAACATAAGCCAAGTACTGGTACACCTAACTGGAAAAGTTCTGTGGAACATTTAGCTGACTCTTCAAGATAACAACTATCTGGACCACCTGTTAAAATGATACCCTTAGGATTCATTTCTTTAATCTTTGCAATGTCAGTTCTATAAGAATAGATTTCGCAGTAAACATTACATTCTCTGACACGGCGAGCTACAAGTTGATTGTACTGTCCACCGAAATCAATGACGATTACTTTTTCCTGATTCATTATGAAATTTCCTTTCTTTGAATAATTCAAACCACGTAAATCTACTACGCGTCTTTATCATTTTAACCATTATACTTGCAAGAAGCGATTCTGACAAGATAATTTCTGACATTTTATTATAAATTTAGTAATTTTCAAGAAAGATATTATTGCTTCTTATAAATATTGGTAAAAACAGCTCCTTATGATATACTGATTTTTGTACTTAATAGTAATAATTTTGCTCTAAATAATATATGATTTTTAACTATATAATTTTTTGCCATATATTTTTTGATATATAATTTTTATTACATATACATAGTAGGTTTTAATTTAAGGAGGAACATAAATGAAACTAGCACTACTTGGAACTGGGAAAATTGTAGAGGATGCCCTTGTAGCCTTAGAGCCACTTAAAAACATAGACAAAGTCGCTATATTTGCTCGTCCACACAGTAAAAATAAGGGAGAAGCATTACAAAAAAAACACAATATTACCGAAGTATATACAGACGTTGATAAACTTTTAGCCGAATCCACTGCCGATACGATTTACATTGGACTAATAAATAGTGTGCATTTTGAATATGCCAAGAAATCACTTTTAGCAGGAAAAAATGTCATTTTAGAAAAACCTTTTACTGCAACTTATGCAGAAGCATTAGAGTTAAAAGAAATCGCTGAAAAAAATAAATTATTTATTTTTGAGGCAGTTACAATATTGCATAATGAAGTTTATTCACGTTTATCTAGTGATTTAAATAAAATAGGTACTATTCGTGCAGTTTTATGTAATTATTCACAATATTCTAGTAGATATGATGACTATTTAAAAGGAGAAGTAGCTCATTCTTTTGATCCAAACTACTGCGGAGGTGCACTATACGACATTAATGTTTACAATGTACACTATTGTGTAAGTTTATTTGGAATGCCTAAAAATGTTCAATATTATCCAAATATCGGTTTTAATGGTATTGATATATCAGGTTCTCTTGTGTTACAATATGACGGTTTCACAGCCGTATGTACAGGAGCAAAAGATTCAGATAGTCCTTGCTTTGTTTCAATTCAAGGTGAAGATGGTTATATTCGTATTCCTGACAAACCAAATGTTGCACGAGCTTATGAAATTAATTATGTCGATAAAGCAAATCAAACTTTAACAAAAGATGCAGCCGGTGCTATGGTTCGTAACAGTATAAAAGACGAATTAGTTCCTGCTCCTGTTTTCCACAGAATGACACAAGAATTTAATGATTTTGCACAAATTATTGACACAAAAGATTATAAATCAGCTAAACTTTTATTAGAAGAAACTTGTAATGTAGTAAAAGTCTTAGAGGACGGCTTAAATAGTGCAAAATAATAATATGACTATAGTTTAGTTAGTAATATGCTTAGTGATATACTTAGTAATATACTTAGTAATGCGCTTAGTAATATACTTAGTACTACACTTAGTAATGCGCTTAGTAATACACTTAGTAATGCGCTTAGTAATACACTTAGTATCTGCACTAAATAACGATGATTCTAATAAAATACTTATAAAAATATTTATAATAAAGAAAGGAGTATACTGAATAACTCATCTAGAGTATTCAGTAGCAAATTCATATGATTAAGATTGAATTCGAAAAATTAATAGACGAAGTTGTATCTATTGAACCTAGCTGGGAGAAATACCTAAATGTAGAAACAGGTGAATTTCTTTCAATTTCTGATGATCCTTATCTAATGGACCATTTAACTAAAGCGAAACGCAAACTTGCTGATGGAATTGAAGATAATATCGAATTTGTTCGTTTACCTAACACAGATAACATTAACGAAGTTTCTATAATGGATGAATTTGCTAGAAACATCGAAGAGATTTTAGAAAATAACAAAGATGATATCGAGGATAACACAGGTATGTCTCTTGAAGCTATTTCTGAGGCATTACTTGATGCCCTTTACGAAGACGAACCTGAAAGTAGTTTCTTAACAGTTATTGATGAATTAGAACTTTCTGAAGAATATAACAGTTATAAACTTGATCAAATTCGTGACATTGTTCAAGACTGGTGCAATGAGTACGAAATCGATTTTGTATAAATCATTAAACTTAACTTAATTTACTTTACTAATAGGTCTACGTTTTCATTCATAGAATACGTTGGCCTATTTTTATTGTAGAGTTTTTTTCTCTAATATGAGATAATGGTAGTTAGGATTAATATAAATTAAGATAAATCAACGCAAATCACATAAAAGGATATATATACATGAAAAAAAGATACATTTTAGCAAGCATTTTATTAGTTTTTATAATAGTTTTCTCTCTTGCAGAGTCAAAAAAACTTAATAATTTTTTTATACAGGATTACTACGTACATGGCGTAGATGTTTCCCACTACCAGGGAGAAATCAACATGTCCACTCTCAAAACTCAAAATATAGATTTTGTCTATATTAAGGCCACAGAAGGCAGTAAAAGTACAGATGAAAAATTTAAAGAAAATTGGGAAAATTCACAAAATAGTGGCCTTTATGCTGGTGCTTATCATTTTTTTTCTTTCGATAGTGATGGACTAACTCAAGCTAACCACTATATAGAAACTGTAGGCGAATTACACGGAAATCTTATCCCTGCAGTTGACGTAGAATACTATGCTAATAAACAAAGTAATCCACCATCTAAGCAAGAATTATTAAAACAACTAACTATTTTTATAACTACTGTGGAAAAATATTATGGAGTAAAACCTATGATTTATTCCACTCCAAGATTTTATTATCGTTATATTCATGGTGCTTTTGACGATTACCCTCTATGGATTAGAAGTGTCAATTACCCTGTACATGCTATATCTGCTAGACAATGGACCTTATGGCAATATAATGACGAAGAAATTCTTGATGGTTATACTGGAACAGAAAAACACATAGATAAAAACGTTTTTCATGGCGATTTAAAAAAACTTACAACTACACTTTTAGTACCCTAAAAGTGTAGTTTTTTTTGCCGATATAATAATCGTAGAAACGTAATTCACAATGTTGTAGAACGAATATTATAATCTAAATATTGCAAACTAGATACTGCAAACTAAATACTGCAAACTAAAGATTATAAACCCATATTTTAAACTCGATATTTGATGCATTATATTTATATATGTTTTATGAAAGGAGTATGTAAATATGATAACTACAGTTGTCGGATTGAATTATGATTATGCCATATCTTCAATTCCAATTATAATCATACTTTTAACTTTTTTCAGCACCCGAAAAAATTTACCAATACGAAGAACTTATTTATTTTTATTCTTAGTATTTAACGAACTTTTTTTAAATTTATTCGATATACTTTCTTGCGAATTATCGGAATATTGGCATGATTTTCCCTTCGCTTTAGTAGAGTTTTCAAATATTACATATTATGTATTATTTGCAACCCTTAGTTTTTGTATGTTCGAATACACTTATGAAACAATAAATGCACCTACTGTCATTTCTCCAAAATTGCATAGTGCATTACATATTCCATGTATATTTTTGATTATTCTAAGTATTACTAATCCTTTTACCCACTTTATCTACTACTTCAGTGACAAAGGATTTACCAATGGAAAATATTGTGAACTAACCTATATATTTTTTTGGTTTTATTTGCTTTCATCTGTAACTCTAATAGGCTATTGTCATTTAAATTTGTCACGACGTGATTTATATTCTACCTTACTATTCAACCTGATAATTGCCATTGCTATATTACCACAACACTCTATTAAAAGAACTATAATAACGAGTTACATTTTTACATTAGCAATTTTAGTTATATATGTTTCTTCGCAAAATCCAGATTTATACATAGAACGTAGAACGAGATTATTTAATAAAGATGGACTTGAGATTATTATTTCTCAATACATACGAAAGAAAAAACCATTTGAATGCTTTTGCGTTTGCATTCAAAACTACAACACCGTTAATTCAATGTATAACAATAAGCAAACTGACAATACTTTACGCACAATGTCTAACTGGCTCTTTAACTTAATATCTATAAAGCATGCCATACTTTTTTACGTAGGAAATGGTCGTTTTATTATTTTAAACACCGATAAAGATAACAGTCTATTTAATTATAATGAAAAAATAATTGATAGATTTAAAGAACCTATAATTACAAATAATTCCGAGATTTCATTATCTATTGGTCGAGCATTTTTGCCTATGGATGTTCCAAAGATTTCCTACCCTACAGTTCTTGAAAGTTTAAAAATCGGAGCCAAAGAATGTGTTAAACCTCATATGAACGGTGATCATCTTTTCATTATTGATGATGAAATTATGCGACGAATCAAACGTGAAGATGAAGTTGCTAAAGCTGTTGGGCGCGCTATTAAGAATAAGACTTTAATGATTTATCTTCAACCACTTTATTCTTCTAGTCAAAATCGTATTACAGCTGCTGAAGCCCTTGCTAGACTACATGATGAACAACTTGGATTTATTCCACCAAATGAATTTATTTCTGTCGCTGAAAAAAATGGATCTATCATGGAAGTTGGTAGACAAATTTTTGAGCAAACTTGTAAGTTTATTAGCGAAAACGATTTAAATTCTCTTGGAATTGATTTTATAAATGTTAATTTATCACCTGCCCAATGTATGAATAGCCACTTGGCAGATGAACTAATGGAGATTATTAAAAAATACAATATTTCCACTGAACAAATCAACCTTGAGATTACTGAATCAGTAATAGACGATGTATCTATTATTCGCTCTCAAATGCAACAATTAAACAAAGCTGGAATATTCTTCTCAATGGATGATTTTGGTACAGGAACATCTAATATTACTAGACTTCTAGAATTGCCTTTTAATATTGTAAAACTTGATATGACAGTTGTTTGGTCTTATTTTAAAGGTACAAGTACTATACTAAAATCTCAAATTCAGATGTTTTTAAATGAGCAGATGGATATTGTTGCAGAAGGTGTAGAAGATGAACACATGGCAAAAACTTTAGTTGATTTAGGCTGTGAATACGAACAGGGCTTTTACTATTCAAAGCCATTACCAACCGATCAATTTATTGCATATGTAAAAGAAAATAGTATGTCACTCTAAAAACTTCCGTTAATTTAATTTTTTTGTCACCTGCCTATACACTCTTAGGTGTGGTAACACCTTTTATGAAATATTTTATAACAAAATGACCATACTTCAATATTCTAGAAGTATGGTCATTATTTAAATTACAATATTTTCATGTATTGCTATTTATTTTACTATTAGATTTTTTGCCAAATTTGTTGTTATTTATTTTTTATTAGTATTTTTCTCTAAGACGCTTAAATGCTTCTAACGAGCGTTTTATCATTTCTGTATCTACGCAGTAGGATATTCTTACCCAGCCTGGGCATCCAAAACCTGAAGCTCCCACAACTAAGAGATTTTCATCTTTTGCTTTTTCACAAAATGCTTTTTCATCTGGTTCTAAAGCTTTTACAAATAAGTAAAATGCGCCTTCTGGTTTATAGCAGTGATATCCTAATTTTGTTAATCCTTCTAACAACAAATCTCTATTTATTTTATATGCGTTAATATCCCCGGTATTGCCTATACATTTAGCTACCACTTTTTGGAACATACTTGGGGCACAGACGTAACCTAATGCACGACCTGCACCACACACTGCTGCATATAAATCCTTACTATCTGTAGCCTCATCTGGTACTAATACAAAACCAATTCTTTCTCCTGGTAGAGACAATGATTTCGAATAGGAATAGCACACAAGTGTATTATCATAGTATTTTGTTACATATGGCACTTCAACTCCATCATATGCAATTTCTCTATATGGCTCATCAGATATAATAAAAATATCAGTGCCGTACTCTTTTTGTTTTTCATAAAGAAGTTTAGCTAATTTTTTTATAGTTTCTTCTGAATATACTGCTCCTGATGGGTTATTTGGAGAATTTATAATTACTCCCTTTGTATGCGGTGTAATTCTTTTTTCAAGCTCTTCAAATTTAATTTGAAAATTTGTTGTATCTGGCGGAACTACTACTAATTTTGCATTTGATGCTTCTACAAAAACTCTATATTCTGGGAAAAAAGGGGCTATTGCTATAAATTCATCTTCATTTGATGTAGCTAATGCTCTAAAACATATAGATAAAGAAGCTGCAGCTCCCATTGTCATATACAAATTGTCTGCTGAAAAATTGGTGTCATATGTTCTATTTAAATAACATACAATCTCTTCTCTAGTCTCAGCATCACCTTGTGCTGATGTGTATCCATGCAGTTCAATTGAGCTTTTAGTTTCCATTAATTTTTTAATTGTATTATTTACTATTTCTGGGGCTGGTACTGTTGGATTACCTAGTGAAAAATCATAAACGTTCTCTTCGCCTACTAACCTGGCTTGCTTTTTTCCATATTCAAAAAGCTCTCTGATAGCTGATCTTTTGCTACCTAATTCATACATTTTAGTATTATATTTCATAACATATCTCCTAACTTAATTATCCTCACTTTTATTATATCACTATTTTTATTTAAAAATCGAGTAGGAAACTTTTTTGTTTTTATTTTTTTAGTTTTCTGTGTCATCCGCTGGATGAGCTTCATTATAAGCTTTCATCTTTTGGCAATAATCAGCTACTCCTGTTATTTCACCAACTTTGTCATCTTTTACACCTGCAAAGCTTAATGGTTTGCCGTCTGGTGTAAATAGTTGCAAAACCTGATCATCATTCTCTAAGTCATGATCAAACAAAGTGATTTTCTTTCCTTTAACTCCAACATATTTTTTGAGTTCAGGATATTTTTTAAATAAGTTGGTCATGTTTGGGGTTAAACCTGATGAATAAAATTCTATCTTTACTTTGCAGAATGGGTTGGCGTAGTCTGTTGCGAAACCAACATCAATGTCATTTGATTTTTTTATTTTATCTAAGATTGATGCATTTTTATAATAATCTTCTGCATAATAATTATGCACATATTTCTCATAATCAAGATTTCTTTTTTCCAAATAACGTTCCTTTTTATCATTTTTTGAGTTTGGATATTGTTTCATATTATCATATGGCTATTGTGCTTCTTTCGCTTTATCAAAAATATAGTTATATTTAACATCCTTCGGATCTAATCTACAATTATTTTCTCCAACACTCTTAAAAACATTTCTCATATTTTCATCATAATATAAAAGTGATTTTACAATGTCTTTTTGATCTAATGAAATATAAAGCCCACCATAAGTAACCAATTGGCGAAAACTGTCATTCCCACAAGAATAATCCTCTTTAGTATCGTAACCATAATAGTGCATACTAAAAATATTATCTCCAGGTATTTTTTTTGAGGGGTCATAAGAAAAATATACTCCAACTTTTGTTGGATTCACACATCCTGCTGAAATATACGTTTTTCCATTTACGCTATAAACCACATCGTTTTCTAAAATATCATCTTCTGTCCAGAAACTATCTTCACAATACTTATTTAACAATGCCTTTATATCTATTTTTTTTGTAGCTTTATTCTTATCTAAATTAAAAATATTATATTCATATTTTTTTATAATTCTATTTCTCTGTTCTGAAAATGGCTCTACATGATTTATAAAATATTTTCCTTGAATTTCATACGAATAACAACCTATTTCATTTTTTGAAATCAAATTATAACTTCTATCATTCTTTGCAGAATTAATAAGGATATAATTACCTTTTTTCGTTTTTATTGCTTTAATTTTTGAAAAATCACACGACATTGCTTTATGATTTTCCAATGCACTTTTTTTCACTTTATCTCTATATTTAAAATAAGTAAATATCTTATAACTATTTAAACTAAAGCCTAGTGTTAATACTAATACAATAAAAGTGAACACAACTAGTACCATATTTTCTTTTAAACATTTTTTTAGCTTTACTTTCATCACTTTTTCTCCTCTACTTTTTTAAAACAAACCTCTGTAAAATATCCTGGTTCTTTAACCTCATAATTTTCTTCTATATTATCCGGATTAAAAACTTTTATATAAACTATATATGAAACGTATTGAGAATAATCCGACACATATCTTTCTAAGCATTCTCCACCTATTTTTTCATTAACAGGAGCTATAAAACCTTCTCCAACTTTTTTGTTCGTTTTTTTGTTATAAACATTATATTTTGTAAAATAAACATTTCGAGGAAATTTGCATCCTGATATAAACTTACATTCATATTTACCAGTAGTTTTTTTTACAAATTCATCTTTTTGAATTCTATTTTCAAAAGCCTGTTTAAGAGATTCTCCTTGCTTTTTTTCAATAACCTTATCTTTTTCAGCTAGTGATAACTGTTTTTTAATGGCTATTGATGATTCTTTTTTATTCATGTAAGCTCTGTATTCTGAATTATATATGCATGCAACTAGTATTAATTCCAACGAAATCACACACACATATTTTAAGATTGTGTATTTTGAAATTCTCATTTTTCTTTTCTCCTCTTCTAACTTAATTCATTTATAACATTTTTTTCTATTATATTTAAATGAGTATCCAAAGCATTAGTATTTTTCAAATATTTTTTATTACTCTTTAAAAACCTTGATAATTTTTCTTTTTCATTTTGAAATTTTCTCTTATCTTCGGTTGTATAACACTCTATTTTTTCTTTTCCGATAAAAAAATTGTATAACTCTTTATCTTTTTTTAGATTATTAAAAAAACTTTTTCTTCCGTCCTGAATAATCACACCATTTTCTTCCTTGTCAATGTATTCTAATTGCAATATATTTTCAAGTCCTTCTTTTTTCCACTTATTCATTGTAATTCGAATACTTGGGTCAAATCCGGGATTTGTATAATAAGAGCAGTACGGAACACTATCCTTACTTCCTACCATATTTTTACTATAAACGCCGTTTTCACTATAAATACAATATGAACTAAAATTCTGAGCATATTCTTTAGCTGTACCTTCATCATAATCAGCTTTTGGTTTTAAATAATCCTTCTGAATTTGATTAACTTGTGCCAAGGCAGTTCCGGCATTCAAAATAGAATGTACACCTGTCTGTGCTTTTTCTGGTACTTTATCTTGACCTGATATGCAATTATAATTAGTCGAAGCTATCTGATCAACACTATATAAAGTGTCATATAGTGCTCCTGCTCCTGGTATTATTTGTAAACCAGCGAAACATAAAGTTTTATATAAATTTGCTTTGTCCTGATCTATCTTTTCATAATCTGCCTTTACTTTTGTTAAAGTTTTATTTTTTTCATCTTCATCTTTTACGTCTTCAAAACGACCTATCTTTTCAATACTTATAGTTGTTTTTTCTTCCTTTTCAAAAGTACGATATCTATTAAGATTATACTTACGTATCTCAAATCCCTCAGTATAGTTTTTAGAATCCTTTACTGGCTTATCAAAAATTACCATTCCCTTCTTTGAATTCAAATCCTTCACAGCTGCTACTGCTGAAACTGTTTCCATTATTTCTTGATATGAAGCATACATACTCTGGGCATTTTTCATATTTTCATTTTTATATTTATTTTGGGGATCATGTGCAGCATTATAGCAATTAACTGTTTGATTACTATACATTTTTGCCTGAGCTAATTCTCCACTTAAAATCACATTATCCCACTGAGACCTATAGCTTCCAAATGCCTCATTATTTTCTTCTAATATTTTAGCCGCAGTTTTATAGTCCTTATTTTTTATGGCTTGTTCATAACTTTCTAGTGCGAAATCTCGTCTTGCGACTTCATCAATATACGGACTAGACTGTCCATCTGGTCTTATTTTTTCACTGTACTCTTTTCCTGGACTTAAAGCATATATACTAGTGTTCTTTACATTCTTTGACACTCCCCATGCCTAAAGGCAGGGGATTCTTGCTACCTGCCACTACATAGTGGCTGACCAGTACATTTCTGTTAGGTCGTAGTGCAAGGTATGGGTATGCCATTACCCATCGCAAGACAGAACATATAGTTCCCTACGCAGTATGTCTGATATCGCTATCGCCAACATACTCAGTTGAGTTGCAGATATTCATAGCCCCAAGAATATCTCTGTGAATGTGGAAGCCGCATTTACAAGCATAAATTCTGTCATTGGCATGATGCACATGACCGCAAACAGGACATGTCTGACTTGTGTATGCAGGATTTACGTACTCAACTGCTATACCTGCTAACTTGGCTTTGTATTCTATAAACTGTGCGAGTCTATAG
>FOPE01000012.1 GCA_900113385.1 Lachnospiraceae bacterium C7
AAACCATTGCGAGAGTCTCCGGAATTCCTGCCGGAATAATCATATTTCTCGTAATTGAGGAAAGCTGTAAGCTCCGTTGATAGCACTTCGTTTACAGCGTTTTCAAGTTCAGAACGAAAAACTTCATCAATAGATTCATTATTAAGTAGAGCAGACATTAAATTTGTGCTAATATTAGTCATAGGGACGAATTTCACTCCTTTAAGTTTTTTTGTTTGGTCACTTAAAATCTTAAACGAAGTTCGTTCCTTTTTCTATGATTAATTTTATTTACACAAGATATTTTACACTATCTTAATAAATAACAATTAATAATTAATAATTAATAAATAACAATTATTGATTAGCAATTATTAAGCAATAACTATAATAATAAACCACTTCCAATTTAGTAGAAAAATAAAATTGAAAGTGGTTTTTGTTATTTTTCTGCAGTATAGTCTTTATCAGTTAGAATAAAATCATTAAATCCTTTACTGTGATAAACTTTATTGTCAGATGTAATAAAAATTGCGTCAACATTTTTCAAAGATTCAATATACTTTAATCCTTTTTTCAGTCCCATTGAAAAGCAAGTTGTGCTTAAAGCATCACCATCTACAGATTTGTCAGATATTATAGTTACTTCTACTAAATTATTGTTAACAGGATAGCCTGTAGAGGTGTCTATAATGTGGTGATATAATTTACCGTTAACGCGATAGTAACGTTCATAGACGCCAGAAGTTACAACAGATTTATTATTAACTTTTATATAACCTAAGGATTCTCCATTAGAAGAAAAAGGTTTTTGGATTCCAACATTATATTTCGTAGAATCTGGTTTTTCCCCTAAGGTTAAAACATTTCCCCCAAGGTTGATTATTCCAGAAGTAATATGTTGTTTATGCAAATATTCTTTCATTTTATCAGCAATAAATCCTTTGGCAATTCCGCCTAAGTCTATTTTCGCATTTGAATCAGTTAGCATAACCTTGTTACCAGAAATTTTAATATTATTATAATTTACATGTGGTAAAAGTTCGTCAATCTTTGTTTTTTCAGGTATAACTGAAGGATCAACTTCATTAGAATCAGATTTAGAATTCTCAGATATTTCTGAAAAGTTCCATAAATCAGTTATTTTACCAATTGTTATATCAAAAATATCATTACTTTTCTTGCCGTATTCAATTCCAGCTTTTATAACTTCAAGAGTATCGG
Source organism: Lachnospiraceae bacterium C7 (assembly GCA_900113385.1). Classification (GTDB taxonomy): domain Bacteria; phylum Bacillota; class Clostridia; order Lachnospirales; family Lachnospiraceae; genus Roseburia. Next base: position 1,204 of record FOPE01000012.1, read on the forward strand.
AACTGATTTTGACATATTTGTTAGGATTAGCATTGATTTTGGAAAGTTCACTATTTTTTTTAGTGTTAGAAAGTAAATTCTCATATTTTGATGCTATAGAAAAGCATTCATCTATATATTTTTCAGAATCCTTCTCATATAAAGTTATTGTAATAATAGTGTCAAAATAAAAATTGGATTTTGAGAAAGGTTCAGTATTTTTTTGAACACTACATCCACTTAGAAATGTTGTAATTACAATAGTAAAAATCGTCAATAGAGATATAATTTTTTTTTGCATAAATAAGCCCCACCTTTGTTAGAATTTATATAAATATTTTATCACAATTGTCTTTAAATTGATATATCTAAGACGAGATTACCCCACCTCTAAGCAAAGGTAAAGCTTGCGTAAATCCTGCGATAAGTCTTTATCACGAGCCCCAAATTATGTTCGAAAATTTGTTCTGAAATATACTTGCCTATTATATTTTTTTATGATAAGGTATAAATTGTGATGTTTTGACGTGATAATAGAAAGGTAGAGGTAGGAATGGATAAAAATAATAGAAAATACAAGAGAATTGTAATTAAAATTGGATCATCGTCTCTTATGCATCCAGAGACGGGAAATCAGAATTTTATCAAAATTGAACATCTAGTCAGACAATTGTGTGATTTGCAGAATCAAGGTCTTGACGTTTGCCTAGTAAGTTCAGGAGCTATAGCCTGTGGAAGGAAAGCTCTTAATATGAAAGAACGCCCCTCTACCACTTCGGAAAAACAAGCATGTGCAGCAGTTGGACAGAGTCGTTTAATGATGACATATCAGAAGTTCTTTGGCGAATATAATCATGTTCCAGGACAGATTTTATTGACAAAGAATACTATGATTAATCCAGTTTCGAGAGATAACGCTAGAAACACTTTTAATCAATTATTTGAGATGGGAGTTGTTCCTATTGTAAATGAGAATGACACCATTAGTACTTATGAGATGCAGTTTGGTGATAATGATACATTGTCAGCTTTAGTTGCATCACTTATAGATGCAGATTTATTGGTGCTTTTATCAGATATTGATGGATTATATACTGATGATCCTAATAAGAATCCTGAAGCAGAACTAATAAAAGAAGTTCAAGAAATTGATGAAGATATTTTGTCAATGGCAAAGGAAAGTACAGGAAGTAACGTCGGTACAGGTGGTATGGCGACTAAACTAATAGCTGCTAAAATAGCAACACAATCAGGCGCAGATATGATTATAGCTAATGGAGAAGAAGTTAGTATAATCGGTGATATTTTTGCAGATGATTATGTCGGAACCAAATTTGTTGGTAAAGAAAATTCCAACTTTAATTTGGCAAATTTTATATTAGAAAGTATAGGTTAGCATTATGACAAACGAAAAGATTCAAAGAATTAACGAATTATATAAAAAGTCGAAGGCTGAAGGTTTAACACCAGCTGAGAAGAAAGAGCAGACTTTTCTTAGACAAGAGTTTATTGCAAGCGTTAAGAATAACGTTGCAAGTCAATTAAATAACATTGACATGATTAATAAAGATGGTTCTGTTACAAACTTAGGTGATGAACACTCTGAAAAAATGCTTAAAAATAAAGGCAACTAATATCCTAATAAAAGAGGAATGAACATGAATAAAAGGGAAATACGAAAAGCAACTTTAACCAAAAGAAAAGAAATTAAATTAGAACTTAAAGAATTGAAAAGTAAATCAATTATAGATAAAATATTATCATCAGATTGGTATAAAAAATCTGAGATATTATTAGTATACGCAGCTTTAAAGGATGAAGTTAACTTAGATGAATTCATAGAGAAGGCTTGGGCTGATGGGAAAGAATTATATTTTCCGAGAGTCACTAAAACTGATATGGATTTTTACAAGGTTTCTTCGTTTCAGCAGTTAGAAGTGGCAACTTTTAATGTTAGAGAGCCTAAAAGAGAGTGCAAATTACTAGACATTTATAATGAAGATTTTCAAAAAGCTACAACTACTCAAGCAGTTGTTGTTATTGTTCCTGGAGTGGCATTTGCTATAGACGGAACTAGAGTAGGATATGGTAAAGGCTACTATGATAAATATTTACATAAAATTCCTAAGGCACTTAGAGTAGGAATAGCATTTGAGGAGCAGATTGTAGATAAAACGTATGCAGATGCTTATGATGAGATAATGCATATTGTTTTAACTGACAAAAGGGAGGTTTTAGTTTAATGGATATTAGAGAATTATGCAGTAGTGCAAAGAAAGCTAAATTTGAAGTAGGTAAACTTGAAACTATAGTAAAGAATAAGGTCTTAAAAGATGCAGCACAACAGTTGATTGATGATTCTAAAGACATCATGATAGCTAATGCTAAAGACATGGATAATGGCAAAAAAAATAACATGTCACAGGGGCTTTTAGATCGTTTGTTTTTAGATGAAAAACGTATTGAAGCTATGGCCGATGGACTTTTACAAGTGGCTAGTTTAGATGATCCAATAGGAAATATTTTAGAGATGAAGACACGTCCTAATGGCCTTAGAATTGGCAAAAAGGTTGTACCAATAGGTGTTGTTGGAATCATATATGAAGCTAGACCAAATGTTACATCTGATGCCTTTGCATTATGTTTTAAGACAAGCAATTGTGTTATTTTAAAAGGTGGCAGTGATGCAATTAATTCTAATATAGCAATAGTGAAATCCCTAAAAAAGGCATTAGCAAAAAATAATGTTTCGATAGATGCCGTTTCATTAATAGAGGATACATCTCGTGAAAAAACAAATGAATTTATGCAGATGAATGAATTTGTAGATGTATTAATTCCACGAGGTGGTAGGGGCCTTATTCAGGCAGTTGTTGCTAATTCTAATATTCCTGTAATTGAGACTGGAACTGGAAATTGTCATATTTATGTAGATGAAAGTGCAGATTTTGAAATGGCACTTTCTATTATTAAAAATGCCAAGACACAGAGAATCGGCGTATGTAATGCGGCAGAATCATTAATTGTAAACAAGAAAATTGCTAAGAAATTTTTACCAATGGTATATGATACTTTAAAGGATAAAGAGGTTCAACTATTTGGAGATGAAAATTCAGTTGAAATTATAGGCAAGGAAAAAGAATTAATGAATTTTGCAACTCAAGATGATTGGGGAACAGAATATCTTGATTATAAAATGTCAGTTAAGGTTGTTGATAGTATTGAACAGGCTATAGAACACATTAATAAATACAACACAGGTCATTCAGAGGCTATTATTACTAATGATTATAGTAATGCAGAGAAATTCTTGAATGAGGTAGATGCGGCGTGTGTATATGTAAATGCATCTACGCGATTTACAGATGGCAATGAATTTGGATTTGGCGCTGAAATCGGAATTAGCACACAGAAAATACATGCTAGAGGACCAATGGGGCTTGAAGCTTTAACTAGTATTAAATACGTAATTTATGGCAATGGTCAAATTCGAAAATAGTAGGTTCGAAATGATAGGCCCTAGAAGGATAGGTCTAATAAATTTTTAAAAGTAAGAGGAACATATGAGAGATTTTGAATTAAACTTAACTCCAGAAGAGGAGTCATTAAAACAATATAAATACATGGAAAAAGCAAAATTATTGGTTGCAGAAAAGGAAAAAGAACTAGGAAGAAAATTAACATTCCATGTAACAACATTTGGATGTCAGATGAATGCTAGAGATTCTGAAAAATTAGTTGGTATTCTTTCTGAAATTGGCTATGTTGAAGCTGAAGATGAAAGAGCTGATTTTGTTATCTACAATACATGTACTGTTAGAGAAAATGCAGACAATAAGGTTTGGGGTAGACTTGGATATTTAAAGAGCTATAAAAAGCAAAACCCAGAAACAATTATTGGACTTTGCGGATGTATGATGCAAGAACAAGGCGTAGTAGAAAAAATTGAAAAAGAATATAAACACGTAAATCTTGTTTTTGGTACACATAATATTTATAAATTTGCTGAGTTAGCTTGTAAAACTCTTCAGTCAAAAGGCTTAGTTGTAGATGTATGGAAAGAAAATGATAAAATTGTTGAAGATTTACCAATGAAGAGAAAATTCTCATTTAAATCAGGTGTTAACATTATGTTTGGTTGTGATAACTTCTGCAGTTACTGCATCGTTCCATATGTGCGTGGTAGAGAAAAGAGTCGTGAACCAAAAGATATCATCAGAGAGATAGAACGCCTTGTTGCTGATGGTGTTTGTGAAGTTATGCTTCTTGGACAGAATGTTAACTCATATGGTAAGAACTTAGAGCATCCAATGTCATTTGCAGATTTATTAAGAGAAGTTAATAAAATTGAAGGCCTAGAAAGAATTAGATTTATGACATCGCATCCAAAGGATTTATCAGATGATTTAATTCTTGCAATGAAAGAATGCGATAAAGTTTGTGGTCATATGCATCTTCCACTTCAGTCAGGAAGTGATAGAATCTTAGAAATCATGAATCGTCATTATGATAAAGCAAAATATCTTGATATTGTAAGAAAGTTAAGAGAAGCTGTACCTGATATTGCTATTACAACTGACATTATTGTTGGTTTCCCAGGAGAAACAGAAGAAGATTTCCAAGAAACACTTAATGTTGTAAAAGAAGTTGGCTATGACAGTGCGTTTACTTTTATTTATTCTAAACGTACAGGAACAAGAGCTGCAAAAATGGATAATCAAGTTCCAACAGATGTTGTAAAAGATAGATTTAATCGACTTTTAGAAGAAGTTCAAACTATTTCAGCTGAAAGAGCTAAAAGACATGAAGGCAAAGTTATGCCAGTATTGGTAGAAGGAATTAACGAACATGATAATTCTTTAGTTACTGGACGTCTTGAGAATAATTTGGTTGTTCATTTCAAAGGTACAGAAGATATGATCGGTAAAATTTATAATGTTAAATTATCAGAATGTAAAGGTTTCTATTACTTAGGAGAACTAGCATAATGAGAAAAAAAATGGGGAAGGCAGATTTTTTCATGTTAGGGCTATTAGCAGTTGTATTTGTTTTAGTTTTAGTATTTTTTTGGCAATTTGAGTCAAAAGATGGTGAAAAGGTAGTAGTTTCCCTTAATGGAGAGACTTACGGTGTTTATGATTTACATAAATACCGTAAGGTCTCTGTAAAAGTTAAAAATAAAACAATAAATGTTATCGAGATAAAAAATGGTAAAGCTTTTATGAAGTACGCAACTTGTCCTGATAAATTATGTGAAAAGCAAAAAGCGATTTCAAAAGAAAACGAAACCATAGTTTGTTTGCCTAATAAAGTGATTGTTACTATTAAAGGTGCTGAAGATAGCAAAAAATCTACATCAAACAAGAATAATAGAGATGACAATGTAATTGATTCTATCTCAAATTAAATCGTTGTTTTGATGTATTATAATGTGCGTGGAGGAATAAAATGTCAAAAAGAACTCGAAAGATATCCTATCTTGGATTTTTCTTATCCATTGCATTGATATGTAGCTATATAGAGAGCTTAATACCATTTTCAATAGGAATTCCAGGAATTAAACTAGGACTTACAAATATAGTGGTTGTAATGATGATGTATGTAGTGGGAGATAAAGAAGCTCTTTTAGTCTCTATATTAAGAATGCTTCTAGTTGGGTTTATGTTTGGTAATGCATTTAGTATTGTTTATTCGTTATCAGGTGGACTATTAAGTTTTTTAATTATGTTTTTATTGAAAAAAACAAATAGATTGCATTATATTACAGTTAGTATATATGGTGGAGTATTTCATAACATAGGACAGATAATAATGGCTTCATTGATTGTAGAAAATTACAAAGTGACATATTATATTCCAGTTTTAATTGTGGCAGGTGTAATAACAGGTACAATAATAGGGATTGTTTCAAGCGAAGTGATTTACCGTATGCAGAAAATGAAGTTTGAAATATCATAATTGATTAAACAAAATAGTTTAAACCAATTACAATACAATAAAACATATTAAATCGATTACAATACAATAAAACATATTAAATTAATTACAATACAATAAAATGAGATAAAAAAATGAAAAGAGGAACAAAGAGTGTATAAATACGTTAAGGGCACTTTGACAGAAAGTGATATAGATTCTATTGTTGTAGAAGCAGCAGGTGTAGGATATAATCTTTTTGTGACAGCTCAAACTTTAAATAAACTGCCTGATTATGGTAGTGAGATAAAAGTGTATACCTATCTAGTTGTTAGAGAGGATGCGATGATTCTTTATGGCTTTTTAAGCAAGGATGAGTTAGCAGTATTTAAGAACTTGATAAGTGTAAATGGTGTAGGACCAAAGGGTGCGATAGGAATCCTTTCAGTTTTATCTACAAATGAGTTGAGATTTGCTGTTGCAGCAGGCGATTCGAAAGCTATTTCAAAGGCTCCAGGAGTAGGGGCTAAGACAGCTCAACGAATAATATTAGAACTAAAAGATAAATTAAAATTAGAAGATGCATTAGAGAATAATGAATCAGTAGATAATAGTACAAGTGAAGGTAATCCTTCTCAAATGAATAGAGCAAAGGAAGAAGCTATAATGGCGCTTACAGCATTAGGTTTTTCATCAACAGAAAGCTTAAAGGCTGTATCAGGTATTAATATCACACCTGAAATGGAAAGTGATGATATATTAAAAGCTGCATTAAAGCATATTTCGTAATATAATAAATTGAAAGGCATGACAAGTTAATGAATAAAAGAGTTATTTCAACTAAAATTCAAGAGGAAGATGTAAAAATTGAAAAGACTCTAAGACCACAAAAATTAGATGATTATGTTGGCCAAGAGAAAATAAAAAACAACTTAAAAGTGTATATAGAGGCCGCAAAGCAAAGAAGTGAAGCCTTAGATCATGTCCTTTTTTACGGACCACCTGGATTAGGTAAGACAACATTAGCATGTATTATTGCAAATGAAATGGGAACAAACATTAAAATCACTTCGGGCCCTGCAATTGGAAAGCCAGGAGAGATGGCTGCAATTTTAAATAATCTTTCAGAAGGTGACGTGTTATTTGTAGATGAAATCCATCGTTTAAACAGGCAAGTAGAAGAAGTTTTATATCCAGCAATGGAAGACTTTGCCATTGATGTAATGATAGGTAAAGGAGAGTCGGCAAGATCGTTAAGATTAGATTTACCTAAATTTACGTTAGTTGGAGCAACTACTAGAGCTGGAATGCTTTCAGCACCATTGAGAGATAGATTTGGCGTTGTAAGTCACATGGAGTATTATACATTTGATGAGTTGAAGAAAATTATTATTTCTTCAGCATACAAACTTGGTGTTGGAATTGACGAGGAAGGAGCATATGAAATGGCTCGTAGATCTCGTGGAACACCACGTTTAGCAAACAGACTTTTAAAAAGAGTACGTGATTTTGCAGAGGTAAAATATGACGGAAAAATAACATATGAGGTAGCAACTTTTGCGTTAGATCTATTAGAAGTTGATAAGTTTGGATTAGATAAAAATGACAGAAATATCCTTATGACAATTATAGAAAAATTTGGTGGAGGCCCTGTAGGTCTTGATACTTTAGCAGCTGCTTTAGGTGAGGACTCAGGTACTATAGAAGATGTATATGAACCATATTTAGTGAAAAATGGTTTTATTAACAGAACACCAAAAGGCCGAGTGGCAACAGATAGAGTATATGAACATTTTAATATTGCTAGACCTGTGGAGAATTAGGTTGTAGGAGGTATTTTTATGGCAGCAAAGACAGATGCAGAGGTTATTATAGACGGAAAAGTTTATACATTAAGTGGTTACGAAGAAGAAGAATATTTACAAAAAGTTGCAAATTATATTAATAATAAGATAAGTGAATTTGATAGCAATGATGAAATGAGAAAGCTTCAAGGACAAATGCGTTCAACACTTATTGAATTAAACATTGCAGATGATTATTTTAAAGTGAAGGATCAAATGAAAAAGCTTGAAAATGACGTTGAAGAAAAAGACAAGGAAATGTATAATCTTAAACACGAAATAGTCACAAAGCAGTGTGATATTGAAAAAGCTGAGAAAGTTATTGAAAAATTAAGAGCAGAAAATAAGGAATTGTTACTTAACAAAGCTAGATTAGAAAAAGCTTTAGAGGAACAACTCTTAGATTGCGAATAGCGTTGAGTTTAAAAAGGGGGACAATTTTTTGCCTCCCTTTTGGTTAAATTGCAATATAGCATTAAGATTGGAGATATTTAAGTAATGAACAAAGAAATAATGGAACTTCTTGCACCAGCAGGGTCATTAGAAATTTTTAAAGCGGTTATTAGAGCTGGAGCAGATGCAGTTTATGTAGGTGGAAGTGCATTTGGTGCTAGAGCATATGCCAATAATTTTAATCAGGAAGAGATGTTTGAAGCATTAGATTATGCCCATTTGCGTGGGAAAAAAGTATATATGACAGTAAATACTTTAATGAAAAACCAAGAAATTAAAGATAAGTTATATGATTTTTTAGTACCATATTATGAGCATGGATTAGATGCAGTTATTGTACAGGATTTTGGTGCTGTGACATTTTTACGTAAACATTTTCCAAATTTACATGTTCATGCAAGTACACAAACTACTATTGCTGGCGTGGAAGGTGCTAGATTGATGAAAAACCTAGGTGCCACACGAATTGTAACAGCTAGAGAGATGAATTTGCAAGAAATCAAGAAAATTCATGATGAGGTAGGAGTAGAAATCGAAACATTTGCTCATGGTGCATTGTGCTATTGTTATTCTGGACAGTGTTTATTTAGTAGTATGTTAGGTGGACGAAGTGGAAACAGAGGACGATGTGCACAACCTTGTAGATTAGGCTATTCTGTTTTAGATAAAAATAAAGAACAGTACATGAAAGAGAAGTTTGTACTTAGTCCTAAAGATCAAGCTTTAATAGAATATTTACCTAAGATGATTGAAGCAGGCGTTTTTTCGTTAAAAATAGAAGGTAGAATGAAACAAGCTAATTATGCAGCAGGAGTTGTTTCAATTTATCGTAAATATTTAGATAAAGCCATTGAATTATATGAAAATAATAAGATGGATCAATATAAGGTAAGTCAAAAAGATATGCAAAAATTATTAGATTTAGGTAACAGATGTGGATTTACAGACGGTTATCTACGTGAGCATAACGGTAAAGATATGATTACCTTTGCTAAGCCTAATCATGAAAAGACAAATGATGCTTTGCAGACACAAATTACAGAGACATATGTTAATACTAAAGATTATCTTCCAATTACAGGTAAAGCATATTTTAGATGTGGCAAAGAAGCAACTTTAATAGTAAAATGTGGGAAACATACAATAAAAGTGCTTGGTCAAGTTGTAGATGTAGCAAAAAATAAACCACAAACTTATGAAGATATAGATAAACGTTTGAAAAAAACAAAAGAATCATCGTTTGAGTTTAAAAATTTAGAGATTGAAATGGATGATAATATTTTCATGCCAAACGGTGCGTTGAACAAATTACGAAGAGATGCGTTAGAGCAGCTTGAGAAGGAAATTTTAGAGAATAATTATCGTGATTTAAAAGCAGACCAGCAAAAGGCAGCAGAAAAACAAGAAAGCAATCAAAAAATCAGTTTTAGTACTTCAAGAAATAGAACAAAAGAAGCAGAAATTGTATGTGCTATTGAAGATAGAAATATGTTGAATGATGTTTTGAAATATGAATTTGTTTCTGATGTTTATTTAGATAGCACTTGTTACGAGAGAAAAAACTTAGATAAACAGCTAAAGGAAGATGTTCAAAAAATAGTTAAAGCTAATAAAAAAGCATACTTTATTTTGCCAGCTATTTATAGAAAATCTACTTCAGAATTTTATCACTCTAAAAAAGATGTGTTTGAAGAAATTAATTTAACTGGTTTTGTGATTAAAAACTTTGAAGAGTTAGAATTGTTTAAAGACTCTGATAAGAAAGTTGTGTTAGATCATAATATGTACACATATAATGATATAGCCGAAGAAAGTTATTTGAATTTAGGGGCAGACATGGTTACAGTTCCATTAGAATTAAATCATAATGAAATTAGACACAGAAAAAATTCTAACTCAGAAATGATTGTATATGGTTATTATCCACTTATGACTTCAGCTCAGTGTGTTCATAAAAATACATATAAGTGTGATAAAAAGAAAACTGTCACATATTTAAATGATAGATATAATAAATTATTCCCAGTTAAGAATCAGTGTGAAGAATGCTATAATGTTATATATAATTCATTGCCTACTTGTTTGTTTGAACAAATTGAAGAGTTAAAGAAAATGGATTTACACAGATTTAGAGTTAATTTTACAATAGAATCAAACAAGCAAATGAATAATATTTTAAGTACATTAGGAATGTTTTTAGAAGGGAAAGTTAGTAAAGTTCAAAAAGAATACTTAAGCGATTTTACTAAAGGACATTATAAAAGGGGAGTTGAATAAGAATGGTACATTTGATTGTACAGGCATCTAAGTATTTGATGATTTTTCTATTTATGATTTATACGTTTGAATGCTTTCATGTATTTAGATTTTCATATGATAGAGAAAAACAACAAATCATATATGCTAAACAAAGAAAAATAATGTATTTTATACATTTTGATGGCTTTTTAGTATTGTTTTTAAATACTTTTGATGTAAGAGTGTTGGGAATATATATATCACAGGTTGTTTTGATAGCTGCAATTTATTTGGTTTACCATTTGTTTTATAAGAAAGCATCAGAACTTGTGTTAAATAATATGTGCATGCTCTTGTGCGTGAGTTTTATAATGATTACTCGTATTTCTGTTGAAAAGGCTATGAAGCAATTTGCAATTTTAGTTTTTTCGACAGTAATATCTTTAGTAATACCACTAATTATTAAAAAGGAAAGATCATTTAGAAAACTTACATGGTTGTATGTTGCTTTTGGTATTTGTGCATTAGGACTTGTTTTCATTGCAGGAAGTGTTAGTTACGGTGCGAAATTATCAATATCTGTAGCTGGATTTTCATTTCAAGCATCAGAGTTTGTAAAAATAACTTATGTATTTTTTATAGCTTCGATGTTAGAAAATGATACTTCGCCTAAAAAGTTAATGTTTACTTCGGGGATAGCAGGGCTTCACGTATTGATTTTAGTAGCTTCGAAGGATTTAGGTAGTGCATTTATTTTCTTTGTGGCATATATAATGATGGTATATGTTGCTTCAAAAAATGTATGGTATTTAGTTGGCGGATTTGGAGCAACTTTTGGCGCTTTGTATATTGCGTCGATTTTGTTTAATCATGTAAAGCAAAGAATCGTGGCATGGCAAAAGCCATTATCTGTAATTGATCATGAAGGATATCAAATATGTCAGTCGTTATTTGCAATTGGTACTGGAGGATTATTTGGATTAGGTTTATGTCAAGGTAAACCAGATAAGATTCCTGTAGTTGCTCAAGATTTTATATTTTCAGCAATTTCAGAAGAATTTGGTGGAATATTTGCTTTATGTTTGATAATGATTTGCGTTAGTTGTTTTTTTATGTTCTTAAATATTTCAATAGAAATGAAAGATCAATTTTATCAGTTAACAGCATTAGGATTAGGTACAACATACGCAATTCAAGTTTTTTTGACAATCGGTGGTGTAACAAAGTTTATACCATCAACAGGAGTGACTTTACCACTTATTAGTTATGGTGGTAGTTCATTGCTGTCTACTATGATTATCTTTGGCGTTATTCAAGGCTTATATATCATTCAATACGATCGCCAGTATCCTGAGATGGAAGATGAAGATGCAGAAGATGCGGAAGCTATGAAAGATATAGAAGATATAGAAGGTGACAACTCTAATAGGTTAAAAGATTTCGATTCAAATGATATGTTATACGAAGAACCTAGCATGGATCAAAATGAATATTTAGGTGAAATGAGAGATTTTACAAGTAATAATATCATAGATGATGTAGCAAATAACATGGCTAATGAAATAAAAGATTTCACTAGCGCTAATGTTAAAAATTATTCTTCAGACAAATTAGATACGTTATCTGAAGATGACGTTAAATCTTATATTGGTAACAGCGTTAGGGATTTTATTAATGAAGATAACGTCAAGAAAAATAGCCTAGAAAATCATGATAAAAAAGCAAATGAACAGGAAAATTATGATGCAGATTATCTAGATTTTTTAAATAGAATTGAAGGCGATGACGATTTAGAAGATTATAGTTTAGACGACTATAGCTCAAACGACTATAGCTCGAATGATAATAACTTAGAAGATTATAGCTTAAATGACTATAATCCCAAAAATTATAGTTTAAATAATAGTAGTAAAAAAACTCAGACTATAAAAGAAGGAGATGGGCATAGTGGCAAAGAAGAATATGAACTCAAGGACTTCTAATAAAAAAAGTAAAAAAGAATATACAGTTGTTATGTATATTTTCTTCTTTATGTTTCTTGCATTGATGGGATACTTTATGTATTTTCAGCTTGTATTAAGCAAAACATATGTAAATAGTCCATATAATTCATTACAAAATATTGCAGCAGAAAGAGTAAGACGTGGAGATATAAAATCTTCTGATGGAAAAGTTTTAGCAACAACTAAAACGAAATCAAATGGGGATGAAACAAGAGAATATCCATATGGAAATTTATTTGCTCATGTAGTAGGGTTCTCATCTCATGGAAAGTCTGGTTTAGAAAATAGAACGAATTTTGAATTATTATCTTCTCATGATTTTATATTAAATCAAGTTTTTAATGATTTTACAGAACGAAAAAATGATGGAGATAATGTAATCACAACTTTAGATTATAATGTACAAAAAAGTGCTTATGATGCGCTAGGACAATATGATGGTGCGGTTATTGTTATGCAACCTAAAACAGGAAAGGTGCTTGCCATGGTTTCTAAACCTGATTTTGATCCAAATAAATTATCAGAGCAATGGGATAATCTAAATAGGCAAGGAAGTACTGCATTATATAATAGGGCTACTCAAGGAAAATATGCACCAGGTTCAGTTTTTAAAATTCTAACAACATTAGAGTTTATTAATGAAAATAAAGCTACATATGAGACATTTTCATACAGATGTACTGGTGGAGTAACTGCCAATGGTCATACGTTGCACGATGCAGGTGGTGAAAAACATGGAGATGTCAATTTGCGTTCTGCTTTTGCAGAATCGTGCAACTCAGCTTACGGAACTATTGCAAAAGATTTAAATGTAAAAAAGTTTAATGATTTTTGTGACTCAATGTTATTTAATAAAAATTTACCAATTGATTTTGAATCATCACAAAGTAAATTTAAATTAAATAATACTGACAATGATTATTTGAAAATGGCTACGGGAATTGGTCAAGGTAACACGTTAGTTTCGCCACTTCATATGTTACTTATTACATCGTCAATAGACAATGATGGGGTTTTAATGAAACCATATTTGGTAGATAAAATTGAAAATGCTCAAGGAACAGAGATATCAAGCAATTCACCCAAAAAACAGGCTACGCTTTTGACAAAAGAGCAGGCAAATATAATGCAAGATTATATGTCAAGCGTTGTACAAGAGGGAACTGCTTCTCGTTTGAAAGGGCAATCGTATCAAGTGTTTGGCAAGACAGGAACTGCGCAAGTATCAGATAGTACAGATAAAACAAATGCTTGGTTTGTTGGTTATGCCAAAAAAGATGGATACGATGATATTGCAATAGCTGTAGTAGTAGAGGATTCCGGTTACGGAAGTAAATATGCTGTTCCAGCAGCAAAAAAAGTGTTTGATACTTACTTTAATTAGTTTATTGCCGATTAGGAAGAAATAAGTTATACTTTTATAATGTAGGTAGTTATTATTGATTACATATAATATTAATGCACAGAATATTAGTTACACAAAATATTAGTTGTACATAATATTGCTTATACGTAATATTAGTTATACATAATATTAATTATATATGATATAAAATATAGGATGGAAAAAATGGAGTGGTATAATAAATTGTATATTAGTCCATCGGCAAAGAAAAAATCACGCAGAATCATTTGGAAAATCAAACATAAAGCAGGAACTATTGGAATATACATAATTGCTATTGCTTCTAACAAACAAAATTTGTTAGATATAATTCCAGCAAATGATGTTATGTTTTTACAATATCCTAGACGAGATGTCTATGTTATTGGGATTGCAAAAGGATATAATGAAGCCATAGAGCTTGCAACATCAATAGTTCAAGAAGTGTATGAAAAAACAGGTGGTTTTGATGTTAGAGCTTTTTTTAGCGATGGTAGTAGGAGAAGAAGCATATGATTTTCCTTCAAATATTAAAAATAATAGGGATAATATTATTGATATTAGTTGGGGTAGTATTATTTGCATTATTAAGTATTTTATTTTATCCGATAAGGTACAAGGCAAATGGAGATGCTCGAATTAATTGCAATAATATTAGCGAAAGTGTATCGACTTCTCACATAGGTGGAATACATGGGAAGTGTAAGTGGCTTTATCATATTTTGGGAATAAGTTTTCAAATAGAAAAAGATGAAAATTTAACTTATAACGTTGAATTAAGAGTTTTATTCTTTAAAAAAATTATATTTACTAGTGATTTTGAAGAGTCAGATGTAAATACTGAAGAAACTAAGGTTGATTTTGAAGAGTCAGATACAAAAATCGAAGAATCTTCAAATGAAAAAATAGAATCTTTAAACAAAGAAGTAGAATCTTCAAATAAATCTGAAGTAAGCATTACAAAAAAATCAAAGCCTCAAAAGAAGAGCTTTTTTGAAAAAAATATCGATAAAATTAGAAAAATCAAGAAGGTTCCAAAATCAATTGCTAGAGGCATTAAGAGTAAAATTAGAAGGCTTAAAAAAACAAAAGATAATATAGAAGAATTTAAAAGTAAGATAAATGCAATTGTAAAAGATAGAGCATTTAAAGATTCAGTAAAGCACGTAAAAGACGAAATATTTATTTTGATAAAAATATTATCGCCAAAAAAAATAAAAGGATATACAGAGTTTTCATTAGGAGAGCCAGATAAAACTGGTTATGTAACAGGGGCTGTTTCGATGTTGCCGTTTGCATACCAAGAGGGCTGTGAAATATATCCAGATTTTCAATCGGAGAAGGCATTTTTAAAATCCGATTTTGATGTGAAAGGTTCAATACAAGTATATAAATTGTTGTTGATTGCTTTTAGAATATGGCAAGATAAAGAACTTTTGAGATTAATAAATAAAATAAAAAGAATGTTTTAATGGGAGGAAGAAGGATGTCAGAGAATTCGTTTAATAGTACAGTAGAATCATTATTTAAAGGTATGGATAGTTTTATTTCTACAAAAACAGTTGTAGGAGATGCTATCCATATAGGAGACACAATCATTTTACCACTTGTTGATGTGTCTTTTGGAGTGGGAGCAGGAGCTGTATCTAAGAAAGAGGCCGAAAATGCAGGTGGTGCAATGGGCGGAAAAATTATGCCTAGTGCAGTTTTAGTTATTCAAAATGGAACTACAAAATTAGTTAATGTAAAAAATCAAGATGGTCTTACAAAAATTTTGGATATGGTTCCAGACTTTGTGAATAAGTTCTCAGCTAAAACAGCTGAGGAAGAATCTAAAGTAGATAATAAAGCAGCTGATTCTGAAAAAAGAGAAAAAGAAATAGAAGATGCTGTTTTTAATACTTCAGAGAAATCTGATGAACAAGCGTAGAAAAGTCAGAACAATTATAGATTAAAAAGAGTATTAATAGATCAAAAAGAATATTAATTAATATGCATAAAAGAGTATTTATAAAGTAAAAAAACCAACGTATATTTCATACGTTGGTTTTAATTTTAATGTTATTAATGTGTAAAAAAAGCAAGCTTAAAAGCTTGCCTATGTCATTACATCCATTAAAAAAAGCTGCTAGAAGAAATATCCAACAGCCTTCTTCAACCGATACCAATATTAAGCTCTTTCAACTTTACCAGATCTTAAACAAGAAGTACATACATATAACTTCTTAGGTACTCCGTTCACTTTACAACTTACATGTTTGAGGTTAGATTTCCAAACTCTATTTGATCTTCTATGAGAATGGCTAACTTGGTTACCATAATGAACACCTTTTTCACAAATTGCACATTTTGCCATGATATTGCACCTCCTTGCATCTCACTAAGCTTGTAAAAATATAAAAAATTACAATACAAGCTCGCAACAATGATATTCTATCAGAAACAGTGCCTTATTGCAAGGAAAAAATGAAAATTTAGAATAAAAATTATTTTGTTTGCAAAGATGGTTTGCTTTTTAGTGAAAATTAGGTATAATATTATTAACTACGTCACATTTTCATGGAGGTTAAGATATGAAAGGGCAAATGGATACCCAGTACGGGAAAATTTTGATTGATAATGATGTTATAGCAACATATGCAGGTTCAGTAGCAGTAGAATGCTTTGGTATTGTTGGTATGGCAGCTGTTAATATGAAGGACGGTCTTGTTAAATTATTAAAGAGAGACTATATGGCTCATGGCATTACCGTCAGTGTAAATGAAGAAAATAAAATTACAATTGATTTTCATGTAATCATTGCTTACGGTGTAAGCATTAACACAGTTTCTGAAAATTTAATTGACACAGTCAAATATAAAGTTGAAGAATTTACAGGCATGAAAATTAAAAAAATCAATATTTACGTCGAAGGCGTACGTGTTATTGATTAAGGAGGACTATTAAATTGAAAATCACCAGTATTAATGCAGAGTTATTAGCAAAGATGTTTTTGGCTGGAGCTAAGAATCTTGACGCAAAAAAAGATTGGATTAACGAATTAAACGTATTCCCTGTTCCTGATGGAGACACAGGTACAAATATGTCAATGACTATTATGTCTGCAGCAAAAGCAGTAAGTGATCTCGAAAATCCAACAATGGCTCAGTTATCAAAAGCTATTTCGTCTGGATCATTAAGAGGAGCTCGTGGTAACTCTGGAGTTATTTTATCACAGTTATTTAGAGGCTTTTGTAAAGTAATTAAAGAATACGATGAAGTAGATGTAATCATTCTCACAGAAGCTGTTCAAAAAGCTGTTGAGACAGCCTATAAAGCTGTTATGAAACCTAAAGAAGGTACAATTCTTACAGTTGCAAAAGGTGCTGCAGATAAAGCAACAGAGATCTCTAATAAAACTGATGATATTGTAGAGTACCTAGAAGCTATCGTAGAAGAGGCGGATTATGTCTTAAGTAAGACACCTGATATGCTACCTGTTTTAAAACAAGCTGGAGTAGTAGATTCAGGCGGACAAGGTCTTGTTCAGGTATTAAAAGGTGCATATGATGCATTAATTGGAAAAGAATTTGATTATTCTCTTGAGTCAGAAGAAAAAGCTTCAGAAGAGAAAGAAGAAATCAAATTTGTATATCGCACAGAGTTTGTAACAGTTTTAGACAGACCATTATCTGAAAGAGAAGAAAAAGAATTTAAATTATATCTTGAGACAATTGGCGACTCAGTTGTAGTTGTAGCTGATGATAAGAAAATTAAGGTATCAGTTCATACTAATGCACCAGGACACGCTATTCAAAAAGCGTTAGATTTTGGCTCATTGACAAATGTTCAGATTTTAAACCTTAAGTTAGAAGATGAAAAAACAGTTAAGGCAACATCTAATGTTGATGCACCTGTTGAGGAATCTAAAGCTAGCGAAGAACCTGCAATGGAACACAAAGACATGGGATTTATTGCAGTTTCAGTTGGTGAAGGTGTCAACGAAATCTTTAAGAGCCTTGGAGCTGATTACATTATTTCAGGTGGACAGACTATGAACCCTAGTACAGATGATGTATTAAGCGCTGTAGAGAAGGTTAATGCAGATCACGTATTTGTATTACCAAACAATAAAAATATTATCATGGCTGCTAAACAGGCTGCAGAGATTTGTGAAGATAAAGAGATTATCGTAATCCCAACAAAGACTATTCCACAAGGAATAACAGCATTAGTTAACTTTATTCCAGAGCTTTCAGCAGAGGATAATAAAGAGACTATGTTAGCAGAAATCGAAAACGTTAAAACAGGTCAAGTTACATATGCTGTAAGAGACACTGAAATAGACGGAAAAGAAATTAAGAAGAATGATTACATGGGAATTGGAGATAAAACAATTCTTGCAGTAGGTCAAGAACTTGAGGCTACTACAATCGAAATGACAGAGCAGATGATTGATGAAGATTCAGCAATGGTTAGTATTTATGTTGGTAAAGAAGCTAAAATGGAAGATGCTGAAAAAATTGCTTCAATTATCACTGAAAAACATAGCGATTTAGAAGTAGAGATTAATCAAGGAGATCAACCAATTTATTATTATATCATTTCTGTAGAATAATAATTAGGAGACTATAATGGACTTGCAATCACCTATAACGGAAATTAAAGGTGTTGGAGCAAAAACAGAACAGTTATTTGAAAAGATAGGAGTATATACCGTAGGGGATATACTCCTTCATTTTCCTCGCACCTATTTAAAATATCCGGGAGCAGTTCCGATAACGTCGGACATAGAATTAAATAAAAACATAGCAATTCGTGCAATTATTCAAAAGAGTGCAACAGTTAGAAAAAATACTAGAATTCCTATTACACTTTTGACTTTGTTTGGAGAAGACACAAAAATTCAATGCGTATGGTATAGAATGCCATATTTAAAAAGCACTTTAACACCAGGAAAACATTTTATTTTTTACGGGAAAGTAGTGTTGAAAAATAATACACTTACCATGGAACAACCTACTGTTTACGAAGAAGAAGCATACAGCAAAATAGAAGAGACAATGTCTCCAGTATATGCTTTAACGGCTAAATTATCTAATAATTTGGTTATAAAAACAGTTAAGGGAGTTTTCGAAAAGGAATCACTTTTTTTAGATTACTTACCTAAAAATATAAAAGAAAAATTTGAACTATGCGATTATAATTATGCTATCAAACAAATTCATTTTCCAGATTCGATGGATGATCTAGTTAAGGCAAGAAGAAGACTTGTTTTTGATGAGTTTTTCTTGTTTATTCTCGCAATGCAGTTACAAAAAACTAAGCAGATCAAAGAACCAAATCATTTTAAGTTCAAAAAAGATAATTTTGCCGAAAAATTAATGGAAAAACTTCCATTTGAATTAACAAATGCGCAAAAGAAAACAATTAGCGAAATAAAAAAAGATTTGTATAGCGATACTGTTATGCAACGACTCATACAAGGTGATGTAGGCTCAGGAAAGACAATAGTTGCTTTCTTGATGATGGCTGAGGCGTTTCATAGTGGTTATCAATCTGCAATTATGGCACCAACAGAAGTTTTAGCTAGACAACATTACGAAACATTTGGTGAATGGTGTAAAATGTTTGACATAGACGTGCCATTGATTTTATTAACTGGATCAATGACTCAAAAGCAAAAAAGAATAGCATATGAACAAATAGAAAATACACCAAATGCAATGGTTATAGGAACACATGCTATAATTCAAGACAAAACTCATTTTTCTAACCTGGCCTTAGTAATAACAGATGAACAACATCGATTTGGCGTTAAACAGAGAAATACATTGTCAGGGAAAGGCGATTTGCCACATATTTTGGTAATGAGTGCTACACCAATACCTAGAACATTAGCGATAATTTTGTATGGTGACTTGGATATTTCAGTTATTGATGAGGTCCCTGCAAAACGTTTACCAATAAAGAATTGTGTAGTTGATACAAGTTTTAGAGACAAAGCGTATAATTTTATTGCAGGGCAAGTAGCAGAAGGACATCAAGCTTATGTTATATGTCCGTTAGTTGAAGAGTCTGAGAATATGGAAGGCGAGAACGTAATTGATTATTCAAAGATCCTTGAAGATAAGTTTCACGGTAAAATTTCAGTTGGTGTTTTACATGGTAAAATGAAACCAGCACAAAAAAATGAAATTATGGAAGCTTTTGCTGAAAATAAAATTCAGGTTTTAGTGTCAACGACGGTTGTAGAGGTAGGAGTGAACGTCCCTAATTCCACAGTTATGCTTATAGAAAATTCAGATAGATTTGGACTAGCCCAATTGCATCAATTAAGAGGACGTGTTGGACGAGGTGACGCACAATCATATTGTATAATGATTAATACTTCTAAGAGTAAAAATGCAAAAAAACGTTTAGAAACACTTAATAAGTCAAATGATGGATTTTTTATAGCTAGTGAGGATTTAAAATTGCGAGGCCCAGGAGATTTCTTTGGGATTCGTCAAAGCGGAGAGTTTCAATTTCAGTTGGCTGATATCTACCAGGATGCAAATGTTTTGCAAGATGCGTCAGAATCTGTAAAAAATATTTTGGAAAATGATAGAAAATTGGAAAACGATGAGAATAGAAATTTGAGAAATTGGCTAGAAAAAACAATGATTGATAGTTTGAAAAACATTAATTTATAAATAAAAACTCCCTATAGAATAGCTAGAAAAATGCTATCTTATAGGGAGTTTTGTTGTAAAACACTAATTATAAAGTGCAAAACCATTAAATACTGAAATATAAAGTATTTAAATATAAAACATTAAATCATAAAGCACTAAACCATAAAAATAAATTATTTAATATCAGTCTAGTCTACTAATTTTAAAGTAGAAATATTTGGATGCACTGTAAGGGAAAAGTTAGTGTAATAAACTACAAAACCAGGTGCTCCTTTATTTGGCTTCTTGACATTTTTTTTCTGAAGATAGTCGACTTCAATTTTGTCATTTTCACGTCCTTTTGAATAATAAGCGGCTAATTGACCAGCTTCTTCAAAAACTCTGTCTGGAAGCTCTTCATTATTTGATTTAACAATAACATGTGAACCAGGCATGCCCTTTGCATGGAACCACCAGTCATTACCAGTAGCAAACTTAAAAGTAAGTTCATCATTTTGGTAATTGTTTTTTCCAACATAAATATCGTATCCATCAGAAGAAATATAATGGAAAGGTTTGCTTTTGGCTTTCTTTTTCTTATCTGTCCTATGGCGTTTGATATAACCATATTCTATTAATTCATCTTTGATTTGTACTAAATCATCTGCAGAAGTAGCAATGTCAAGAGAGGTTTGAATTGATAGAAGATGATCGATTTCTGACTTAGTTTCAGCACTTAATATTGTCAATGCTTCAAAAGTACGTTTTAATTTTTGATACTTGTCAAAATATTTAATAGAATTTTGCTGTGGCGTTAGTGTTTCATCTAGTGGAATCTTAACTATTTTATTATCATCATAATAGTTAGGGGCTTCTAAAAATTTAGCATCATCTGCTAAACCATATCTAAAAGCATTAATTAGTTCGCCATACACTTTAAATTTATCTCTTTTTTCGGTGTCGCGTAACTGCTTAAGTTGAAGGTTATATTTTTTTGAATTACGTTCTAAAGCAGTTGTAACAATATGTCTTAAATCAGCAGATTTCTGACGTATACGGTTATAAATATCACGTTCTCTATAATAAAGCTCAAGAACTTCTGATATAGAGTTATAAGATGTTATATCGTAGTCAGAATATTGTTTAAGATGAAAAGCACTAAATTCTATAGGCGCATCGTTTTTTCTAATAATACAAGGAGAAAAATTATTGTTTTTAATATCATCAATTAACCAATAAAAATTATTAGAGATATGTAATAACTCATCATCTGAAAAACTACTAACGGATGAATCGCCATCGATGCCTGCTCTGTAACAAACTTCACTTGCAATAAGCGGACTAATTCCAGTAAAGGATGTATAAATGGCTTTTATAACTGAAGATGGCTTCTGAGAAATTATATTGAAAATTTCTTGTGCACTTTCAATTGTTAGCGGATTAATTTTATTGTGTTGAGTATCAGCAACAAAATAAGGACGACCAGGTAGAACTTCTCTAAGAGAACTTACAAGGCTTGATACATGCTTAATACTATCAATAATTTTATTGTTGTTATCGCAAAAAATAATATTTGAATGTTTACCCATTAATTCTATAATTAAAGTTTTAGAATTTAAATCACCCATTTCATCTAGATGTTCAATGTCCATATGAATTATTCGATCTAGAGTTGGCTGATAAATTCTTGTAATTCTTCCGTTTGCTATATGCTTTCTTAAAACCATGCAAAAAGTAGGTGCTTTTAATGGTGCAACTTTATTGTTTTGAGTTAAACACATAAAAGGTAAAGAGGCGTTTGCTGAAATACTGAGACGAAAATTGCCTTTTTTTCCTTTTAATGTAAGCAAAAGTTCGTCGCTTTCAGGTTGAGAAATTTTGCTGATTCTAGAGTTTAATATGTTTTCATTAAGTTCGTGTACTAAATTTGATACAACTATGCCGTCAAAGGCCATAATTTCACCTCCATAATTATTTGTGTTATAGTAAAATAAACACTAACATTATACAAAATAGATGCAAAAATATCAATGTAACATTTGACGAAAGTGGGTTTTGGCATTATAATAGATACGATTATGCATATTAGTGCATTTTCAAATTCCTTGCATTAATAATGCAAAAGTAGAGAGGGACATGAAATGATTAAAAGCATGACAGGCTTTGGTAGAGCAGAAGAATCAAATGAGAACTGCAGATTTACCGTTGAACTTAAATCAGTAAATCATCGCTATCTTGATATTAATATAAAGATGCCTAAGAAACTTAATTTCTTAGAGAATAAAATCAGAAGTGTCTTAAAGAAATATATGCAACGAGGAAAAGTTGATGTATTTATAGGATATGAAGATTTTACTGGAAATGGAGAAACTCTTCATTATAATGAAGCGCTAGCCAAACAGTATCTTACATTCCTTAGACAAATGCAAGAAACTTTTGACTTAGAAGATGATATTCGAGTAAGTACATTATCTAGATATCCTGATGTTTTTACAATGGAGGAAGAGACTCCAGATGAGGACGCATTGTGGAGTGTACTTGAAAAAGTTTTAGATAATGCGGCAAAACAGTTTGCAGATTCTAGAGTAGTTGAAGGTGAAAATTTAAGAAAAGATTTATGTGAGAAGTTAGAAAAAATGCTTACATATGTTGAATTTATCGAAGAAAAATCGCCTGAGATTGTTAAAACATATAAAAAGAATTTAGAGGAAAAAGTAGAAGAATTGCTTGGAAATCATTCTATAGATGAAGGCAGAATTGCAACAGAGGTTACTATTTATGCTGATAAAATTTGTGTAGATGAAGAGACTGTTAGACTAAGAAGTCATATTAAAACAGCCATTGATGTGTTATCTACAGATAGTAAGGAAAGTGTTGGACGCAAACTTGATTTTATAGCACAAGAGATGAACAGAGAAGCTAATACTATCCTTTCTAAGACAAACGATATCGAAGTATCAGATGTTGGAATTAATCTAAAGACTGATATTGAAAAGGTTAGAGAACAAATTCAAAACATAGAGTAGGTGAGCATATGACACAGCTTATTAATATTGGTTTTGGAAATTTAGTTAATTCAGATAAAATTGTGGCAATTATTTCGGCAGAATCAGCTCCTGCTAAGAGACAAATTGCGTATTCTAAGGAAAGACATCAATTCATTGATGGAACTCAGGGTCGAAAGACAAAGAGTCTAATATATACCACGGATGAATATATTATAACATCATCATTACAAACAGACACTTTGTTGAATAGGTTTTATTGCTCTGATAAAAATGATAAAAATTAGATAGAAGAGGTTTTACCATGTGTGATAATCAGAAAGGTATTTTAGTTGTTGTTTCAGGATTTTCAGGTGTTGGAAAAGGAACAATGATGAAAAAACTAATGAAAGAGCATAAAGAAGATTATGCTTTATCCGTTTCAGCTACAACAAGATCTCCTAGACCAGGAGAAGTTGACGGAAAATCATATTTTTTTGTTACTAAAGAAAAATTTGAGGACATGATTTCACAAGACAAGTTGATTGAGTACGCTCAATATGTGGGAAATTATTATGGAACTCCAAAAGATTATGTATTTGATCAGCTAAAAGCAGGAAAAAGTGTTATATTAGAGATAGAGATACAAGGTGCTTTAAAAATAAAAGAAAAGTTCCCAGATACTAGACTTTTATTTGTAACAGCTCCTTCTGCAGATGACTTGAAAAAAAGACTTGTTGGAAGAGGCACAGAGACAGAAGAGGTTATCGCAAATAGATTAAAACGAGCAAGCGAAGAATGCGAAGGTATTGAAAAGTACGATTACTTAGTTATTAATGATAATTTAAGTGAAGCAGTAGATAAAGTACATTCAATAATACAGAATTCAAGGTTTAATAATCTTGGTGAAATAGAGCAAGATTTGATTATAAATAATACAGAATATATTAAAGAGATGAAAAGTGAATTAAAAGGCTTTTCGAAAGGAGAATAGAAATGATACATCCATCATACGTAGAATTAATGAAAGTAGTAAATAGTGATGCAACAGAGGTGGGAGAAGAACCAGTAGTAAATAGCCGTTACTCAATCGTTCTTGCAGCTGCAAAAAGAGCTCGCCAAATTATTGGAGGAGATGATCCTTTTGTTGCAAAACCTAAATGCAATAAACCACTTTCAATTGCAGTAGAAGAGCTTTACAATCAAGATGTTAAGATTTTATCAGAAGAAGAGGCAGCAAAATTAATCGCTGAAGAAGAAGCTAGAGAAGCTCAAAGAGCAAAAGAAAGAGAAGAGCAGTTACGCGAATATGCTAGAAAACAAGCTGAAGCAGCTCTTCAAGCAGAAAATACAACAGAAGTTGAAGCAGAAGAAGAAGCTACAACAGAAGAATAATATATAGAATTTAAAGGGATGGCGTATGTCATCCCATTTTAAAAGAGAGGTTTTATGAAGTTATTATTTATTTCTTTAGGTTGCGATAAGAATCTTGTCGATTCAGAATATATGATTGGTAAGTTGACTTCAGAAGGAATTGAGCTTACTAATTTTGAAGAAGAAGCAGATATTATCGTTGTAAATAGCTGCTGTTTTATAGGAGATGCTAAAGAAGAAAGTATAAATACTATTCTTGAAATGGCAGAATATAAAAAGGCAGGAATCTGTAAAGCACTTATTGTTACAGGTTGTCTTGCACAAAGATATCAAGATGAAATCAAGAAGGAAATTCCGGAAGTAGATGCAATTATTGGAACAAATTCTTATGATTCTATTTTTGAAGCAGTTAAGGAAGCTTTAAAGAATAATTATTATAAAAGTTTGAAAGAATTGAAAGGCCTTCCAAAGATGGAGACTAAAAGAAGTCTTACAACTGGTGGGCATTATGCATATCTTAAAGTTGCAGAAGGCTGTAACAAGAGATGTACTTATTGCATAATACCATATATAAGAGGTAATTATCGAAGTGTACCAATTGAAGAATTAGTTCAACAAGCGAAAGAACTTGTCGCTGGCGGAGTTAAGGAAATTATTTTGGTGGCACAGGAGACTACTTTATATGGAATCGATCTATATAAAGAAAAATCATTACATAAATTATTAGATGAGTTAAATAAGATTGAAGGATTGAAATGGATTAGAATTTTATATTGCTATCCAGAGGAAATTTACGACGAACTTATTGATTCAATTATTAGAAACGAAAAAGTATGTCATTATCTTGATATGCCTATTCAACATTGTAATGATGATGTACTTAAGAGAATGCATCGTAAAACAAACAATGCTGATTTATTAAGAATTATCAAAAAATTACGTCAGAGAATCCCTGATATTACTTTGCGTACTACATTGATTTGTGGTTTCCCAGGCGAGACTAAAGAAGCACATGAGCAAATGCTTGAATTTATGAATGAGGTAGAATTTGATAGATTAGGAGCGTTTACTTATTCACCAGAGGAAGGAACACCTGCAGCAGGCTATGAAGATCAGATTGACGAAGAGGTTAAAAAAGATTATCAAGCCGATGTTATGGAACTTCAGGAAGAGATTAGTTTCGACAAGAATGAATCAATGAAAGGTAGAATACTTGATGCTTTCATTGAGGGAAAAGTGGCAGATGAGAATGCATACGTTGGAAGAACATACAGAGATGCACCTGGTGTAGATGGGTACATTTTTATCAATACAGATGAAGAACTTATGACTGGTGACATGGTTAAGGTTAAGGTTACTGGTGCATATGAATATGACTTGATAGGAGAATTAGTATGAACTTACCAAACAAATTAACATTATTTAGAGTTATTTTAATACCATTTTTTGTATTTTTCGTTTTGGCACCTTGGTTCGAAGGTTATGGTAAATTTATAGCAGTAGCTATTTTTATTGTAGCTAGTTTAACTGATATGCTTGATGGAAAAATAGCAAGAAAATATAATTTGGTTACAGATTTTGGAAAATTTATGGATCCACTTGCAGATAAGTTGTTAGTTAGCTCTGCACTTATATGTTTAGTAGAACTTAAATGTTTAGCAGCTTGGATTGTAATTATTATTATTGCTAGAGAGTTTGCTATTAGTGGATTTAGATTAGTTGCGGCAGATAATGGAATTGTTATTGCTGCAAGTTACTGGGGCAAATTTAAGACAACATTCCAGATGCTTATGATTATTGCATTAATCATTGAAAAACAATTAGTAGAAATTAATTTAGTATGTTTACCACTTCACTATGTAGGTGTTGCATTAACATATGTTGCGCTTATTCTTACAATTGTTTCATTAATTGATTATTTTGCAAAAAATATTAATGTATTAAAGGAACAAAAATAATGGCAGTTGAGAATTATGAAAATAAGTTATATAATTTATTAAAGAAAAATAATTGGAAATTATCTACAGCTGAAAGTTGTACAGGCGGCTTGGTTGCCGCCTCAGTTGTTAATATTTCTGGCATTTCGGAGTTCTTTGAAGAAGGATTTATTACATATTCTTCAAGAGCTAAAGTTAAAAGAATTGGAGTTAATCCAGATGTCATAGAAAAATATGGCGTTGTTAGTAACGAAACAGCGGAAGCAATGGCAATTGCAACAGCTAATACAGCTAATAGTGATTGTTCTATTTCTACAACTGGTGTTGCAGGACCAAATGGTGGAACTCGAGAAGTTCCAGTTGGTTGTGTTTGCATTGGATGTTCTGTAAAAGGAAAAGCTTTTTCTACAAGAAAGCTTTTTAAAGGAACACGCCAAGAAATTAGACAACAAGCTGCAGAAGAAGCTATAAAATATTTAGTAGAAAAGATTGAAGAGGTATCAGCATGAGAGTAATTGCAGGTTCAGCAAGAAGATTGCAACTTAAAACCCCAAATGGTTTGAATACTAGACCAACATCTGATAAAATTAAAGAAACGTTATTTAATATGATTCAAGGAAATGTTCCTGGAGCATATTTCTTGGATTTATATTCAGGTAGTGGACAGATTGGTATTGAAGCTTTAAGCCGTGGAGCAAATTATTGCGTCTTCGTTGAAAACAATAGACAGGCTGAGGCATGTATTACAGAAAATATTGCATTTACTAAATTTGATAAGCAAGCAACATTAATTAAAAGTGATGTAATGTCTGCGCTTAGAACTTTAGAAGGCAAATATAAGTTTGATGTTATTTTTATGGACCCTCCATATAATCATGAATATGAAAAAGAGGTTTTAGAGTATTTAGTTAATTCTTCTCTTCTAAAAGAAGATACGGTTATTATAGTAGAGGCTTCTTTAGATACAGAATTTGATTATTTGGAAGAATTAGGGTATCATTTAATTAAATACAAACAATATAAAACAAATGCTCATATATTCGTTAGAAAAACAAACGATTCTATGGATTAAAACCAGTCTTTAGAGAGTTTATGAGTTTATTTTGGAGGCAGGTATGAAAAAAGCAGTGTATCCAGGGAGTTTTGATCCATTGACGTATGGACATTTGGATATAATAGAAAGAGCATCTAAGATATTTGATGAGGTAATAGTAGCTGTGTTGTGCAACAGCACTAAAAATTCGTTGTTTTCTATAGATGAACGTGTTAGTATGATAGAAGATGTAACACAAAAATATCCAAATGTTACTGTTACTTCATTTGATGGTTTGCTTATCGATTTTATGAAAGAGATAAACGCATCAGTTATAATTAGAGGACTTAGAACAGTAACGGATTTTGAGTATGAATTTCAAATAGCTCAGACTAATCATGTTCAGGATTCAAACATTGAGACAGTATTTCTAACATCAGAGTTGCAATATTCTTATTTAAGTTCGTCAATTGTAAAAGAATTTGCATCATATGGTGGAGAAATCTCAAAGTTTGTCCCAGAGCAGTTTATCGATAAAATATATTCAAAATATAAAGACAGATAGGAGACTTTTTTATATGAGTAGCAGAATGGAACAAATTATTAACGAAATTGAAGATTACATTGATGGATGCAAAAAACAACCATTTTCACCTAGTAACATAATTGTTAACAAAGATGAAATTGACGAATTACTAATTGAATTGAGACGTAAAATACCTGAAGAGGTTAGACGTTATCAGAAAATGATTAGTAATAAGGAGGCAATTTTAGCTGACGCTCAAGCTAAGGCTGAACAGATTGTAGCTCAAGCGCAGATAAAAACTGATGAGTTGGTAAGTGAACATCAGATTATGCAACAAGCATATGCTCAAGCTAACGAGGTTGTTTCAATTGCAACAAAACAGGCACAAGATACGTTAGATAACGCAACTACAGAAGCAAATGGAATTAGAATGAGTGCAATCACATATACTGATGAGCAGTTACAAGGCATCGAAGATGTACTTACAAATGCGATTTCTGCTTCTCAAGAAAAGTATGAGAATCTTTTAGGTTCTTTGCAGAATTATTTAGATGTAGTTTCTCAAAATCGTTCACAGCTTATGCCAGAAAATACATCAGAGCAGGATGTGTCAGTTGGAGAAGGCTCTAGAGATACAGAGGAAAGTGCTGTGGAAGCATAATTTAAAACTGACCAGGACAGAAGTCTTGATTATTTATAGGGAACCGGTATCAGTTTGAAAGAAGTGATGCCGGTTCTTTTAGTGTTATATGTACATGAATTAATTGTAGTTCTTTAACTTGAAATAATGACATAAAAGTAACAACGTAAAGTGACAACATAAAGTAACAATGCAAAATATTAACATAAAATAAAAACATTCAAATTCAACGTTAAGTCTTGCAAGGAAGACTTAGAATAAATGTGTAAGGAGAGTATGATGCGTTTAGATAAATTCTTAGCTGAAGTTGGTGTCGGCACAAGAACAGAAGTTAAAAAAATAATAAAAAAGAAACAAATTCTAGTTAATGGTGAAACAGCATTAAAACCAGAAATGAAAATAAATGAAAATTCAGATGTGATAGAATATAATGGAAATATTATTAAATATCAAAAATATTACTATTATTTACTGAATAAGCCGGCAGGGTGTGTTACTGCTTTAAAAGATAATATGTTTAAAACAGTAATGGATTGCTTAGATAGTGATATAAGAAAAATTAAAGGATTTGCACCAGTAGGAAGGTTAGATAAAGATACAGAAGGTTTACTCCTTTTGACAAATGATGGACAACTAACACATCATTTATTAAGTCCTGCACATCACGTTTCTAAAAAGTATTATGCAAAATTAGATAAAAAAGTTGAGAATGATTCAATTGAATTATTTGAAAAAGGCATAGATATTGGAGATGATAAGCCTACATTGCCTAGCAAACTAGAGATATTAGAAGATGGCTATAGTGCTTATCTTACGATAACAGAAGGAAGATTCCATCAAGTAAAAAGAATGTTTAAAGCAGTTGGTTGCGAAGTTATATATTTGAAGCGTGTTCAAATGGGCAAAGTTACACTTGATGGACTTGACATTGGAGAATATCGAGAACTGACACCAGAAGAAATTGATATGTTATCCCAAAACATGAAAAAAAGAAATTAAAATGATGGAGAGACAAAATGAAAGAATTTAAAATAAATAGTAATGAACAAAATCAACGTTTTGATAAATATTTAAAAAAATTATTGCCAAATGCATCTACAAGTTTTTTGTATAAGATGTTACGCAAAAAAAATATAGTACTAAATGGGAAAAAAGCAACAGGTAAAGAAAAACTAAATAGTAATGATATTGTGAAAATATTTTTTTCTGATGAAACATATAATAAATTTTCAATAGATCCAACAACTTTAAAAAATGAATATAATTATTTTGCAAGGCTAAAAAATTCAAATATAAAGTATGTATATGAAAATGATGATATTATTATAATTGATAAACCAGCAAATTTATTATCTCAGAAAGCTCAAACATCAGATGTATCAGCTAATGAATATATTTTAGGGCATTTAATTCAAGAGAGTAAGTTGAGTTTTGAGGATTATTGCACATTTAAACCTTCCATTTGTAATAGATTAGATAGAAATACTACGGGATTATTAATTGCTGGAAAGACATTAAAAGGTTTGCAGGATATGTCAGAGGCTTTAAAAAATAGGACAGTTCAGAAATACTATAGATGTATAGTAAGTGGAAAAGTTACAGAAAATCAACACTTAAAAGGTTATATAGTTAAGGATGATTCAAATAATAAAGTTGAAATCACCCAGAATGATCCAGGGGATGGACAATTAGTAGAGACTTCTTATAAAGTAATTGCAAATAGTCAGTATTATAGCTATTTAGAAATTCATTTAATAACAGGTAAGACGCATCAAATTCGTGGGCATCTTGCATCAATTGGCCATCCGGTTGTAGGTGACATGAAATATGGAGATCAAAAAGTTAATGCAAAAGCAAATCAGTTGTTTAAAGTAAAACATCAACTTTTACATGCATATAGACTAGAATTTGAAAACGGCGAAAAAATAGTGGCAGAGGTTCCAGGAATCTTCGAAAAAATACTTAATAAGGGAGAATGGAATTAGTTAGGAGGACTTAAAATGTCGACTTGGAATTCAAGAGGATTAAGAGGATCAACGTTAGAAGATTTATTAAATAGGACAAATGAAAAATATCAAGAAAATAATCTAGCGTTGATAAAAAAAATACCAACACCAATTACTCCAATAAAAATTGAAAAATCAACACGTCATATAACATTGGCTTATTTTGACCAAAAGAGTACGGTAGATTATATTGGCGCTGTTCAAGGAATACCAGTATGTTTTGACGCAAAGGAGTGTCACACGGATACTTTTCCATTGGCAAATATTCATGAGCATCAAGTTGAATTTATGAGACAATTTGAGGAGCAAGAAGGAATTGCATTTTTTTTGATTTATTATACTAGTAGAGATGAATTTTATTATCTTACATTGAATCAATTAGAGATTTTTTGGAATAGGGCAAAAGAAGGTGGAAGGAAAAGTTTTAGGATAGAAGAGCTAGATCCTAGATATTTTTTGCCAAAAGTTCCAGGTATAATGGTTCCATATCTAGAAGGAATACAGGTGGATTTAGCAAATAATAGATAGTAAAATAAAAAAATAGTAAAATAGATAAAAAAATAGAAAAATAGATAAAAAATAAAAAAAGGTAATGAAAAAGCAATATTAAAAGACATAGAAAAAGGCATGGGATAAACTTTAATATATTATCACTTTACAAAAACAAAGTGATAATATATAATAAACTAACAGCTAGTTTATACGAAATACTATATGTGGAGTTATATGATTTATAAAATAGGAAAATTTAGTTATAATTAAAAGAGAATAGGGAGGAATATATGGGAAATCAAATTTTACATACTCCAGATGGAGTCCGCGACATATATAATGGTGAATGCAAAAGAAAGCTAAAATTGCAAGAAAAGTTGCATGATGTTTTGATAAAATATGGATTTTGTGATATACAAACACCAACATTTGAGTTTTTTGACGTTTTTGACAAACAAGTAGGTACTACATCGTCTAAAAATCTATACAAGTTTATTGATAAAGAAGGAAATACATTAGTTTTGCGTCCAGATTTTACACCATCAATTGCAAGATGTGTGGCAAAATATTATTCCGATGAAACTTTACCTGTAAAAATATGCTATATGGGTAATACATTTACAAATTCATCAGCATATCAAGGACGATTAAAGGAAACAACACAGTGTGGAGCAGAAAATCTAGGAGATTCTTCAACATTTGCAGATGCAGAAATGCTAGCTTTAGCCGTAGAATCTTTAAAAACTGCAGGGCTAAATGAATTTCAGATTTCTGTTGGTCATGCATCGTATTATGATGGGTTAGTTCAGGAGTCTAAGCTTGAGATAAGGCAAGAGGAGGAGTTGAAAAATTTAATTACCAATAAGAATTTTTTAGGAGTAGAGGAATTTGTTGACAATTTAGAGATTGATGATGATTTGAAGAAATTATATGAAGGTTTAGGAGTTTTCAATATTTCCATTGAACAGTTAGAAAATCTAGAAAAATACGCACAAAAATACAAAAAAGTAAAAGAAGCAATAGTTCGCCTAAAAGAGTTATACAAAATTATTAAATTGTTTAAGGTTGAACAGTATATTTCTTTTGAATTAGGTATTATTAGTGAACATAAATATTACACAGGTGTTATATTCCAAGGATATACTTATGGAACAGGAGAACCTATTATTAAAGGTGGTCGTTATGACAAGTTAGTAAGCTATTTTGGAAAAAAATCACCTGCTATTGGATTTGCAATTGTGGTAGATCAAGTTATGTCAGCATTAGATAGACAGAAAAAAACTATAGAAGAAGGATATACTACAAAACTTTTAGTCTTTTCAAAAAATAAGACAGAGGAAGCAGTTAAAAAGGCTATGGAATTACGTTCAAGAGGAGAAAATATTCAAACAGTTATGGAGTTAGATAAAAAAACTGTAGAAGAATATGAAAAATATGCGAAAACGATGGATATTTCAGAAATAATTTACATACGATAAAAGGAGAAAAGTATGAATAGCCACAACATAAATAAAAATATAGATAATTGCATAAATAATAATGCAAACAATGAATTTTATAATGATTCTAATAACAATGTTAATAACAATTTTAATGATAATTTATCAAATGACAGGTATTTAACTTTTGCACTTGGAAAAGGTAGACTTGCAGATAAAACATTAGAGTTGTTTGAAAAAATAGGAATTAAATGCGAAGAAATGAAAGACAAACATACTAGAAAATTATTGTTTGTAAATGAAGAGTTAAAGCTAAAATTCTTTTTGTCAAAAGGTCCGGATGTTCCAACTTATGTTGAGTATGGAGCTGCAGATATTGGAATTGTTGGCAAAGACACAATTTTAGAAGAAGGAAGAAATGTTTATGAAGTTTTAGACCTAGGTTATGGAAAATGCAGAATGTGTATCTGCGGACCTAAGGAAGCAGAAGAATTATTGCAACATCATGAACAGATTCGTGTTGCAACAAAATATCCACATATTGCTAAGGATTATTTTAATAATCAAAAATATCAAACAGTTGAGATTATTAAATTAAATGGTTCTATTGAGCTGGCACCTATAGTAGGGTTATCTGAAGTTATATGTGATATTGTAGAAACAGGATCTACACTAAAAGAAAATGGATTAGTGGTTTTAGAAGAAGTATGTCCATTATCAGCGAGAATGGTAGTTAACCAAGTTAGTATGAAAATGGAAAATGAAAGAATAACTAAGATCATTAAGGCTTTAAAAGAGGAAATATATAAAGGGAAAGGAATTTAAATAATGAAAGTAATTAAGTTAACTGAAAAATCAAAAAAAGGATTAATGGATAATCTGTTAAAAAGAAGTCCAATAAATTATGGTAAATTTGAAAAGAATGTAAATGAGATAATTGAAAATGTAAGAAAAAATGGTAACAAAGCTATTTTTGAATATACAAAGCAATTCGACAAAGCAGAAATAGATGAAACAAATATTTTAGTGACTGAAGAGGAAACACAAGAAGCTTATTCCGTGGTAGATGAAAAACTTTTAGAAGTAATTAGAAAATCGGCAAAAAATATAGTTAAATTCCACGAAAAACAAAAACAAAATTCTTGGTTTACTTCAGAAGAAGGTAAAATTTTAGGACAACGAATAACTCCTTTAGAAACAGCAGGTGTGTATGTCCCAGGGGGTAAAGCAGTATATCCATCATCAGTTTTGATGAATGTTTTACCGGCAAAAGTTGCTGGTGTTGAAAAAATAATAATGTGTACACCACCTAGTCAAGATGGAAAAGTTTATGCATCAACATTAGTTGCGGCCAAGGAAGCAGGTGTTGATGAAATATATAAAGTAGGCGGTGCCCAGGCTATTGCAGCAATGGCATATGGTACAGAAAGTGTTCCAAAAGTAGATAAAATTGTTGGCCCAGGAAATATCTACGTTGCATTAGCTAAAAAAGCGGTGTTTGGATATGTTAGTATAGATTCAGTAGCAGGACCTAGTGAAATATTGGTTTTAGCAGATGAAAGCGCAAATGCACATTATGTTGCAGCAGATTTGTTATCTCAAGCTGAACATGATGAAATGGCATCGGCAATTTTGGTTACAACGAGTGAAAAATTAGGTAATGAAGTTATTAAAGAAATTGAAGGATATTTACCAAAATTAGAAAGAAGACAAATTATAGAAAAATCGTTAGATAATTATGGTTATGTTCTTATTGCAGAAAATATGGATGATGCTATTGATGCATGCAATTCAATTGCTTCAGAACATTTAGAAATCGTAACTAAAAATCCTTTTGATACAATGACTAGAGTAAAAAACGCAGGGGCAATTTTCTTAGGCCAGTACTCTTCAGAACCTTTAGGTGATTATTTCGCAGGTCCTAATCATGTGTTGCCTACGAATGGAACAGCAAAGTTTTTCTCGGCATTAAGTGTTGATGATTTTATAAAAAAATCTAGCATTATTTCATATTCAAAGGATGCATTAGAAGAAGTTTATAAAGATATAGCACAATTTGCTGAGTGTGAAAAGTTAACTGCTCATGCAAATTCTGTAAAGGTGCGTTTTGAAAAATAAAGGATGGTGATGGAAATGGCTAGTTCAACTAAATTTAGAACATCTAAAAAAGAAAGAAAAACTAAAGAAACAGATATACATATGTTTTTAAATATAGATGGAATGGGAAAATCAAAAATCGACACAGGCGTTGGCTTTTTTAATCACATGTTAGAAGGGTTTGCTAAGCATGGCTTTTTTGATTTAAATTTACAATGTAATGGTGACTTAGATGTGGATAGTCATCATACAATAGAAGATTGTGGAATAGTGTTGGGAAAGGCAATAAAAGAAGCAATTGGAGACAAAAAAGGAATAAAAAGATTCGGAAGTTGTATGTTGCCAATGGATGAAACATTAGTATTATGTGCAGTTGATTTATCTGGAAGACCATATTTGGTTTTTGATGGTGAATTTACCATTCCTAAGGTTGGGGATTTTGATACTGAAATGGTAAAAGAATTTTTTTATGCAATATCTTATGCAGCAGAGATGAATCTTCACATAAAAGTGATACATGGAAGCAATAATCATCATATCATTGAAGCAATGTTTAAGGCATTTGCAAGATCATTAGATGAGGCAACTACATATGATGAAAGGATTACAGGGATTTTATCAACGAAAGGAAGTTTATAGATGCCAAGATTACAATGGAAAGATTTAAAGCTAAACTCAGACGGAATGGTACCGGTAATTGTTCAAGATTATAAAACAAATGAGGTTTTAATGCTTGCATATATGAATGAAGAAGCATTTAATGAAACTTTAAGAATTAAGAAAATGACTTATTGGAGTAGAAGCCGCAACGAATTGTGGACAAAGGGCTTGACCTCGGGGCATATTCAACACTTAAAATCCTTGACGGCGGACTGTGATTTTGATACGATATTAGCTAAGGTGTCTCAAGTGGGAGTTGCGTGTCATACAGGAAAGCGCTCCTGCTTTTTTAACGAAATAATATAATTTTATATTTTGTTAAAAGTGCACTATTTTGTTGCCAATAGGCAAATGTGACCCTAGACTAATCAATATGATTAGTAGATTTGTTGAAAAAAAGGAGTGACAGGGGAGGCTTACTACACAGCTGTCCCGAGAGAAAAATATGACAAAATTAGCTTTATCAGACAAGATATTAATGGAGGTTGAAAAACCTGCTAGATATATCGGTAATGAATTAAACAGTGTAATTAAAAATAAAGACGAGGTTGATATTAGATTTGCAATGGCATTCCCAGACGTTTATGAAATCGGCATGTCCCATTTAGGAATACAAATCTTATATGATATGTTCAATAAGCGTGAGGACACATGGTGCGAACGTGTTTATTCGCCATGGCCTGATTTACATAAAATAATGAAGGAAGAAAATATTCCATTATTTGGCTTAGAATCTCAAGAGCCTGTTAAGGACTTTGATTTTTTAGGTATAACATTACAGTATGAAATGTGTTATATAAATATTTTACAATTGCTTGATTTAAGTCAAATTCCAATGATGGCGGAAGATAGAACAGAGGAGCATCCTATTGTAATTGGTGGTGGACCATGTACTTATAATCCAGAACCAATTGCAGATTTCTTTGATATATTTTACATTGGTGAGGGCGAAATTACATACGACCCATTACTTGAATTGTATAAAAAAATGAAAAAAGATGGCAAAAGTCGTAAAGAATTTTTACATGAAGCAAGTAAGATCCCAGGAATGTATGTGCCATCATTGTATGATATTTTTTATAACGAAGATGGAACATTAAAAGAGATGAGACCAAAATATGAAGACGTTCCTAAAACAGTTAAAAAACAAATTGTAATGGATATGAGTACTTCAGTATATCCAGAAAAACCAGTTGTTCCTTTTATTAAAGTTACTCAAGATAGAGTAGTGCTAGAAATTCAAAGAGGTTGTATTAGAGGTTGTAGATTTTGTCAAGCGGGTATGATTTACAGACCTAACAGAGAGAAAAAAGTTGAAAGATTAAAACAACTTGCAACAGAGATGATTAAAAATACAGGTCATGAAGAAATATCATTAAGTTCATTAAGTTCATCTGATTATTCAGAATTAGGAGAATTAATTGAATTCTTAATTGAAAACTTCCATAAAAAAGGTGTTAACATTTCATTGCCATCTCTTAGAATTGACGCATTTTCATTAGATATAATGAGCAAGGTTCAAGATATTAAAAAAAGTAGTTTGACTTTTGCACCAGAGGCTGGTTCTCAAAGATTAAGAGATGTTATTAATAAAGGTTTGACACGAGAAGTGATTTTAGATGGAGCACATAAAGCCTTTATTGGTGGTTGGAATAAAGTAAAATTATATTTCATGTTAGGTTTGCCTACTGAAACAGAAGAAGATATGAAAGCAATTCCAGAGCTTGCTAATGAAATTGCTGCTTTATATTATGATACAGTTCCAAAACAAGAAAGAAATGGAAAATGCCAAATTACAATTTCGACATCTTTCTTTGTACCTAAGCCATTTACACCATTCCAGTGGGCGCCTATGTATCAACCAGGTGAATACTTAAGAAGAGCAAAAATCGTAAATGACAC
This sequence comes from Lachnospiraceae bacterium C7, assembly GCA_900113385.1. Taxonomy (GTDB): domain Bacteria; phylum Bacillota; class Clostridia; order Lachnospirales; family Lachnospiraceae; genus Roseburia. The sequence continues at coordinate 38,746 of FOPE01000012.1, forward strand.
TGTAAAAGCTCAATTGAATCATAAAAGTATTAGATATAACTGGCATCAAGCAGATGTTACACTATTAGAAGGTGTTTTAGCAAGAGGCGATAGAAAGTTATCAAAAGCATTACTTTATATTTATGAGCATGGTGGATTCTTTGATGCATGGAGTGAATTCTTTAACTACGAGTTATGGCTTGAAGCTTTTGAAAAATGTGGAATTGACATAGAATTCTATGCTTTAAGACAAAGACCAGAGGACGAGTTATTCCCATGGGATTTCATTGACTGTGGAGTTACAAAAGAATTTATGCTAAGAGAATGGCATACTGCACTTTCAGAAACAGTTACACCAAACTGTCGTATGCGTTGTTCAGGATGTGGAGCTAGAAAGTATTTAGGAGGCGTCTGCTTTGAGAATAAGAATTAAATTTAGAAAATATGGACCAATGAAGTTTATAGGTCATCTTGATATGATGAGATATTTCCAAAAAGCTATGAGAAGAGCAGATATTGATATTTGTTATTCAGAAGGATATTCACCACATCAAATTATGTCTTTTGCTGCACCACTTGGTGTTGGAATTACTAGCGATGGAGAGTATCTTGATATTGAGGTACATTCAAGCATGTCAACAAAAGAGGCGCTTCAGCGAATTAATGATACTATGGTGTATGGTGTTGAGGTTACTGAGTACGTAGAGCTTGAGCAGAATGCTAAAAAGGCTATGACAATGGTAGCAAGTGCAGAATATGACGTATTTTACAAAGAAGGATATGAAAGTCCTAAGACAGTAGATGAATGGGCAAGTATCATAGAAGATAATTTTTGGAAAAAAGAAGAATTTATTATCACTAAAAAAACTAAAAAAAGTGAAAGAGAAGTCGACTTAAAACCATTAGTTGAGAAATTTAGTGTTTTAGAAAAAGATGGTAGACCTTGCTTTAACTTACAAGTTTCAACAGGTAGTGTTAATAATATTAAACCAGAATTAGTTTTAGAATCTGTTTTTAAAACAGTTGATGTAGAATTTGCAAAGGAAGCGTTCCAAATACATAGAGTAGAGGTTTTTGCATACGATAATAGTGAAAATCTAGTTCCACTTGGAGCTTTTGGAAAGGAGATTCAGTAAAATGAATCGTCTTGCAATTACAAAAGTAAATGCATGTGAGAAAGAATTTGTTGCATACAATGTACTTGATGAACAAAGAAAATTAGTAGATTTTCAGCTTTTTCCAATTGAGCAAAAGTCTATTTTAAATAATATTTATATAGCAAAAGTGGCAGATATAATAGAGAATATTAATGCCGCATTTGTTATGATTTCTCCTACAACAAAATGTTTTTTGCCTTTAGAAAATTTAAAGAATCCTATATTTGTTAAAAAAATGGGAAAAAAAGACAAGCTTTGCCAAGGAGATGAAATAGTAGTTCAAGTTGTAAAAGAAGCTGTAAAAACGAAGGATGCAGTTGTAAGCTGCCAATTGACTTTTGAAGGAAATTATACAGTTTTGACCACATCAAATAAGCGTGTAGGCATTTCTAAGAAAATTGAAGAAGAAAAAAGAAATGTTTTGTGGGAAAAATTTATAAAATACAAAAATAAAGATTACGGAATTATTATAAGAACTAATTCCGTAGAAGTAGATGTTGAAACAGTAGAAAAAGATTTAAACAGTATAATAGATAAGTATCAGAAAATAGTTACTTATGCTTCGCATAAAAATGTTTTTGATGTTTTATATGAATCAGAAAAAGGTTACATAGTAAAACTTAGAAAACATAATAGTGAACTAATGGATTTTGTATATACAGATGATGAAGAAATTTTTAAAGAAATATCAAATCATTTACCTTATTTAGTAGAGCAGAATAGAGTTCGTTTTTATGATGATAAGGCATTGAGCTTGAAATCGTTATATAATATAAATGGTGCAGTGGATGAATTGAAAAGAAAGCTTGTATGGCTTAATTCAGGCGCTAATATTATTATAGAGCAACTAGAAACTCTTACTGTGATTGATATTAATACTGGAAAAAATGCAAAAACATCTAATGTTATAGAAAAGGTTAATAAGGAAGCGGCAAGAGAGATTGCTCGTCAAATTCGACTTCGAAATATTAGCGGAATGATTATTATAGATTTTATTAATATGAAAAGTAAAGAGCAAGACAATGAATTGATAGAGGTTTTGAAGCGTGAAATTGCGAAGGATCCTGTTACTACAAGTTTTGTAGATATAACGAAATTAGGATTAGTGGAATTGACTAGAAAGAAAATATCAAAGTCGCTAAAAGAGATATTGACTTATTAATTTTTTTATGCTAATATATTTGAGTATGCCGCACAGTTAGGTATAAGTCTATTTTAAAAATAGCACCAAAACTGGCGAGTAATGATAATAGGAGGTGCCATATGTACGCAATTATAGCAACAGGTGGTAAACAGTACAAAGTAGCCGAGGGCGATATCATTACCATTGAAAAGCTTGGAGTAGAAGCTGGTGAAAAAGTTACTTTTGATCAGGTTTTAGCAGTATCTGGAGACGGATTCAAAGCTGGTAATCCAACAGTTGAAGGAGCTTCAGTTGAGGCTTCAGTTGTTGAAGAAGGTAGAGCTAAAAAAGTTATCGTCTACAAATACAAGAGAAAAACTGGTTATCATAAGAAAAACGGTCATAGACAGTCTTTTACACGTGTTAAAATCGAAAAGATTAATGCATAATTCATTGGTTATGTACTATGATTAATGTAACAGTTTTTAGAAATCAACAAGCAGATTATATAGGATTTAAATTTGCTGGCCATGCTGGTTATGCAGATCCAGGTTATGATATTGTATGTGCTGGTGTGTCAGCTATCGTAATAAATACTATCAATTCTATAGAAGAGTTTACTGATGTAAAATTTTCTGTTGGGCTTGATGAAAAGTCTGGTTTAATTGATTTCAGATTAGAAGAGCCGGTAACTGAACAGACGCAGTTACTTATCAAGTCATTGATTTTAGGCATTGAAGGAATTAAAAAAGATTATAACGGTGATTATATCACTTTAAAGTTCAAGGAGGTGTAATAAGACATGATGAAAATGAACCTTCAGTTTTTCGCTCATAAAAAAGGAGTTGGTTCTACAAAGAACGGACGTGACTCTGAATCTAAGAGATTAGGTGCAAAAAGAGCAGACGGACAATTCGTAAAAGCTGGTAATATTTTATATAAACAGCGTGGAACTAGAATCCATCCAGGAGTTAACGTAGGAAAAGGCGGAGATGATACATTATTCGCTAAGGTTGACGGTATCTTAAGATTCGAAAGAGTTGGTAGAGATCGTAAACAGGCTTCTGTATATCCAGTAGCAAACGATTAATTTTAAATTTTGTAGCCCCGACTGTAAAGCCGGGGCTCTTTATATAAGTGGGGTTATTAATAAAAAGTAATAGCCTCTTTATATAAGGAGTTCCGTTATAGTGTAGGATTGGCTATAGTGTTTGTATAAACCCAAGATTTTAGTTATATGAGGTGATAGAATGTTCGCAGATCGCGCAAAAATTATTTTGAAGTCAGGTAGAGGCGGAAATGGACATGTTTCATTTCGCCGTGAAAAATATATTCCAAATGGTGGCCCAGATGGAGGAGACGGTGGTAAAGGAGGAGACGTAATCTTTATCGTGGATAAAGGATTAAATACGTTGACAGATTATAGACATCGCCGTAAATTTGCAGCTGAGCCAGGTCAAGAAGGAAGCAAACAAAAGATGCACGGTAGAAACGGTGCAGATTTGGTCTTAAAAGTTCCAGAAGGAACTGTAATTAAAGATGCAGAAAGTGGAAAAGTTATTGCAGATATGTCTGGTGAAAATCAGAGAGTTGTATTACTTAAAGGAGGTAGAGGTGGAAAAGGAAATGTCCATTACGCTACACCTACCATGCAAGCACCTAAATATGCACAGCCAGGTGGAGATGCTGTAGAGATTGAAGTTGTACTTGAATTAAAGGTAATCGCTGATGTTGGATTAGTTGGATTCCCTAACGTTGGTAAATCTACATTTTTATCAAGAGTTACAAATGCTCAGCCAAAGATTGCTAACTATCATTTTACAACATTACAGCCTAATTTAGGTGTTGTTGATTTGGATGAAGGATTTGGATTTGTAATTGCTGATATTCCAGGACTTATCGAAGGTGCATCTGAAGGTATTGGTTTAGGACATGAGTTCCTTAGACATATTGAGAGAACAAAAGTAATGATTCATATGGTTGATGCAGCAGGTACAGAAGGAAGAGATCCTATTGCTGATATAAAAGCCATTAATAAAGAGTTAGAGGCTTATAATCCAGAGCTTTTGAAAAAACCACAAGTAATTGCAGCTAATAAGATTGATGCAATTTACGGAGATGAGAATGAAGTTATTACATCACTTAGAGAAGAATTTGAGTCACAAGGAATTGGAGTTTTCCCAATTTCTGCAGTAAGTGGTAAAGGACTTAGAGAACTTTTATTCCATGTAAAAGGTCTTTTGGCTAAGTTACCAAAAGAAGCAACTGTTTACGAACAAGAATTTGATCCGGCAGTTAGATTCTTTAAAAATGAGCCATGTATTGTTCGCCAGGAAGAAGAAGGCGTATTTGTTGTTGAAGGCGCCAGAGTTGAAAAAATGCTGGGATATACTAATATTGACAGTGAAAAAGGTTTTGCATTCTTCCAGAAGTTTATGAAAGAGCAGGGTATATTAGATCAGCTTACAGAGCTTGGAATTGAAGATGGCGATACAGTTCATGTATGCGATTTCGCATTTGAATATTATAAATAATATAAAATAATATAAAATAATATGTTATATGCAAATTAATATTTTAAATGTATAACATAATAAGTAACAGATAAAAAGATACAAATTAAATTATAAAAGGAGATAAATATGACAAGCAAACAACGTGCATATTTAAGCGGATTAGCTAGTACAATTAATCCAATTTTTCAGGTGGGTAAATCATCACTTACACCTGAAATCGTTAAAGCAATTGATGAAGCATTAGAGAAAAGAGAATTAATTAAAGTGTCAGTTTTAAATAACTGCGCAGATGACCCAAGAGAAATTGCAGAGATGATTGGAGAGAGAACACGTTCAACAGTAGTTCGTGTAATTGGTAAAAAAATGATTTTTTACAGAAAAGCCAAAAAAAATTCAAAAATCAATTTACCAAATTAATTTGCTAGAAAATCTAAATACATTTAAGTTAGATTTAGATAAAATTACATAGCAAAAATATCAAAGTAGTTGACGATAATGTTAAATGTTTAAAGTTATTGAAATATACTTTGATGACTTGAATATGCCATGCAGTGGTAAAATACGCATAACAAAGATTGACGTATATAGGTGAGATTATGAAAATAGGTATTTTAGGTGGATCGTTTGACCCCATTCATAAGGGCCATATGTATATGGCTCTTATGGCTAAAAAATATATGAATCTAGATTTGGTATATATTATTCCAGCAGGTCATTCTCCAAATAAAGATGAGAATAGAATGACCAAAAGTAGCGATAGATTAGAAATGTGTCGTTTGGCTTGCAAAAAGCAAGAAGGGATAATAGTATCTGATATAGAAATTAAATCTAGAGAAACAAGTTATACATATAAGACTATTAAAAAGGTTCATGAGCTAGAACCATGTCATGAACTATATTTTATTATGGGGGCAGATTCACTTGACTATTTTGAAAAATGGAAAAAACCTGAAATTATAGCAAAATATTCAGATATTGTAGTTGTTAATCGTGATTTGTATTCTAAAAAAGATTTAGAAGAAAAGATTGCGAGAATCAATAAGATTTTTCCTGCTAAGATACATGTTTTAGATTGTCCTAAAATGGATATTTCATCAACTAAGATACGAGACTACATTCGTCATAAAGATATGAGGAATGCTAGTGAAATGCTTGATGGAACAGTACTTAGTTATATAAAAGAAAATAGAATTTATGTATGATAATTTGTTATGACACATAGATAAATGGTTAATATATTATAGATAAAAAGGTACGAGGGATTTAAAGATAAATTTATATAGGTGATAAAGATTATATAGAGAATATGAAATATATAGAGATTATATCCTATATAGGTGATGCAAATTATATAAAAAGTGTATAATTTTGTGATATAAGACTTTAAATCAAACAGAAAGGGACGGGTACTCAAATGAATATCGACATAAAAGCTTTACGTAAGAAACTCAAAAAGGAATTAGACAAAGATCGATATGAGCATACAAAGGGAGTTATGTATACTTCAGCATGTTTGGCTATGGCTTATCAGTATGACATTAATAAAGCTATGGTTGCTGGTTTGTTACATGATTGCGCAAAATGCATTCCTAATGATGAAAAGATTAAAATTTGTAAGAAGAATAATGTAGAAATTACTAAAATAGAAATGGAAAATCCTTTTTTGCTACATTCAAAAGCAGGCGCTGTAGTAGCAAGAAAAAAATATGATATTACAGATGAAGAAATTTTACATGCTATTAAAGTTCATACTACAGGCGTTCCAAATATGAGTTTGCTTGACAAAATTGTTTTTGTTGCCGATTATATTGAACCTAAAAGAGATAAAGCACCTCGTTTAGAATTTATAAGAAAAATGGCATTTAAAGATATAAATAAGTGTGTCGCTTATATTTCATATGATACATTACATTTCTTGAAGAGCAAAAAAGGATCAATTGATCCAACAAGCGAAGTAACATACGATTATTATAAAGAATATATCAAAGACGACATGGAAGTCGTTACTGAAGAAAAAGTGGAGGATTAAAATGGAAACATTAGATATTGTAAAAAAAATAGCAACTGTCCTTGATGAAAAGAAAGCGATAGATGTTAAAGTCCTTGATATTATGAAAGTTTCAACAATTGCAGATTACTTTGTACTTGCAAGTGGTAGCAATTCAAACCAACTTCAGGCTATGGTTGATATAGTTGAAGACGAAATGGTTAAATGCGATGTTCATTCTAAGAGAGTTGAAGGAGATAGTTCATCATCATGGATTTTAATGGATTTTGGTGATGTTGTTGTGCATTTATTTAGTGATGAAGATAGAGAATTTTATGATTTAGATAGAATTTGGTCTGATGGAGAAGTAGTAGAATATTAATAGAGTATTAATAGAATATTTTTAAAGCACTAGTATAGAAAAAGCTCTTGTGAAGATTTGAATATTCAAACTTCATAAGAGCTTTTTGAATTCATAATTTTATAGATTGTTAAAATTAATGCTAAAATTAATGTGAAATTAGTGCTTAATGTTGTGCTTCATAAATCTAAATACGCCAATTACTTTTCCAAGAACAGAACAGCTATTTACAAAAATAGGTTTCATTGTGTCGTTTTGAGGTTGTAATCTAATATGGCCATTCTCTTTGTAGAATGTCTTAACAGTAGCTGAATCATCAACTAATGCCACAATAGTGTCTCCATTTTCAGCAGTCATCTGTTCCTCGACAAGTATAATATCTCCATCAAAGATTCCAGCTTTAATCATGCTATCACCTTTTACTCGAAGCATAAATACTTCGTTATTTGATAGATATTCTGCAGGAATTGGAAAGTATGATTCAATGTTTTCAATAGCTAAAATAGGTAAGCCTGCAGCAACTTTACCCACAACTGGAACGTTAATCATTTCTCTACGCATTACATTGAAATTCTCATCTAAAATTTCGATAGCTCTAGGTTTAGATGGATCTCGTCTGATGTATCCATTTTTTTCAAGAGTTGCAAGATGAGCATGAACTGATGAAGTAGAACGAAGATTAACAGCTTCGCAAATATCTCTAACAGTAGGGGGGTACCCCTTGCTTGTGATTTCCTTTTTAATATAATCTAAAATCATTCTTTGTTTGTCGGAAATTTTTCCGTATCCCATTGCTTTTCCTCCGTAAAAGTTTTTCTAATTATAGTTTAGCATAAATTTACGAACAATGCAAACATATATTCAGAAAATATGTTCTAAAATAAATTTGGATGGTTGATATATTGCTATATGTAAAAAATTAAGTTATAATTTTAGATAGGAGAGATTAATATGTTTAAATTATTTTATGTAATATTTAGAAATTTATTTAGGGCGCCATATATGATCCCTAAAATGAGATTTTTTGCAGATCATCCAGAAAAATATTCTAAAGAAACTAGATACTCGTTAGTTCAACATGTAATTAATTTGATGAAAAAATCAGGTGGGATATATACAATTGCCGAAGGTGTTGAGAATTTACCCAAAGATTCAGGGTATATTATGTATCCAAACCATCAAGGAAAATATGATGTTTTAGGGATTATGACTACTCATAGAGAGCCTTGTTCTTTTGTTATGGATAAGAATAAATCTCATACAGTTCTTGTAAGAGAGTTCGTTGATTTAGTTCAGGCAAAGCGACTAGAAAAAGATAACCCAAGGCAGGGAATTAAAATTATTATGCAAGTAGCTAAAGAAGTTGCAAAAGGAAGCAAATATATTTTATTTCCAGAAGGCGGATATGAGAATAATAATAGAAATGTTGTAGCAGATTTTAAAGCAGGCAGTTTTAAAATTGCATTGAAATCTAAGGTGCCAATTGTACCAATTGCATTAATTGACTCATATAAAGTTTTTAATGCGATACATTTTGGTAAAGTAACTACATATGTATGTTATTTAAAACCAATTTACTACAACGAGTACAAGGATTTAAAAACTAATCAAATTGCTGAGATGGTAAAGAATAGAATAGAAGAAAAGATTATTGAAATGTCTAGTAAGAAAGTCGGTTTAAAGGTTATGTAAGCTTTTAAACCGACATTTTAGATTATGTAAATTTTTAAGTCAACCTTTTTAGATTATGTAAATTTTCAAGTTGTTTTTTTAAAATTATGCAATCTTTTAAATTGATATTTATGACGTTATATAAAAACGTAATTATTCTAATGTAATTTTTTTCATAAAGCATGAAGTTGTTCCATTTTGAAGTCCAGTCATTATTATACTTTGTTTTTTTGAATATTGATCTAAAATAGGTCTAATTTGGTAACGCTCACAGATATTACCAATGCGTAATTCTAGGATTTGGTTATGCTTTGAATCTTCAATTAAGTCAAAAGTACCTTTGTTAAGAGAAATTGTAAAAGTTTTATCCTCTTTTAAATTAATTGGGAAAGAAGATGTAATTTGTTGAGGAAAACGTGATTCCATAACGATACGATCATACATTCCAATTATGTCTTTTAAAGAAACTTTTTGCTGTTTTTCCCCACTATAAATATTTGGAACAATAATTGGCCAACCGCTTTCGTCCCATAAAAGTGGGTAAACGTGCATTGTAGAAATTCCGCCATGAAGATAATCTTTGCGACGAACATGGCAGACTACAAACCATTCATTGTTGATAGATATAACTGAATTGTGTCCAGGTCCCATAACAGGGGTATCATTACCGAATTGATAACCACCTAAAAGTAAGTGACCTGTGTGATAGTCGGAATTAGCGGTTATTTCATTAGAATCAATATCTAAATAAGGACCAGTAATATTTTTGCTTCTAGCAATTCGAATGTTATAATCGCTACTTAAAGAACCATATGAAACAAATAAATAATAGTAATCTGTTTCTTTATTATAAATAATATAAGGTCCTTCAATAGCATGATCTGTAAATTCAGGTCGACTTGCGATGTTTATCCCATAATTGGTCAGGACTCCATTAGAATCGGTTTCGATATTTTCAACAAATCCTTCGGAATTAAGTGGTAGTATATGAATGCCGTTCCAAAAAGAACCATAAACTAAGTATTGTTTTTTACTTTTTTGGTCCACTGCAACATTTGCATCGATTGCATTTACGTTAGAGTTTAAATCTGTTTTTAAAACAATGCCTTTATATTCAAAAGGGCCAAAAGGAGTATCTGATGTAGCAAGAAAAATTATTGATCGACTTACACCAAATGTGGAAGTTGAGCAGTACATTCTATATTCTCCGTTAACCTTTGTAATATCTGGGGCCCATAAATCTTCGCCACCAATATAGTCAATAGTTTCTTTAGGCATATGTGGAACAATCTTGCCTTGTCTTTCCCAATGTTTCATATCTTTACTAGTATAGAAAACATTGTGTGTACAATAGGCAAAAAAAGTTTTGCAATCTTCATCATAAAAAATTGCAGGATCGTGAGCACCGATTAAAGAATTAGAAGGTAGCTCATCTAGTGAATTGATACGTTTTGTAGGCCATTCCCCCTGGTCTGCAAAATCAATTGGGTAATTTAATAAATCCATTTCTTAAAATCCTCTTTTTATAAAGATAGTAGTATTTTTTTTGAGACCTTCTCCAGGGTCTAGTTACTTAATCAAAAATAAGTATATAGTTATATTCTAAAAACAATAATCTTTTAAGTCAATATAAAATAATTTAAAAAAAGCTAAAAATAACATAATAAAAAGAATATTAAATATAGAAGAATAAGAAAACTAAATATAGAAGCATAAGGATATTAAATGTAAAAGTATAAAAATACTAATTATAAAAGGGTTGAATAAAGGCTCTATGTATGATAAAATATTGTCCGTGCGAAAGACTATGAACGTGAAAGTAGTTGCAAGAGACATTTTAAGAGAGAGGGAGCCATAGGCTGGAAGCTTCCTTAAATAAGACTTGTATATGAATTTCCCACGGGAGTTGCGTAGATGAAGGAAGTGTTTTTTACTTTTGGTAGTTTACGACGTTTTATACACGTTACGTATTTTAATGAGAGCTTATGTCTCGCATTTTCGGTTTGGCTTTTGAGGGCAACATCACATAAAGTCGTTAGAGATGCAGTATAAGAATCAGGGTGGTATCGCGGATTAGTTTCGTCCCTCGAATGTGTGGGATGGAACTTTTTTTATTGTATAAATTTCACACAATATTATTTATATCTCAGATGAGATGCACTTGCCTCTAAGTGAAGAGTAGGTGAGGGCAAGAGACTTTAATAAAAATCATATTAATATGAGAAGGAGAAAGTAATGAAAGAAAGATTGCAGAAAATCCAAGAAGATGCAATGCGTCAGATTAATGAAGCGGTTAATTTAAGTGTTTTAAATGATGTAAGAGTCGCTTTTTTAGGAAAAAAAGGTGAATTAACAGCCGTTTTAAAAGGAATGAAAGATGTAGCGCCAGAAGATCGACCAAAGGTTGGTCAATTTGTAAATGAAGCTAGAAAACAAATTGAAGAAGCTTTAGAGTCTACAAAAGAAAAATTAGAAAAAGCAGCTTTGGATAAGAAATTAAAAGAAGAAGTTATTGACGTAACTTTACCAGCAAAGAGAAATAAAATTGGACATCGTCATCCAAATACTTTAGTTTTAGATGAAGTAGAACGTATTTTTACAGGAATGGGTTACGAAGTTGTTGAAGGACCTGAGCTTGAATATGATTACTATAATTTCGAAGCATTAAACATTCCAGCAAATCATCCAGCAAAAGATGAGCAAGACACATTCTACATTGATGACAAAATCTTATTACGTACACAGACATCACCAGTTCAGGTACGTGTAATGGAAAAACAAAAACCACCAATTAGAATGATTGCACCAGGTAGAGTATTTAGAGCAGATGAAGTTGATGCAACACATTCACCTTCATTCCATCAAATCGAAGGTATGGTTATTGATAAAAACGTTACTTTTTCCGACTTAAAAGGAACATTAACTATGTTCGTTCAGCAGATGTTTGGAAAAGATACAAAAGTTAAATTTAGACCACATCACTTCCCATTTACAGAGCCATCAGCAGAAATGGATATTAGCTGCTTCAAATGTGGCGGAAAAGGTTGTAGATTCTGTAAAGGTGAAGGTTGGATTGAAATCTTAGGATGTGGAATGGTTCATCCTCGTGTACTTAGAATGAGCGGAATTGATCCAGAAGAGTACCAAGGTTTTGCCTTTGGTGTTGGACTAGAACGTATTTCATTACTTAAATACGAAATCGATGATATGCGTTTATTATATGAAAATGATGAAAGATTTTTAAAACAATTCTAATTGAAAATATAGAATTTTTAAAAAGTGAAAATGATAAAATACATAAGTGGAGAGGATAAAAAATGGATACATCATTAAATTGGATTAAAGATTTAGTTCCAGGTCTTGAGTGTACAGATCAGGAATATATGGATGCTATGACTTTATCAGGAACTAAAGTTGAGCAGGGAAATAGATTAGATAAAAATTTAAGCAAAATCGTTATTGGTCAGGTTAAGAAAATTGAAAAACATCCAGACGCAGACAAATTAGTGATTTGCCAGGTAGATGTGGGAGAAGATGATTTGATTCAAATCGTAACAGGTGCTCCAAATGTTTTCGAAAACGCTAAAGTACCAGTTGTTTTAGACGGCGGTTCTGTAGCTGGCGGACATGATGGAAAGATTGTTGAAGGCGGAGTTAAAATTAAAAAAGGTAAACTTCGTGGCGTAGAATCATGTGGAATGATGTGTTCTATTGAAGAACTTGGTTCAACAACAGAAATGTTCCCAGATGCAGCAGAAGATGGATTATATATTTTACCAGAGGATGCTCCAGTTGGTGAAAGTGCTCCACATTATTTAGGACTTGATGATTTAGTTGTTGAGTATGAAGTTACTTCTAACCGTGTAGATTGTTTCTCAATTCTTGGAATCGCAAGAGAAGCTGCCGCTACATTTGACAAAAAATTTGTACCACCAGTTGTAACAGAAACAGGTAATTCAGAAGACGTTAACGATTACATTAAAGTAAGAGTGGAAGATAAAGAACTTTGCAAACGTTATACAGCTCGTGTTGTAAAAAATGTTAAGTTTGCTCCTTCTCCAATTTGGATGCAAAAGAGATTACGTTCACAGGGAATCCGTCCAATTAATAACTTAGTTGATATTACAAACTACGTAATGGAGGAGTTTGGACAGCCAATGCATGCTTATGATTTAGATACAATTGCTGGAAAAGAAATTGTAGTTAAAAGAGCAGAAAAAGGCGAGAAGTTTACAACTCTTGATGGACAGGAAAGAGAATTAGATGATTCAATGCTTATGATTTGTGATGCAGAAAAATCAGTAGGTATTGCAGGTATCATGGGTGGAGAAAACTCAATGATTACAGAAAAGGTTTCAAACATTTTATTTGAAGCAGCTTGTTTTGATGGAACTAATATCCGTTTATCAGGTAAAAAGCTAGGTATGAGAACAGATGCATCTGCAAAATTTGAAAAAGGATTAGATCCAAATCTTGCTATGGAAGCAATGAATAGAGCCTGCCAACTTATTGAAGAACTTGGAGTAGGTGAAGTTGTAGGTGGCGCAGTTGATGTATATGATACAAAGAGAGAAGGATTAAGAGTCCCATTTGAACCTGAAAAATACAATAAGTTATTAGGCACAGATATTCCAGCTGAAACAATGATTGGATATTTTGCAAAAATAGATTTAGGTTATGATAAAGAAACAAATGAGATTTTAGTTCCATCTTGGAGACAGGACGTACTTTGCGATGCAGATTTAGCAGAAGAAGTAGCACGTTTCTATGGATATGACAAGATTCCTACAACATTACCTAATGGACAGTCAACAACTGGCAAGATTTCATTTAAACAATATATTGAAAAAATAGCTAGACAAGTTGCAGAATATTGTGGTTTCTCACAAGGAATGACATATTCATTTGAAAGTCCAAAAGTATATGACAAGTTATTAATTGATCAAGATGATAATGTTAGAAATGCAATTAAGATTTCTAATCCATTAGGTGAAGATTTCTCAATTATGAGAACTTTATCATTAAATGGAATGTTAACATCTCTTTCAACAAACTATGGTCGTAGAAATAAAAACGTAAGATTATATGAAATGGGTAATATTTATATTCCAAAACAACTTCCTTTAACAGAACTTCCAGATGAAAGAAAACAGTTAACACTTGGAATGTACGGAGAAGGAGACTTCTTTGAGATGAAAGGTGTTGTTGAAGAATTATTATATCAAGTAGGAATGAGAAATAAGCCTGAGTATGATCCAAAAGCTGAGCTTAATTTCCTTCACCCAGGAAAACAAGCTAATATTATTTATGATGGCAAAGTTGTTGGTTACTTAGGAGAAGTTCATCCTACAGTTTGCGCTAATTACGCAATTAAAGATAGAGTATATATTGCAGTAATTGATATGCCAACAGTTACTGAGATGGCTTCATTTGATTACAAATATGAAGGTATCGTTAATTTCCCAGCATCTTCTAGAGACATTTCTATGGTTGTCCCTAAAGAAGTTTTAGTTGGTGATATTGAAAAGGTATTTGACCAAAGAGGTGGTAAATATCTTGAGTCATATAAATTATTTGATTTATATGAAGGTGAACAGATTAAAGATGGCTTTAAGTCAGTAGCTTATTCTTTAGTATTTAGAGGAAAAGAGAAAAACTTAGAAGAAGCTGATATTTCAAAAGCTATGAAGAAAATTTTAAATGGACTTGAAGAGCTTGGTATCGAACTTAGAGCATAATTTTAGTACTATTATTAGAAAGAAATAGAGGTTTTAAAAATGGATGTAAAAGATTTTGATTACGATCTCCCACAGGAGCTTATTGCACAGGATCCTTTAGAGGATCGTTCTAGTTCAAGACTTATGTTACTTGACAAAGAAAGTGGAGAAGTTAAAAACAGAATTTTTAAGGATATTACAAAATTCCTTAAGCCAGGAGATTGCTTAGTTCTCAATAATACAAAAGTTATTCCAGCTAGATTGTATGGTGTAAAAGAAGATACTCATGCTAAAATTGAAATTCTTCTTTTAAAGAGAAAAGAAAACGATATTTGGGAGACTTTGGTAAAACCAGGTAGAAAAGCAAAGATTGGCACAAAAATTGTGTTTGGAGAAGGTCTTTTAGTTGGAGAAGTTGTCGATATAATAGAAGAAGGTAACCGTTTGATTAAATTTCATTACGAAGGAATATTTGAAGAAATCCTTGATAAGCTTGGTCAAATGCCACTTCCACCATATATTACACATAAACTAGAAGATAAAAATCGTTATCAAACAGTTTACGCTAAATATGATGGATCAGCAGCTGCACCAACAGCTGGACTTCATTTTACACCAGAACTTTTACAGAAAGTAAAAGATATGGGTGTTGATATTGCAGAAGTTACATTACATGTAGGTCTTGGAACATTTAGACCTGTAAAGGTTGAGCATATCCAGGATCATCATATGCATTCTGAATTTTATATGGTATCTCAGGAAGCTGCCGATAAAATTAATAAAGCAAAAGAAAATGGAAATAGAGTAATTGCAGTAGGAACTACAAGTACTAGAACTTTAGAGTCTGCTTCTGATGAGAATGGTAGATTAAAAGAGACTAGTGGCTGGACTGAAATTTTTATTTATCCAGGTTATAAGTTCAAGGTTATCGATGCATTAATTACAAATTTCCATTTGCCAGAATCAACATTAGTAATGCTTGTATCAGCTCTTGCAGGTAGAGAGCATGTTTTAAACGCATATCATAAAGCTGTAGAAGAAAAGTATCGTTTCTTTAGTTTTGGAGATGCAATGTTCATTACTGATGACATTGTTGGAGACGAACAATAGATATTTTTTTCTTGCTAAAGTGATGCAATTGTAATATCATATAAGTATAAGTGAATTTTTGAGTAATGAAAGTCGGAAATATTAAAAACACTTTTATGTGGACATAAAGGAGAGTACAATATGGAAGAGAAACGTAAACACAAAAGGCTTGACCTTGATGTTTCTATTCAATTAGAAAGATTAGATCAAGAAGGTATAACTACATTGAAATATGTACATGTTAAAGTAACAGATATTTCTAGAAGTGGAATTGGTTTTACAGCCAATCAGAAACTTGATGTAGGTACTTACTATGATACAAAAATTCAGATATGGACACAAGAAATAGTCGATGCTGTTGTTGAAATCGTTCGTAGAGAAGATAATGATGATGGAGAATATCACTATGGTTGTGTGTTTATAGGTATGACTGACACCGATGCTCTTAAGATTGATATTTATCAAATTTTTAATGACTTATAAGATATTAGATTATATATAGCAGGTAGATGATGAATCGTTTACCTGCTATTATTTTACCTGATTTAATATGTTTGAAATATATTTAAAATATATTTAGAATGTGTTTGGATTTTAGAAAATATTTTAAGGCTAAATTAAAATGTTTATAGTTTTTTTAAGGAGAAAGTTTATGGAATGCGTTAATAAAAAAAGAATGATTTTAGGGCAAGAGTACGAAGTGAAGAAAATGACTAATCCAAGGGATATAGCTGTTAAAGTGCCAGGTTCAAAAAGTATAACAAATAGGGCATTATTGATAGCAGCTCTTACAGATGGAAAATCAGTGCTAAATGGAGTTTTGTTTAGTGATGATTCAAGAAATTTTTTACAGGCACTTAAAGATATGGGATTCAAAGTAGAAGTTGACGAAGAAAGAGAAAGGGTTGAAATTGTTGGTAATGCTGGACTTATTCCAAATAATAAAAGTGAAATCTATGTTGGAAGTGCAGGTACAGCTGCAAGATTTTTAACAGCGTTGTGTGGACTTGAAAAGGGAGAATTTAAACTTACATCTTCAGAACAAATGAAAAAACGTCCCATGAAAGAATTGTTAGAAAGTTTAGTTGAAATAGGAGCTAACGTAGAGTATCTAGAGGAGAAATATCATTTTCCATATATAATAAAAAATAATATAGCAAATAACATAGAAAGCAACACAGTAAGCAAAACAGAAAATAACACAGTAAGCAAAACAGAAAATAACACAGTAAGCAAAACAGAAAATAATGCAGAGATTAACATAGTAAATGAAAGAGACAGTGTAACTGTTAATATAGATAAAAGCAGTCAGTTTTTAAGTGCATTATTAATTTCTTCAGTTGTATTGAATAAAAAATTTACAATACATGTTGAAGGAAATCATGGAATGGCATACGTAAAAATGACCGTAAAAATGATGGAACAGTTTGGAGTGAAAGTTCAAGTTTCAGCAGATGAAAAAACATATACTATTCCTGCAAATTCAAAATATAAAGCTCGAGAATATGATATAGAACCAGATATTTCAGCAGCATGCTATTTTTATGCGATGAGCCCTATTTTAGGGATTAATGCTGAAGTGAAAGGAGTTAAATTAAATTCACTGCAAGGTGATATAGCATTTCTTGATGTTTTAAAAGATATGGGGTGCAATATATCTGTAGGAAATGATAAACAGATAATTGTTATACCACCTAGGGATGGAAGTATTAAAGGTGGAAGCTGGGACTTGTCAGCATTTTCCGACCAAGCATTAACACTAGCAGCAGTTGCATATTATTGTCATGAAAAAGTAGAAATAAAAAATATTGGTCATATACAATTTCAAGAATGCGATAGGATTAATGCAATAATAGAAAATCTTAAAAATGCAGGAAAAAATTCATACTGTATTAGCAGTGACGGGAATGCTGTCAAAAATGTTGTTATATGCGATGACGTAAGAAGTGAAGATTTAACTATTAAAGATGGGGCTAATCAAAGTAAAATTAGCAAAGATGAAATTAATCAAGAGTTGGCGCAACAAGCAAAGAAAGTTGTAAGGATAAAGACATTTGATGATCATAGAGTAGCAATGGCTTTTTCTCTTATAGGATTGAGAAAAGGCAATGTAATTATTGAAAATCCTTCTTGTTGTAAAAAAACTTTTGAGACATATTTTGATGTCTTAGAAAGCCTATATAGACCGTAATTATATTTAGGAAGATTCAAAATCGTACCACACCAAATACGTTTGCTACAACAACGTATTGCTACAACAATGTATTGCTACAACAATGTAATAAAGTGTTTATTAAATTAAAAAAATGTAGTACAATTAGGTCAAACACGTATTTTTGGAGGCGGAAATGAATTTTAATAAAATTGGATTTATAGGTTTTGGATTAATAGGAGCATCAATTGCAAAAAAAATCAGGAATGATTCTCCTAATACACATATAATTGCGACAGCTAGACATCAAAGCACCATAGACGAGGCATATAGTATCAATTTAATTGATAACATATCACAGTTAGAAATAAAGGATTTTAATGACTGTGATCTTATTTTTTTGTGTGCACCTGTTCAATACAATATAGAATATTTAAAGGAATTAAAGCCAATAATAAAGGAAGATTGTATTATAACGGATGTAGGCAGTACGAAAGCTGCTATTCACAAAGAAGTTAAAAGATTAGGGCTTCAGAAGAATTTCATTGGTGGACATCCAATGACGGGTTCAGAAAAAACTGGAGTTGCTAATTCAAATATGTTTTTGCTTGAAAATGCATACTATATTATTACACCGACAGAAGAAACAAGCAAAAAGACTTTAGAGGAATTTGAAAAATTTATAAAAAAATTAAATTCAATTCCAATGGTATTAGACTATAAATTCCACGATTATGCAACAGGGGCAATAAGTCATTTGCCACATATGATCGCTTATTCTTTAGTTGATTTAGTTAAAGAAATTGATAGTGAAGATGAGGTTATGAAAACAATTGCAGCAGGTGGCTTTAGAGACATGACGCGTATAGCATCGTCATCAGCGGCAATGTGGAAAAGTATTTGTCAGTCTAACACAGAAGAAATAGTAAAATTAATAGATTTGTTTGTAGATAAATTGCAATATGTAAAAAATAATTTAAATCAAGAAAAATTTGATGAATTATATGATTTTTTTCAAGAGGGCAAAAATTATAGAGATTCCCTTGCTGTTCCTAAAAGACGTTTACAGCAAATGGTATATGAATTATATATTGATTTAGTAGATGAAGCAGGTGGAATTGCAACGATTGCAACATTATTGGCGACAAATCAAATAAGTATTAAGAATATGGGTATAATAAACAATCGAGAATTTGAAGAAGGGGTATTAAGAATCGAATTTTATGATGAAGAATCACAGAAGTTTTCTAAAAAGCTTCTAGAGTCAAAAAATTATACCATTTATCAAAGATAGTAATAAGTAGTATTAGAATTTCCGATATTAAATTGGAAGGGACGGTTAAGTCTGTGCTTTTTTTAGGATGCCCTTTCCCTATTCATTGAGAAAAGCATTTAATATGCTCTTATTCTATGAAAAAATTAGAAGTCGGAGTGGTGAAATGAAACAAAAAAGATTCATCCTAAATGATGTAGAGTCATTTGAAAAAATGTCAGATGAAATAAATAAAGATGCTTTGTATAGGAAATGCGAAAAATGCCTAATTCAAATGGTTGTACCTATGCAAGAAAGTCCATTTATAATAAATCACCTAAAATTTTTTAAGGAAAACATTCCAAAAGCGGTAGTTATAGGGATGACTAATCATGGTGCTTTAAGTAGAGAGACGCATTCAATAGATTGCATAATTTGTACAGTTTTATTTTTTGAAGAGACAAATTTTAAATTAGATGTATTTGATTGCTCAGAGAAAACTCCTAAGGAAGTAGGGGCTGAGTATATAAATATGTTAAGCGAAAGAGAAAACGTTAGGGGCATTTTAATGATGTCGTCAGATATAAAGTTGTGTCCCGAAAAGTTTATAGATCAAATATATACTTTTGACGAAAGACTAATCGTTTTTGGTGCTTTAGCAGGCTCTAATGAAATGGGCAAAAATAATTCTATAATTTTTGCTGAGGAAAAGATTTATGATAGAGCAATCTTAGCAGTATCATTCGAAGGAAAAAATTTGCAGATTACTGCAGACTATAATTTGGGCTGGAAATCTTTAGGAAAAGAATTGACTATAGATAAAAGTGATGACAATGGAGTAGTGTATCAAATAGATAATATTCCAGCATTTGATGTTTATGCAAATCATTTAGGAGTATCAAAAAACCCATATTTTTTTGAAAATATAAGTTCTTTTCCGTTTATGATTAGACATAATGGCATATATCTTGCAAGAATAGCACTAAATTATAGGGAAAGTGGTGCTTTAGAATTTGCAATGGAGTTGCCAGTAGGAAGTAGAGTGAGTTTGGGTTATGCTAAACCGGAATATTTGTTGGCGGAAAGTTACACAAAGTCAAGAGAAATGATGAATTTTAGACCAGAAGCGTTGCTAATATATTCTTGCATGAACAGGCGAATGCTTATGGGAGATAATTTGACAGAAACAGAATTTTCATATTATGAAGATGTTAACCCAAGTGCCACATGGGTCTGCGGATATGGAGAAATTCTGCATACAAGAGAAATTAGAGGATTGCTTAATAGTACTCTAGTTGCAGTTGGTATGAGGGAGTGTGATAGCAGTCAATTACCAGAGAAGTATCAGTATTCGGAAAGAGGATTTTATAGTAATCAAGAACCTATTTTCATAGAAGACATTAAGAATGATGAAAAATACAAAGAAATTATTAAAGATCTAACTAGGATGGAGATAATAAGAAAAGAAGGATATATTCCTTTAAATGACAGATTAATTAATTTCCTTGAAGCCACTACATCAGATTTGCGTGATGCGGTAAATATGCTGTTTAAAGCAGCAAGTTTAGACCAATTGACAGAGATTTATAATAGACGAGCATTAGATTTCTTTATTGAACAAGCAATCGGAAATTTCGGAATAGAAGGACGAGTTGCTTTAGTTATGTTTGATATAGATTTCTTTAAAAAGATAAACGATAATTTCGGTCACGATATTGGAGATGACATCATAAAACAAGTAGTTAACGTTATTAAAGATTCTTCAGGAAAACATAGTGTTTTAGGACGCTGGGGAGGCGAAGAATTTATACTAATGGTAAAAAACACAAGTCAAAATGATGTTGTGAATTTGGCAGAAAAAATTAGAAAAAAGGTAGAAGTTACTAATTTTATACCAGTTGGTCATATAACAATAAGCGTAGGAATTACATTTATGGATAATACAGATGATTCGGTTCGCTTATTTGAAAGAGTTGATAAGGCTTTGTATCAGGCTAAGAAAAATGGTCGAAATTGTATTAGAATTAAATGAAGAGCTAGGGATTGTTTTTTTATTAATGAAACAAAAAATAGTTCCTTGAAAGATAAAATTGAATACACGTCGGAAAAAAATTATATTTTGAATTAGCAAAAGAAAAGCTGTTAACATATACACATTAAGAAAAGCCTAAGATAAAGTGGATTAAAACATTTTATCTTAGGCTTTTTTTAGAGAAAGCAAATAATAATAGCGTAGAGTAAATAAAAATAAGCTATTTTGCATCAATTTTTTGAAGTAGATTCGTTGCTGTGAAAAAAGTTACGAAACTCTGAACCTAATATTTTAGTGATGATGGCCATATCTTCATTTTTATGATCAAAAAAAGTAACAAAGGAAAAACTAGTAAAATAGCATTCAAGTTTTAAATTATTTTCTTTAGTGTCTTTAATTTCAGTAATAGAAAATACTTTTGATTTTAATTTATTAATAACCATATTAATGAATTCATGTCCAATGTAGGCACTTCCAATGTCTAGAAGATGGCCTGTTGTAGATATTGATTTTATACATTTATCTTGTAAAGCAAGAAAATGTTCAATAAATGCTTCAGGGTAATCATAAAATTCATCCCAAAAATCTATAGTTTCAACAAAGAAATTTATAAAATCAGAGAGGACTTCACGGTATAAATCATAAATGTCATTATAATGCAAGTAGAAAGTTCCTTTGTTAATTAAAGCTTGCTTAGATAATTCAGTTACTGTTATTTTTTGAATGGGTTTATTTTCTAGTAATTGAATAAATGCATCTTTAATAGCTTTTTTAGTTTTAATTACACGTAAATCATCTGAATTTTTTGCTTTCATAAGTTTCTCCTTCTAATAATTAATCAACTATTTTGCATATTCGTTGATTAAAAGACTAATATTAATAACCGTTTATTGAATAATCAACTAGTGTGCATTAAAATATTATCATACTATCAAAAAAAATAAAATAGGCAGAAAGGAATAATCTATATGTGGAAGATTTTAAAAAAATTGAAAAAACGCGAATGGTCGTTTGTTTTTATCAGTTTAATATTTATTATCACACAAGTTTGGCTTGATTTAAAAATGCCAGATTATATGTCAGAAATAACTAAATTGGTAGAGACTAAAGGCTCAAAAATGATAGATATCATAGAACAAGGCGGATACATGTTATTGTGTGCCCTAGGAAGTATGTTTGCTTCTGTTGTTGTTGGCTTTTTAGCAGCACAGGTGGCAGCAGGATTAGCTAGAAGATTACGTGGTGAAGTTTACGAAAAAACGATGACATTTTCCATGGAGGAAATTAATGTTTTTTCTACAGATTCATTAATAACACGTACAACAAATGATATTACACAGATTCAAACACTTATTGCAATGGGATTGCAGGTTATTATAAAGGCTCCAATTCTTGCTGTTTGGGCAATTATTAAAATATCGGACAAAAGCTGGCAGTGGACAGCTGCAACTGGAGTAACAGTAGCAGAACTTATGCTTTTCCTAATTATAATGATTATAATTGTTTTACCAAAGTTTAGAATTTTACAAACATTAACAGATAATCTAAATAAAGTTACAAGAGAAAATTTAACTGGTATAAGAGTTGTTAGAGCTTATAATGGTGAGGCTTATCAAGAAGAAAAATTTGAAAAAGCTAATACAGATGTTACAAGAACAAACTTGTTTACAAGCAGAGGAATGGCTTCAGTATTTCCAATGATGACTTTGCTTATGTCATTCTTACCATTAGCGATTTATTGGATTGGAATGTATTTAATAAATGATGCATCAGCTCCAATGGATAAAGTGCAATTGTTTTCTAACATGGTTGTATTTTCATCATATGCAATGCAAGTAATAATGGCGTTTATGATGCTAATAGTTGTATTTTTTATTTTCCCAAGAGCAAATGTTTCAGCAAAGCGTATTAACGAAGTACTTGGTGAAAAAACAAAAATTCATGATGGAAACATAGTTGAAAATAATCAAAAGAGTAAAGGAACAATTGAATTTAAAAATGTAAGTTTTAAATATCCAGATGCAGGAGATTATGTTTTACGTAACATTTCATTTAAAGCCGATAAGGGAGAAACTGTAGCAATTATAGGTGCAACTGGTAGTGGTAAAAGTACAATTATAAATTTGATTCCTCGTTTTTATGATGTTACGGAAGGAAGTATTTTAATTGATGGAGAGGATATAAGAGATTATTCTCAAGATATTTTACATAATAAACTAGGATATGTTCCACAAAAGGCAGTTTTGTTTAAAGGAGATATTTCTTCTAATATCATGTTTGGTGAAAATGGAGAAAGTTTAACGGATAAAGAAAAGGCAATTCGAGTTAGTGAAGCAATCGATGTTTCTCAGTCAAGAGAATTTATTTCAAAAATGCCTAAAGGAGAGGATTCAAAAATTTCTCAAGGCGGTACTAATGTATCTGGTGGACAAAAACAAAGAATTGCAATAGCTCGAGCAATAGCTAAAAATCCAGAAATTATGCTATTTGATGATTCTTTCTCAGCACTAGATTACAAAACAGATAGAATTCTTCGTTCAGCACTTAAAAATAGAAGTCACAAGGTAACATCAATTATCGTTGCTCAAAGAATAGGAACTATAAAGGATGCAGACAGAATTGTTGTGTTAGATGAAGGAAAA
The DNA here is from genome assembly GCA_900113385.1 of Lachnospiraceae bacterium C7. GTDB lineage: Bacteria > Bacillota > Clostridia > Lachnospirales > Lachnospiraceae > Roseburia. The sequence continues at coordinate 62,424 of FOPE01000012.1, forward strand.
GTTGTAGGTTACGGAAAACATGGAGAATTACTTAAAAATTGTCCGGTGTATCTTGAAATTGCTAAATCACAGCTTTCAGAAGACGAAATCAGAAAAGACATGTAGGAAAGGGTGGTGAAAATAATGGAAAATTATAAATTTGGTACTGCTATGAAAAAATTAGCTATATATTGTAAAAAATATTATTTCCCAATAATTTTTGCATTTGCATTGTCAATTTGTGGAACTGTTTTTAATATTATTGGACCTGATAAGTTATCAGAGGTTATAAATAAAATTGCTGAAGGAATGATGCTTCCAACAGGCATTGATACAGACGGTGTTTTAAAAATAATTAAAATCCTTATTATTTTATATGGACTAGGTTTTGTTTTTAACACAGTTCAAGGTGTAATTATGGCCACCTGTACTCAAAAAATAACTAACAAAATGCGTACAGACATATCGCAAAAAATAAATAAGATACCTCTTAAATATTTTGATCAAACAACTGTAGGTGATACATTATCAAGAGTAACAAATGATGTTGATACAATTGGACAATCTTTAAATCAAAGTATTGGTACGTTAGTCAGTGGAATTACCATGTTTTTCGGTAGTATGTTTATGATGTTAAAAACAAATTGGATTATGACGGCAGCAGGTGTGCTAGCTACAATAATTGGATTTGTTTTGATGATTATGATTACAAAAAAATCTCAAAAATATTTCGTTAGACAGCAGGAAGAACTTGGTAGATTAAATGGACAAATTGAAGAGACTTATACAGGACACAATGTTATTAAAGCTTATAATGATACACATAGAGAAATCACAAAATTTCATGAAATTAACGACAAATTATTTGAGTCAGCGTGGAAAAGTCAATTCTTATCTGGATTAATGATGCCACTTATGACATTTATTGGTAACTTAGGATATGTAGCAGTTTGTATTACAGGTGCTGTTTTAGTACAAAGAGGTGATACAGAATTTGGTACAATAGTCGCATTTATGATGTACATCAGATTATTTACTCAACCACTTGCACAAATGGCTCAAGCTGTTACATCCCTTCAGTCTACTGCAGCGGCTTCAACAAGAGTATTTAGATTCTTACAAGAAGAGGAACTTTCTGACGAAAGTGGTAAAAATACTGCAATAGATACAATAAAAGGAAATGTTGTGTTTGACCATGTTAAATTTGGTTATACTTCTGACAAAACTATTATTAATGATTTTAATTTAGAGGTTAAACAAGGACAAAAAGTGGCTATTGTTGGACCTACAGGTGCAGGTAAAACTACCCTAGTAAATCTATTGATGAGATTTTATGAAATTAATGAAGGAAGCATTAAAATAGAAGGCGTTTCAACGAAAGATTTAACAAGAGAACAAGTTCATTCAATGTTTGGAATGGTTTTACAAGAAACTTGGCTTTTTGAAGGAACTATTAAGGATAATATACGTTATAATATGCATGATGTTTCAGATGAACAAATTATTGAAGCAAGTAAAGCAGTTGGATTAGATCATTTTATTAAAACTCTTCCAAAGGGGTACGATACAATTTTAGATGATAAAACTAATCTTTCATCAGGTCAAAAACAACTTGTAACAATAGCTAGGGCTATGGTTTTAAATGCTCCTATGCTTATTTTAGATGAGGCAACAAGTTCTGTTGACACAAGAACAGAGGAACTTATCCAAAAAGCTATGGATCAGTTAACAATCGGTAGAACAAGCTTTGTAATTGCCCATAGACTTTCTACAATAAAAAATGCAGACATCATTTTAGTACTTAAAGATGGTGATGTAGTTGAAAGTGGAAATCATGGCGAATTGCTTAAAAAAGGCGGAGTTTATGCCGATTTATATAATAGCCAGTTTGAAACTGCATAGGAAGGGGGACTACACTCGTGATTAATTATATTACAATTGAGAGAGAATATGGAAGTGGTGCTACCGAAATAGGTAGGAGATTACATGAAGCCACAGGAATTAAGTGTTATGGCGGTGAGGTTTTAGAATTAGCTGCTAAAAAAATGGGCGTGTCAGTTGAAGAAATACTCGATATTGAAGAGAAGAGTGTAGATAGTTTATCATTTGCGTTTAATATGGTAGAAAAAGCAGCAAAAGGTGAAGGTGCAGATGTTCCTAATTCTATGAAACTTCATACAATCGAGGATCAAATAATTAGAGATTTGGCAGACGAGGGTCCAGCAGTATTTATTGGACATTGCGCTAGCAACGCTTTAAAAGATCGAGATGATGTCTTAAGCGTATATATTCATGGTAGTAAAACTTTTAACCGATTTAGAGCAATCGAAAAATATCATATCTCTCCATCAGAAGTTGATAAAATAACAGATCAAATTAACAAAAGGAGAAATAATTACTATTACAGCACTACTGGTAAAAAAATTGATAATATAAACAATTATGGATTAGTCTTAGATAGCTCTATTTTAGGCATTAAGACATGTGTAGATATTTTAGCAGATGTTATTAAAATATAAAATAAAGCAATAAAATAAAGCAATAGAAATAAAAAAGGAGTCACAAAAGAACTAGTAAGATGCAAAATCGGATAGTTCTTTTAAGACTCCTTTTAATTTATAATAAAGTAATATAATTTAAGTAATAAGTAATATATAAGTTTTTAGTAATATATAATTAAATGATTTTATTGAAGATCGTATTTTACAGCATCTTTTTTTGAAATAGACGTTATATCATAAATCTTCTTATTTATGTCACAAACTTTTTCTGAAGGTTTATAATCTTTTGAGTCATATAAAAATTCATGTAATTTTGTGACGTTTGATACTAAATCACATGGTACGATAACGTCTCCCTTTGTATTCATATGGTCAGCGCGCATGTCAAATGGGAAACCAGTAGTATCCGCTATAGTATAGTCATGTATTTGTCTAAATAAATCTAGTATTTGAGGCAAATCAAGTGATGTTGAAACCATAGGAAATAGTTTTTGTAAAAGTGAGGTGGCAGCAGGCAAACTTAGGTTTTGGATTTTGTCAGTAAGCTTTTCAATAACTTCTCTTTGTCTTGCAGTTCGTCTAAAATCATTACCTCTTGTGTGTCGAATACGACAATATCCGGTAGCTTGCACACCGTCGAAATGGTTATGACCAGGTTTAACATAGGATGAGTGGTTATGCGTTACGCTATTAATTTCGTCAATACAGTTTTTATTAATATCTTTTGCTTCAACACTATTAATATCTATGTCCAAACCACCTACGGCATCAATTGCAGTAACTAAAGCGTTCCAATCAACAGAAACATAATCGTCAATTGTTAAATCTAAGTTGGAATTTAACATAGAGAGAGCATTTTTGCAATGAGTTTAATATATCAAAAAAACTTCTTAAAATGTTAATTCAGTCTTTAATTGTTGGCATAAGTCGTTAATTTTAATTTCAATAAAAATTTCAGGACAAAAAATGCAATTTTAGGACATGGATTTATTTTTATTGTGATTTGTGTTAAAATTTTTGAGAATAAATATGTAGCATTTTATTTCATTAATAATACTGTAAAAAGTGAAGGAAATTCAAAAATAGTTTTTGTAAGTAGCTATAGTGATATGGCTATGGAAATAATAAAAAGTGGTGTAGAACCCTTCGGATTTATTGAAAAAGATATTGATCAAAATAAAATGACAAGAGAATATGGAAAATATATTCAGATGATGAAAAAGATTATAGATAATTCTACAAGTCGAGATGAAAACCAACATATTGAGCAAAAAGATAGACGATGCAATAGTATTCAGTTACCTATTGGGATAGATGAGTATATAGAGATAGAAACCAATCAAATTTTATATGTAGAGTCGGTAAAGTCAGTTGCTCATAATATTTGTTATCATACTATAGATGGCTCAAAAATTATGGTTAGAGATACTATTCAAAATGCCCTAGACAAATTAGGCGGTGATTTCGAAAAAAGTCATCGTTCTGTAATTGTAAATAAGACCCAAGTTATAGGAGCAGAGGATGGGTTGTTGAAATTGTCTAACGGTGAGTTGGTTAGTTGTGCAGCTATAAGATTAAAGGATATTTTAAAAAAAGAATTAGATAGGTGGTAAAGGTTAGTGCAAGAGATAGATTTATATTTTTTATTAATTGATTCAATTCGAGAACTATTAGTATATGGGCTATATGCTACGATAATTGTAGTGATAGCTTTTCTTGTAAAAAAATATAAAATTGCATCGAATAATAAAAATAAAACACTTGTTGCGGCTTTTGTAATGCTAATAACGACATTAGGGGCAATTATTTACGTGGATTCTTATGGGGTGCGTTCAGAGACCTTGCTTTCATTAGCTTTAGCGTTTACGATGGCAGCAGAATTATATATTTTGCAAATTTTAGATTATGAATGGTTAGATTATTATTTTATTTTTTTGACTTTAATAATACCACAAAGGTTATTTAATTCAGGAGATACACTTTTTGGGATTATGATTTTCTTTGTAATAGTTATGTGTATTGTCTCTCTTTTTACCAAAATAAGATTTGGACATTTAAGAGGACGTGTTGTAAGTACATTTGTTGAATATACGTACCTTGCATTAACATTATATGTTTTTAAGTGGTTTGAAAATAGAATTTATTATATTTTTAGATATAAATATTCTAGCTCAAAATTAGTATTGATAGTATTTGTAGGTATGATGATTTTTTTACTCCTAGAAGTGACATATTTAGTTTCTAATAAAATGAAAAAGCTAATTTACCTGATGCATTCAATATTAGAAATGGAAAAGGAAAGCCGTCAAACTTATTACAAACGTATAGAAGAAAATCTAATTAATATGAAAAAAATTCGACATGACATAAAAAATGTATTTTTTACTATGGGAAGTTTTGTGGAAAAAAGTGGCGATGAAGAAATGAAAAAATATTTTTGGGAAAATATTTATCCTTTTGCTTCAACGGAAATAGATAAAAACTATGCTTTGTCAAAAATAATGAAAATTCCTTCAGAACAATTGCGTGCACTTTTGCAGGTGAAAATTACGGAAATTATACAATTGAAAATAAAGTTTGAATTGGATATAGTTGTGGATGAAAATTCTGATATCGGAATGGAGATATTAGATATTAGCAGAATTTTGGGAATATTATTAGATAATGCAATTGAGGCGACAAAATCACAAGATGATGGTAAAATTATAATCGTAATTAGATGTAAAACATCTGGTTCATCTTACATTATAAAAAATACCATTACAGACGAGATGAGAAAGAATAAATCAATTCAAAAAGGTGTCTCGACAAAAGAAAATCATGATGGTTTAGGACTTATAGTAGTAGACAAAATTGTGGCAAAATACCCATCTGCAAATCTTAATTCGATATTTAATAAAGAATTGTTTATTCAGAGTCTCTATATTTTAAAGGAGTAATTTTATGCTGCAAAAAGAAAATATTTTTTTTAATTTATGTTCTGATTCTAAGGAAACAATTTTAAAAGATCTAGGAAATGGCCTATTAGCAACAGGTTATGTTACGAATGATTATGTAAAAAGTATAATAAAGCGAGAACAAGAAATGTCAACTTATTTATCTAATGGTGTAGCTGTGCCTCATGGCTTGACTAGTGAGTCGGCTGAAGGCATTTTAAAAAACGGAGTTGCTATTGCAACTATACCAGATGGTATAGATTGGGGCAATGGACAAATTGTTCGTGTTATTATTATGATAGCAGCAGAACGACGTGCACATATGAATGTGTTGGCTAAAGCAGCAAAACTTTGTTCAGATGAGAGTAAAGTGAAAGCGATTTTAACAATGACAGTTGATGAAATTTATGACAAATGTCGTTTTGATTAAATTAAATCAAAAAGTGACATTTGTCTAAAGCTTCCATCGTCTAGGTTTGAGGCACTAATACCTACCAAACGGATTTGTTCTCCCATAATAAAAAGTCCGTTTTCACCTAGGAGCAATTTATTTAATAGAGCATTTGCTGTATCAAGAATTATTTTGTAGTCGTTAGTTGATGCAGATAAAGTTGTTTGTGCAGAATGGGTTTTAAAAGTATTCGTTTTAACATAAGCACCGATGGTACTAGCAAATTGCTCGTCTTTTTTTAGTCGATTTGACACGCTTTTAGCTAGGGAATCTAGTAGAGGAGGCATATCGGTATCATAAGTATCAACAGTAATATTAGAAGAGGTTGTAAGTTCATTTGAGTAACTTTTAGCCTCTCTTTTTTGTGGATTGACTTTGGAATTATTAATACCGTTTGCACTGTAATATATGTAATCACCAGCTTTTTCACCAAGTTGAGAGCGCAAAATGGCTTGATCTGTTAAAGCAGCGTCTTTAATTGTATGGATTCCTATGGAATTCAATCTTTGTGCAGTGGCTTTACCGCAACCATGAAGTTCATTTATGGGAAGAGGCCACATTTTTTCTTGGATTTCCTCAGGAAATAGAGTGTGCACTTTATCTGGCTTTTGAAAGTCTGAGGCCATTTTTGCTAGTAATTTGTTACTTGATATTCCAACGTTTACAGTAAATCCTAAATTAATGCGAATATCATCTTTAATCGCGTAGGCAAGACACATAGGGTAGGGCGTTTCTTTTGTCTCAAGGTGGCGATAATACTCATAAAGGCCAGTCATATTGCAGTAGGCTTCATCAATAGAAACCTGTTGAATGTTATCAGTATATTTATGGAGAGTTTCTATAAAAAGTTTTGAAAAATGTTTATATAAGCTAAAATCTGAACGAGTTAAAACTAAATTTGGACATTTTTGTAAAGCAGAAACAACGGATTCACCTGTGATTATATTATATTTTTTAGCAGGTATAGATTTTGCAGTTATTATACCATGACGTGTTGTTATATCTCCACCAATAGCAGATGGAATAGTACGTAAATCTACCGAGTTAGGATCATCTTGCAGACGCTTTACAGCAGTCCATGACAAAAAAGCAGAGTTAACATCTATATGAAAAATAAGTGGTTGATCATTGTTAAATTGTTTTTTAGTATAATTCATTTTTTCCCTTTCGAATAATAATAAATTGTTTAGTTATATATTGTAAATTTATTTTATAATATAATTTCACAAATAGTATGAAATATATAATATAGTACCATAAGACATAAAAAGGCACCACAGAAAATGTGGCGCCATAGTAAGAAAAATATTTATTGTAAAAAAATTAGAATTAGATTAAGGTTAACAGTTATTTTGTTTTACGTAATTTGCGTACGGCCTTTTTTAGAAGACTTTGTCTGATACCTTGATCACAATATTGGAGGCGTTCAACACGCATCCAATCAGGAATTTCTTTTTTAATTGGTTCATAATTTGTTGTATATAATGTTGTCATAATATTGCCTCCGTTTCTTTTTCTCTAAAATTTCTTTGTTTCTTTTTATACATAGATTGTATCATTTTAAAAATACAATAAAATAGTTTTGAAACATAAAACGAAGAAAAAAATATGTATTAGGAGCACGAAAGAAAATAAAAAAATACAAAACAAATGTATTTTTTATAAACAAATCTATACTGGTGATACAACTGTACGCATAACAAAGACATGAGAGAAATCTGCAATATAAATCAAGAAATGAAACACAAAAGTGAGATAAAATAAGCCGATTTATGGAATAGTCTGACTTAAAAAATCTTGTTGGTTTTTATATAATTTTGTGCTAAAATAGAACAAGAGTTTTTATATAGGGCGTAATGTTCTGGTTAATCGAACATTCAGATAGACTAAAATAAGGAGCGTTAACATATGAGTCAAGTTGAATCAAAAAATTATTTATTCGAAAAAGAAAAAGTTTCAAAAGCATATTTGAAACTTGCAATACCTTTGGTAATTGGAATGGTAGTATCTCTTGTTTATAACATGGTAGATACTTATTTTATTGCATTAACTAACAATACTAATTTAGTAGCAGGCGTATCTATTAGTGCCCCTGTTTTTACTTTAATGATAGCCTTTGGCGATATTTGGGGATTAGGCGGAAGCTCTGTAATCTCAAGATTGTTTGGTGAGAAAAAGTATGAACGTGCTAAAAAAATTAGTGCTTTTTGCTATTGGGCAGCTATAATTTTTGCTGTATTTATAACAACAATTTTTTTAATATTAAAGGCGCCAATTTTAAATATGTTGGGAGCAACAAAAGAAACATATAAATATGCATCAGATTATTACACTTGGATTGTAATAGGTGCAATGCCTATTATTTTAACTTTTGTTCCTAATAATGTAGTTAGAACTGAAGGTTTTGCAGTAGCATCTATGTTAGGATCAATTATAGGATCAATAGTTAATATAGTTTTAGATCCAATACTTATTTTTTCATTGGGATTAGGCGCATCTGGAGCAGCAATTGCTACAGTTTGCGGTAATATTTGTGGTAATTTATTTTATGCATTTTTTATAATAAAAAAAAGCAAACGTTTATCTATTTCACCTAGAGATATGCAAATTAGTATGAATGATTTTAAAGGCATTATCTCCATTGGTATTCCAGCTGCAATTACAAACGTAATGCAAAGCTTAATGGTGGTTATAACAAATAGATATTTATTAAAATATAGTAGTACAGAAATTGCTGCAATGGGTATAGCAATGAAGGTTAATATGATTACTTCTTTAATCTTAATCGGATTTGCATTTGGAGGACAGCCTTTAGTTGGATATAATTATGGGGCAAGAAATAAAGAAAGATTGAAAAAAGTTTTAAAATTTGCGTTTGGTTTTGAAATGGCTATGGGATTAGTATTTTCATTAGGATTATCAGTGGTTGCTCCAAGTGCAATCAAATTCTTTATGAATAAACCGGAGATTATTTCGACTGGAACACTAATGCTAAGGTGTTTACAAGCAGGTATGGTATTTATGGCTATTGTAATGGTTGCTACATGTAGTTTTCAGTCAGCAGGCCAAGCAATAAGTGCATTGATTTTATCAGCAGGTAGACAAGGATTTATATATTTTATTGTTATATTTGTAATGAATTATTTAGTGGGTTACATGGGAATATTGTTCAGTCAAGCAATCTCTGATTTTGTTTCTGCAATAATTGCAGTTATTCTTATGAAAAGGTTATTTGATAAGATGGAGTAAATTCAATTATTTTTATGAAAATTTATTTGCTAAGATAAAAAAATCAATTATTTTTAGTGAAAATGTAGTATAATAAAAGCATATGGAAGAACTATAATAGTCAAAATTATTAGAACAATAATTTGGCTATTATATAATCCAGAAGGAATATGTAATAAAGGAGAAAATAAATGGATTTAAGTAACAAAGGAAAGAAAGATTTATACGTAATGGGGGGCATATTGATTTTGGCAGCAATACTTTCGGGATTG
>FOPE01000050.1 GCA_900113385.1 Lachnospiraceae bacterium C7
TCAATACAGGCTCAGCCTCTTGGCTGCATAAAAACAGCGTAGCAGCCAAAAACTGCTACGCTTAAAAGTCTAACTTTTGGGGGTCACCTCATTTTTTTATATGCTTTTTTATATGCTTTTTTATAAATTATTTTCTGTGCTTTTGAATAAACATTATAACATCTTGGACATTACTAACTGGAATTATTGTTATACCATCAATTTTATCAGCCACTTTTGATGATACACTTGGCATTACACAAATCTCAAATCCTAATTTTTTTGCTTCTAGTATTCTTTGTTCTGTCATAGTAACGCCTCGTACTTCTCCACTTAATCCTACTTCTCCAAAACATACTGTTTTTTCATAAATTGGAACATCTAACTGACTTGATATAATTGCCATAATAATTCCTAAGTCTATTGCAGGTTCACTTATACGTACTCCACCCGCTATATTTACGTAAGCATCACAATCTGAAAGTTTCATTCCGACTCTTTTTTCTAAAACAGCCATCAGCAAATTTACTCTATTATAATCTAATCCCGTTGCTGTTCGTCTCGGATTATTAAAAAAGCTATGACAAACTAGCGCCTGTATTTCAAGTAAAATAGGACGTGTTCCTTCAACAGAACATGTCACTATAGAGCCCGATGCCTCTTTAGGTTTACCACTTAACATAAATTCAGAAGGATTTAAAACTTCTTCTAAGCCTGTTGATTTCATTTCAAAAACACCAATTTCATTTGTTGAACCGAATCTATTTTTTACACCTCGCAAAACCCTATAAGACTCGTGTCTATCTCCTTCAAAATATAACACTGTATCAACCATGTGCTCTAAAACTCGAGGTCCTGCTACTACACCTTCCTTTGTAACATGTCCGACTATGAAAATGCTTATTCCCATACCTTTAGCTATTTGCATTAATGCACCCGTAGCTTCTCTAACTTGCGAAACACTACCTGGAGCAGATGTAACTTCTTCGCTATACATTGTCTGTATCGAATCAATAATTACTACGTTAGGTTTGTTTTTTTCTATTGCTTCTTTTACTAACGCTAAATTAGTTTCGCAATAAATTTTTAGTGTATCCTCAAATTTGCCCATCCTATCTGCTCGTAATTTAATCTGCTGAGATGACTCTTCTCCGGATATGTATAAAACATCCTCTTTTTGTTGGGAGAGATTTTTACAAACTTGTAAAAGTAATGTAGACTTTCCAATTCCAGGATCACCCCCGACTAACACTAATGAACCTTTAACTATTCCTCCGCCTAAAACTCTGTCTAATTCGCTAATTCCACTTTTAAGTCTTTGCTCATTGCCTGTTTTGATTTCTGATAAAGTTAATGTTTTTATATCTGATATAGCAGATTTTGTAATTTTGCCTGATGAACTAACTTTTTTTTTATCTACTATTTCTTCTACGAATGTATTCCACTCCTTGCAACCTGGACATTGGCCCAACCATTTAGTAGATTCGTATCCACATTCCTGACAAAAAAATACGCTTTTCTTTTTTGTGCTTTTAACTGCCATTTATTTTCCTCCATTGCTATTACTTTATACATGTTGTTTATTAATTTAAACATGTTTATCTATTACGCTTGCTGTTCTTTTTATCTGATGTCTACTTTGTTATATATGCTGTTTGTTTGTGCTTGTTACTTGCTTTATATTCGTTGTTTGTTTTGTTTGTGCTTGTTACTTGCTTTATATTCGTTATTTGTTTTGCGCTTTTATTTTGTTCTATTATTATAACACCTGTTCGTTTTTTTATCGACCTTTTTATGTCAAAAAATCTCCCTATTGAACATTTTTATTTATGCTCAATGGGAGATTTTATTTTCAATCTAATTATATAATTATAGATTTTTATTTTGTATCAATCTACTATTTGATTGTTTTTACTATCCAATAGTAGTGTGTTATTTGTCATTTTTGTTATTTATTATTTCTGTTGTTTGTTTATTATCTTGTTGTTTATTTATTATTTTATTGTTTATTTATCATTTTTAGTTACTGATATATTTGCTTTTTCTATTCCTTCTAATTCAACACTCATGCTTATTTTTCCACCTAAGCCTGTTTTCATTTTGCCTGCTGGTTTTCCATTGATTGTAATGTCGTACTCTGAACCTTCTTCAAGGCCTATTGTAATTTGAGCATCTTCTATTCCCTCAACATCAAATTCAACTTTGTCTTCGCTTTCTTTGAAATTATGAACTGCCGTTCCTGGAACAGACTCATAAACAAATATTCCATTACGTTCTAACTTTGTTATTTGTTTAAAAGTTTTTACCTTTAATGTATCACCATGATAATCATAATTATCTAGTTTAGCTTTTGTTGGTAATGTGTAATCGCCAAATGCTAATGTTCCATTTTTTTCTGTTTTAATTAATTCACTTACTGCAGCCATTTTAACCCTCCTATACCTGCAAAACTAAATTTTAGAGTCATAACTATCCTCTAAATGGTTATAGCCACTATATAAGTCTGCATAATATACTTTCGATTACCTTTTCTATAATAGTTTACGCAAACTAATTTACATATGCTGCCAATATTATGTCGTAATTTCGTCTATAAAAAAGTTCTTACGCTGTCTTTATATTAGTACTACGCTAGTCACCATCTAACAATTATATGTTAATTTTATTGTTTATGTGTTTTATGTTTGTGTGTTTTATGTTTGTGTGTTTTATTGTTTGTGCGTTTTATTGTTTGTGCGTTTTATTCCTTGAATTACTTGTATTATATAATAATTTTTCTTTATTTTCCATAGGTAGAAGGGAATTAACAAAAATTTAATCTTTACCTATACTAGTTGTATTTATTTTTTTATTCAATTTGATTATTGCATAAAAAAAGCTGCGTGAGAAAATACTCCCGCAACTTTTTTTTTGGGTTTATAATGTCAATTTATATGTCGACTTTTTTTACTTTTCATTAACATTTTTTTAAATTTTTCTTGTTAACATAGCTTTTTTGTTGCTTTTTATTTCTTCTTGTTAGCTTAGCTTTCTAGTTGTTGCTTAACTCCTGCTTAGTTAGCTTATTTTTTGGTTGTTTTCTTTTTGCCTTTTACTGATTCTTTTTCATCAGCTTCTTGCTTCTCATTTGGTTCACAAACAACCTGTATCTTTTTGTTTTTAGTAGATACAATTACTTTTGAGCCACGTTTTATTTTGCCACTAATAATTTCTTCTGCTAATACATCTTCAATTTCTTCTTGTATTTTTCTCTTTAGTGGACGTGCGCCGTACTTTCTATCATAGCCTTTTTCTACAATATATGCTTTGGCACTATCACGAATTACAAGTTCGATTTCTAACTGTGTTTTTGCTCTATTAGTAAGTTCTTTAACAAGCAATGTAACGATCTTTTTCATATCGTCTTTTGTCAACGCTCTAAATACTATTGTTTCATCTATTCTATTCAAGAATTCTGGTTTGAAGATTCGCTGAACCTCTTCCATTACGCTATCTTTCATTCTTTCGTAATTAGCAGATTCGTCATCAACTGCTGCAAAGCCTAGCTTTTTAGGTTCAATAATCGACTGTGCTCCTGCATTTGAAGTCATGATAATTATTGTGTTTTTAAAGTCAATCTTACGACCTTGCGAATCTGTAATATGTCCATCATCTAATACTTGAAGTAAAATATTAAATACATCTGGATGAGCCTTTTCAATTTCGTCAAAAAGTACAACTGAAAATGGATTACGTCTTACTTTTTCACTTAACTGACCGCCTTCATCATGGCCTACATATCCTGGAGGTGCTCCAATCAATTTAGACACACTGTGTTTTTCCATATATTCTGACATATCAATTCTGATCATTGATTCTTCATTTCCAAAGACTGCTTCTGCTAATGCTTTTGAAATTTCTGTTTTACCTACACCTGTTGGTCCTAAAAATAGGAATGATCCAATTGGTCTCTTTGGATCTTTTAAACCTACACGACCTCTACGCACAGCTTTTGAAACAGATACTACTGCATCTTCCTGGCCAATTACCCTTTTATGTAAAGTTGCTTCTAACTTTTGAAGACGTGATGCTTCTTTTTCTGTTAATTTACTTACTGGAATCTTTGTCCATTCTGCAACTACATCTGCTATTTCTTTTTCACCAACTACTGGTTTTTTGCGTTTTGCCTTCTGTTGCTGAGATTTGGCTAATTTTTCTAGACTATGAGCCAATTCATTTTTCTCATCTCGGCATAATCTAGCTGTATACATATCTCCAGCTGCTAATGCATCCTCTAATTCCACTTCTTTTGCAGCAATAGCTTTTTTTATTTCTGTAGATTTCTCGTAAGATTCTGTAAAACCTAATCTTGTTTTTGCAGATGCCTCATCCATAAGATCTATTGCTTTATCAGGAAGGAATCTATCGTTAATATAACGAGCTGACAATGTAACTGCTGCTTCAATTCCTTCTTCTGTAATTTCTACATTATGATGATCTTCATATGTTTTTTTCAAGCCTCTTAAAATGTCAATTGCTTCTTTTTCTGATGGTTCCTCTACTACTACAGGCTGAAATCTTCTTTCTAGGGCTGCATCTTTTTCAATGTATTTTCTATATTCAGAAATAGTAGTTGCTCCGATTACTTGAATTTCACCACGAGCTAAGGCTGGTTTCAAAATATTTGAAGCATCTAATGCTCCCTCAGCACCGCCGGCTCCTATGATTGTGTGCAATTCATCAATGAAAAGTAAAACATTTCCTGCTTCTGAAACTTCTTTTATTACTTTTTTAATACGCTCTTCAAATTCGCCTCGATATTTAGATTTGGCAACAAGTCCCGACATGTCAAGAGATACCAATCTTTTTCCTGCTACTGTATCTGGCACAAGTCCACTTACTATACGTTCTGCAATTCCTTCTATTACAGCTGTTTTACCAACACCTGGTTCACCTATTAAGCATGGATTATTTTTTCCACGGCGACTTAAAATTTGAATTACACGATTATTTTCTTCGTTTCTTCCTATTACTGGATCTAATGCATTTTCTCTAGCTAATGCTGTTAAATCTCTTGAATACTGATTTAAGGTTGGTGTTGATGAAACTTCAACTTGTCCTGATTTATTTCTTTGGAATTCATCTCTATAATCTGCTGGATTTTCTCCAATTGCAGTTAAAATATCTATAAAAAGTTTCTGGATATTTACGTTTAATGAATTTAAAATTCTAGTTGCGGCACAGTCTCCTTCTTCTATTAAGGCAATTAATATATGCTCTGTTCCTACCTTTTCTGAATGAAATCTTTCTGCCTCATCTGATGAATTTCTAATTACCTCTTCGGCTCTTGGAGAAAATCCATCTTTTTCTTCAACTTGCACATCTGAACCGATGGCTATAAAGTCTTCTATCATCTCTGTGATTTTTTTTAATTCTACTTCATTTGCAGTTAAAACTTCTGCTGCAACTCCTGTACCTTCTTTAAGAAGACCTGCTAAAATATGCTCTGTTCCTATGTGATTGTGATGCATACTTTTAGAAATTTGTTTAGCATTGTCTATAGTTTTTTTGGCTTTTTGTGTGTATTCTTTCAAGTATCTAGCCTCCTTGTTCAAGTTTTTTATTTCTTGATAAATATAAGATATCTTTACGATGTAAATCAAATACTTTGTTTATTACCTTTGTTGATATAAATCAAATGCTTTGTTTATCGCTTTTGTTTGTCAACTTTATGACAGTTTTACTAATTATTTATGTCAATATATTCAAAATCCGAATCTTCTGATAAATTTAAATAGTTATCTTCTGATCCAAATTTTTCGGCATTTTGTAATTCCGTTTGGGAATATTCATATGAACGATGTTGCTTATTTTCTGAATGTTCTTCCCCTTTTTGTGAAAATAATTCTTGACGCTTTAGCTGTTTTTTTATTCTTCTAATTTTTCTCAAATATAAAAAATTAACAATTACTAAACTTGCTATAAAAGCTCCTATTATAGCTCTTTGTACATCTGTATTTTCTTTGACATAGTCGATTACATACTGTCCAGGTTTATCATTCTCAACCTGATTTACGTTTAGCGTTTTTGCATATCTCATAAATGTCCCCTCACTTAAATCATATTCATACCAATTTATACTTCCCTTATCATTATAACAGTAAATAAGGTAAAATTCATCTAATTTAACTTCTGAAACATCTTTTTTTTGATATGCAATAATTGTATCACCATTGTCAAGAAAAATTGGTGTTTTCTTGTAGCCTTCTTCTATTTTTTCTTCTGGTGGAACTATTGGTATTACATAATGCCCATTTGTTTCAAGCTTTATGAAAGGATATACTTCATCCTCTAAGCTATCATAAATAAATAATTTTTGATTTTTTGTTTCCGTACTATCGCCATTTTGAGAAAAAATTTGTTCATTTAAGCACAGCAACGTCAAATCTGCTTTTTCATATTTTAGAGACATGTACTCATTATCTCCAAGTTTAATTGTCTGCTTCAAAAAATCTTTTGGAACTAATTCATCTGGAATAACCGATTCCACTTCATAACTTTTCTCATTATAAAAAAATGTTTTTACATTACTAAATGTGTACTCAAAATCCTCTGCTTCTTCAACTGTTTCATTAATTTCATTAGTTTCTTTTGTTTCTTTTGTTTCTTTTGCTTCCTTTGTTTCTTCTTTTAAATCTTGATTATTCTTGTTCTCTGTTTTTTCGTTTAATTTTAATTGACTTGATAACTTTTGATTTGTTTCGTTATCTTGAGTTTTGTTACTCTCTTCACTTGCTTTTTTATTTCTAATTTCTTGATTATTTTTATTATTTGATGTTTCTTGTTCTATATTTTTTGCAACTAATACTGTTGTTCCTGTTGCATTTAGGGTTACTGGTTTGTCATCCCTTGTTTTAGCACTATTTGTAACTGCTTTAAATGTGCTACTTCCAGCATTTAATGCTTTAAATCTAACGCTGGCTTTTGTTGTTGTGGTACCTTTTGGAATATTTAACACTACTTTTCCATTATTTGATGTAGCTGACGCTGATGCCCCTTCATACTCCATAACCGATGAATTGTAACTTAAATCAACAACTGCAGATCCTCCATTTGGCACAGTCAATGTTAGGGTAAGTTTATCTCCTACCTCCATATTTGATTCTGATACTGCGATAGTCAAACCTGCTGTGTTTGATGCATCAATTTCACTACTTGGAACTCTTATAATAGAAATAAATATTGCTAATCCGCATAAAAAGGCAAAGATTTTTTTCATGAACTAAACCACATCCTCTTCACTTTGCAACCATTGACATTAACCTTTTCGTTTGAGTACAACATAATTTTGTAATAACAAATTATCTATATATTAATAATCGTATTTTGACTGCTAAAAGTGAAGAGAATCTAATGTTTTTATTTATCTTTAATATGATATTTAGAATTTTTTATGATATTTAGAATTCTTTATGATATTTAGAATTCTTTATCACATTTAGAATCTTTTATAATATTACAAATCCCTTTGTTCCATGTGGATTTACCTCTACTTCTATTTCACTTGAATAAGGGATTTCTTCTTTTGTCCACACTTCTTTTAATTTAGACAAATTTCCTTCTATCTCGCATTCATCTAAATTAATTTTAAATGTATCTGTTTTTTCGCTGGCGTTAAAAATAGCCAAATAATAGCCTCTATCTTTTCTTCTTGCACACCAAACTATTACTTCTTTTTCTTTTTGCTTTCTACGATATATCTGTCTTGCTCCTCTAGATTTTTTTAACATTTCTAGAAGATCATCATTGGTTAATAGACTTTCTGTAAATTCATCATTATAAACCATATCAGCGCCTATCATTAATGGAGATCGTACAATACACCAAAGTGTCATCATTGTTTTTTGTTCGTCTTTTGTAAACAAAGTTCTATTTTTTGAGTCATAGTCTTGACGAATTGCGCCTATTGGCAACATGTCGCAGTCAGGCCAATGCCCTGGTCCATAATGTGTGCTCCATTGGTATGTTCTATCAAACATATCATATAAAAGTTCCCACTTATCCCAAAAGTCATCTGTTATTCTCCACATATTTGCATGTTGTTTTAAATGTTCTGCTTCTTTAAGTGGTGCTGGACCTGGGGACAAACTTAATACCATATCTCTTCCACATTTTTTTCTTGCAGAATCTATTAGTTCTATCTCTTTGTGTGGATAATGATTAGCGATATCATCTACTTTTACAAAATCAACTCCCCAACTAGCATACAGTTTAAATATACTTTCATAATATTCTTTTGCACCTTCTGCTTCAGGATTTACCCCATACATGTCTGTATTCCAATGACATATTGAATCTACATCTGCTATTTCCCTTGCAGTTTTATTTGTGCCTAAAATTTTTGTATTTCTATGCACAGCTTGACGTGGAATTCCCCTCATTATGTGAATTCCAAATTTTAGCCCTAAGCTATGGACATAGTCAGAAAGTTCTTTAAATCCTTTTCCATTTTTAGCTGATGGAAATCTTTCTTCCGCTGGTATAAGTCTACTGTACTGATCCATTTTTAATTCTATAAAAGGATGGTATTCATGGCTTTCTGCTGTTGGTTCTGACCATTGTATATCTACCACTATATATTCCCAGCCATGTTTTTTTAGTTTTTCTGCCATGTACTTGGCATTTTTTCTTACGGTGTCTTCTTTAACAGCTGCGCCGTAACAATCCCAGCTGTTCCATCCCATTGGTGGTGTCTGTGCTATCATGTCTTTTTTCCCTTTACCTAATTATATTATTTATTAATATTAGCTTTTAAAACTAGCTATTAATATCTTTAATTTTTGTTTTTTTAATTTTTAAAAATATTTTATATTATTTTTCACGAAGTTCTTTCACTTTGCGCATAAATAAATCTTTTTGCGCTTTCATAAATGTCTCTCGTCCATAAGCGTAATTCATAACAAAATACAAATCTTCCTCTGTTAAAAGTATATTGTCATCTGTATCTACATAAATAGTTTTTCTACTTAAATCCTCAACTGTAAAAATAAATTCACACATTTTTATTGTTGGTTCTTGATTTAAGTCTTCCACAACATCTATTTTTTTGCCTTTTTTTTCTGCAATATCTCTAAGTCTCTTTGCAATTCTATTTGCTGATTCTTCGTAACCATTTGTATGTATATTAATTACGCTATATTTATCTACAATTTCATTTTCTCTTAAATAGCTATTATTAAGTGGGCCTATTATTCCTTCCTTTGCTTTTCCTGTAATTCCATGAATTGCATCATCATAGGCTGCCATTACTGTTTTTATTCTAGTTGGTTCATCGTTATATAAACTTTCATATATAATTGTATACAACGAATTTAAAAATGTATCACACATTTCTTCTATTTTTTCTTCTGGGGTATATTTCACGAAAAATTTTATCCAATTTCGCCATGCATAATACGTTGGGAAAGTATTTACCACTTCTTTTTTTGCTCCCATTGCGTGAAGTGCTTTTGCATTACCTACACAGGCTATTTTGTATCCTGCTCTTCTACATTCTTCACACCATTCGGTATCATCCCAATACAAGAAGTTTTCCTCGGGTAAAAGTCCAATCTTATCAACCACTTCTCGTTTTACCATTATTGCACATGCTGGAACAGCATCACAATAAACGTATTCTGGCATAGTTCCGTCTTCTAATCTACCTTCATATGGACTTCTTACACAAAAATCTTCATAATCAATTGTAATTCCATATTGTTGAACAATATCAGGAAGAGATGTGTGGTATACTTTTGCACAAGCCATACCACACTCCTGATGTTTATCTAGAAATTCTTTTAGATTTTTTATTGCATTTTCATCTAACATTGCATCGTTATCTACGCACATTAAATATTTGTAATCAACTTGCAATGCCTTTCTCAATCCGCTGTTGAAGCCACCAGATCCTCCTAGATTTTCCTTGTTAGCTATAATAGTAACTTTATCTGAATACTTTTCATTAAGAAGTTTTAACGAATCGTCTACAGATGCGTTGTCTACAACATAAATATCAATATCTTGATATGTAGACTCCATAATGGATGTAATACACTTATCTAAATCGTCGACCTTGTTAAAATTACAAATAACTACACCTATTTTTTCCATAGTTTTCCCCCTATTTTAAATCAAGTATTGCCTTGCCTACGTTTTGCATAGATGTTACTACTATATTTTATTAATTATTAGCTAAATAAACCTACAATAAATTCCCATATTGCTTTAAAGAAATCTACTATTTTTCCCAAAAATGATGATGCATTTGTCATATTGATTCCAAGCTTATCTGCCCATGCTTGAGCCTGATCTTTTACTGCTCCCCAATCAATATCAATATCTTTAAATTTCTTTAATAAGTCAATTAATTTATCGATATCTTCTTGTGATAACTTAATCTTATATTTGTCTGATGCTTCATCAATTGCTTGTTTAATGTCATTTTCTGTCTTTAAGTCACCATTTGCAATCTGCTGTTTTAAATCTGCAATCATTGCTTCTAAGTCCTCTTTTTTGTCGCCGTCAACATTTTGCTCAAGCTGACCTGTTGTAACAATTTCATCAAGTGAAGCATCTACTGCATCTTTGTCTAACTCTTTTCCTGTCATATCTTTATATGCTTTGAATGCTCCAACAAGAGCTGCTGTTCCTGAGATTTTAAAAGGTGCTGCTACTATAATGTTTGCATCTGTAATACCTGCTGTTGCTAAAGCATTTTTGTACATACCTACTGTACAATAACCAATGTTATATGTTGATACATTAAGACCTGTTCCTTTTTCTGCCTTTGTAACAACAACTGATGAAAGAGATCTTGATCCAATTTCTTTTTTTGAAATATATGAATCTAAATATTGATGCTCTTCTTGATTATTTACATAATTTACATCATAATCGCCTAATTTATCATAGCTGATACCCATAAGTTGTAAAACTGTTCTTTGCTGATCGGCTGTTAAATTAGCTCCTAGCGAAAGATATGGTTTATCATTTTTGTCAATTGTTACATTATCACCTTTTTGTTTTACATCTGTTGTATCACTTGGTGTACTGCTAGTTTCATTGCTTGTTGCACCATTTGGTGTGCTGTTTGTTGAATCATCTGCAGTATTATCTGTTGTAGTGCTTTCAACTGATTTGTCACCTGTACCATCGTTAATTGAAGTGCTTGTTGTATTATCTGTATTTGCACTTTCTCCTTTTGATGTCTGAGCTACTGAGTTTGAAGCTGATATTGTTGAAATTTGGCTAGTTAATAATACTGCTGTAGCAAGCAGTACACTAGCTCCTTTTAAAAGTCTATTCTTCATTTTTTTTCCTCCATATCTAATATAATTATAGCTTAGTTAAATATATAATCAATCTTTAAATTGTTATTTTTTGCTGAAACTTTTGCATTTGTGCCACATATTAATGGCATCATTGGTGCTAAATGTCCTATATCTAAATCCATTATTATTGGCACATTATATTCTTTTAAAATACCAACTACAGCTTCATATTGATCTAATCCAAAATCTGGTTCATTAAAATGCATTGGTCTTCCAATTAAAAATCCTTTTAAATTTTCAAACCAGCCTGCTGCTTTCATTTGCCATAAAACTCTTCTCATTCCGATTGTATTTAAATCGCATGCTTCTAAGAACCATATCACACCATCTTCTTTATATTTTTCATTAAATTTTTTTACATTATCAAATTTAGTTCCTACTAGCATACTTAAACAATCTATGCACCCACCTATTAAACGGCCTTCTATTTCTACTCCTTCTTCTTTATTTTTTGCTGGATAATAAACGTATTCTTCTTTTTCAACTGCATTATATGGTTCTAATGGATGTTCTTCATCTTTAAGTGATTCAAGCTCCCAGCCTTTGTAACCTTCAACGCTTTTTTTATTTCCTGTTAATACATCAAAAGCATCTTTTATAGAATCATGCCATGGTTCCATTCCAAATGCTGCTGCACATGGTCCATATATTGCCGCTGTATCAAGGAGCGTAGCACTTACAAATGTAAAATTAGTATTATCTGAATATCCCATAAACCATTTAGGATCTGCTTTTTTTAATCTTTCAAAATCTACGTAATCTAAAATTTCACACATTAATTCGCCACCACCACATGAAATTAGGCAATCGTTATTTTTGCTTTCATACATTTCATTTAATTCTCTTGCACATTCTGATGGAGTATTACTTATTCCTATTCCTTTATCTTCATAGCAATTAAAACCTAATTCCATTTTGTAGCCCTTTTTTGTAAATTTTTTCTGTGCGTTTTTAAAGGCACTATTGTATGGTTCTATAACACAGCCAAATGAAGGAGCTGCAAAACCTATTGTTCCATTTTTTTCTAAAAATTTTGGATATCTCATTATTTTTTCCTAATAGGCTATTTGCCTACTTACCTTTCTTTTAAATCTATTTTTATATAAAATTTAAACTTATTTTTTAAATCTGTTTTTTTATTTTTAATCTAAACCTGTATAATCAAATTCTGGAATGAAGCTTTCTTCTGCCACGTCTTCTTCCTGAATAAAGCCATTTTCTACACCTAAATCTATTGCATAATCTACTAGTTGATCATACTTAGTTCTTGAAACTTTTCTATTTAACTCTGGATATTCCTCTACATGTTTTAATGGCGTATATTGGCTCATCATA
Organism: Lachnospiraceae bacterium C7; assembly: GCA_900113385.1. GTDB lineage: Bacteria > Bacillota > Clostridia > Lachnospirales > Lachnospiraceae > Roseburia. The sequence continues at coordinate 12,666 of FOPE01000050.1, forward strand.
CTAATGTAAATACTATTTCCATAAGTCTCATGTAAATATTTAATGACATTTTTGGAATCTTCCATTTGGTTAGGTAACATCAGATGGCGAACTATTACACCTTTTTGCATAATATAACCATCTTCTGCCTCTGTTATTATTTTTCCGGTTATATCATTTTCTTTTTTAAATATATTTTGTGGTTGTTGCCTATGCATCTCTTCAATAGCTGCCTCTGACACTTCTTTATAATCTTTTGCTCTAGAATACTTAAAAGCTAAATCATTATTGAAGTATTTAAAATCTGGCAAATAAATATCTACTATACCTTCTAGACGTTTTAAAGTATCTACTTTTTCATAAGAACTAGTATTATAAACTATAGGAATGTTTAAACCTTGTTCTTTTGCCTTTTCTATACCTTTTATAATACTATTTATGTAGTGTGTTGGCGTCACTAGATTGATATTATTAGCTCCTTGCTCTTGTAAATCTAATAAAATATCTACAAATTTTGCTGGAGATATTTCTTTTCCCACTTTTGCTCTTGCTATATCATAATTTTGACAGAAAACGCAACGTAATGAGCACCCACTGAAAAATACTGCTCCCGAACCATTTTTTCCTGATATGCAAGGTTCTTCCCAAAAATGTAGTGCTGCCCTTGCTAATCTAATTTTATCATCACATCCGCAATATCCTAGTTGACCGTTTGCCCTATTTACACCGCAGTTTCTAGGGCAAATATTGCAGTTTTCATAATTTTGACCATTATTTAATGAATTTTGCTTATTTCTTCTCATGTATTACCTCTTGCGAACTTTTCTATTTAATAATAAAATAAAAATGATAGTGTATTAAATATAAAGGAGATTACTATGACTCAAAAAAATGTGTTAGTTGCACAATCAGGTGGACCAACTGTTGCTATTAATGCTAGTCTTGCTGGTGTTATTGCTGCAACATGTGAATCCAATAATTATAACTTATGTTATGGAGCCTTAAATGGCGTAACAGGAATACTCGATAGCAGATATCTTAACCTTACTGAATTAATTGGTAATGATTCTGCAAATATTGAAAAATTAAAGACCACTCCTGCTATGTATCTTGGCTCTTGCCGTCACAAGTTACCAAAATACGAGGACGACTCCGAGGTTTATGAAAAAATTTTCGACCAATTTGACAAATTAGACATTGGTGCCTTTTTCTATATTGGCGGAAATGATTCTATGGATACAGTACTTAAGTTATCCGATTATGCAAAAAAAATCAATAGCAATATTAAAATTATAGGAGTTCCAAAGACAATTGACAATGATCTCTGCGTAACTGACCATACGCCTGGATTTGGATCTGCTGCAAAATATATTGCTGCATCTATCCTTGAGATTTCTCATGACACTTACATATACAAAGTTAAAAGTGTCACTATTGTAGAAATTATGGGACGTGATGCTGGTTGGCTTACTGCTTCTTCTGCTCTTGCAAGAAATGAATACAGTGAAGCTCCACATCTTATTTATCTTCCTGAGGTTGCTTTTGATACAGAGCAATTTATTGAAGATGTCAGAGAAAAACTTAAAACTACTGACAATGTAATCGTTGCTGTTTCTGAAGGTATTAGAGACAAAGATGGTGAATACATTTCAGCCGGTGAAAGTGCTACTGACAAATTTGGCCACAAACAATTAAGTGGTGCAGGAAAGGCCTTAGAATTCCTTGTAAAAGAAAAAATAAATGTTAAAGTTAGATCCGTTGAAGTTAATGTTTTACAAAGATGTGCATCTCATCTTGCTTCTAAAACTGATTTAGACGAATCATTCGAGCAAGGTAAAAAAGCTGTTTCTTTTGCAGAAGAAGGTGTAACTGCCTCTATGGTTATACTTAAACGTATTTCAAACAAACCATATACTGTTGATTACGACTATGCCGTAATTAAAAACATTGCAAATGAAGCAAAATCTATTCCTAGAGAATGGATTAATTCTAAAGGTAATGACATAAAACAAGAGTTATATGACTACCTATTTCCTTTAATTCAAGGTGAAGTAAATGTTGCCTATAGTAACGGACTTCCAACATACATGAATGTATCTCATTTACATAAAAGGAGTGAAAATTAAAACTAATCATTATGCTAAATCAAGAAAAACTAAATACTAATCATACAAAAGATGACAATACTAAATCAGTTACTGAAACTACTACTACTAAAAAATCTATTTTACCAAAGGTACTTATTGGATTACTAGTAATTCTAATTGCTGTATATTTGGGAATAGCATTTTATTTCAGTAACCACTACTACTTAAACACTACTATTGGTGAAATTAATTGCAGTAAAAAAACAGTTGATTATATTGTTGACAAGAATTCAAATTCTGTAAAAAATTATTCATTAAAAGTTATTGATAAAGATAACAATACATATGATATAAATTGTTCAGATATTGATTATAAATATTCATCAACAGGTGAAGAAGAAAAAATCCTTAAATCACAGAATCCATTTTTATGGCCTGTATGTCTTTTTAAATCAAGTGCCTACACTATGAAATCTTCTGTATCATTTGATTCAAAAAAACTTAAGGATAAAATAAAATCATTTTCTTTTTTTGATGAAGATAAAATCGAAGAACCAACTGATGCTCACATTGAAATTGCAAAAGATGGATACAAGCTTATCCGTGCTAATGTTGGTAATTCGCCTATTTTAAAAAATATTATGACTGTTGTAACTAAGGCTTTAAATGCACAAGATGATTCTGTTAAACTTAATGATTCTTGCTACAAACAGCCTAAAGTTAAAGACAACGATAAATCGATTGTTAAAATAACTAAAAAAATTGATTCTTATTGTAAGGCTAAAATAACTTACGATTTTGAGGATACAAAAGAGACTATCTCTTCTGACGATATTACAGCCATGATGGACATTACCGCTGACGGAAAGGTTACTTTAAGTAAAGCTAAAGTAGCATCTTATGTTCAATCTCTCGCTTCAAAATATAACACTTTTGGACGAGTTAGAGATTTTAAGACATCACTAGGTGACACTATCAAAATAGGTGGTGGCGATTACGGATGGGTAATTGACAAAGCTAAAGAAGCTGATAAGCTTTATCAAAACCTTATGAACAAAAAAAGTGTTACACGCAAACCTGTTTATCAGCAGACAGCTTTATATCGTGGAAAAAATGATATTGGTAATACTTATATTGAGATAGATTTTACTCACCAACATCTCTACTACTACAAAGATGGACAACTAGTTACTCAATCTGATATTGTTACTGGTAATATAAACCGTAATAATGGAACTCCTGATGGGGTTTACAAGATTGTGTACAAACAAAGTCCTGCTACATTAGTTGGTGAAAATTATCAATCAGCTGTACAATATTTTATGCCATTTGCATATAATGTAGGAATTCATGATGCAAACTGGAGAAGCTCTTTTGGTGGATCAATTTATAAATCAAGTGGTTCCCATGGATGCGTAAATGTACCTCCAGCTTTTGCTAAGGATTTATACAAAATCGTTGAAAAAGGTACACCTGTTGTTGCTTATTACAGAGAACCTGTTAGATTAACTGCTGAAAACGCAAAAATTTCTAATGCTTTTTCATATGTTGATACTTCTAAACCAGGTGCTATGTCTAGAGCTCAAAAAACAGCAGTTGCTGCAAACGGCCAATAATTTTATGTAAATAAAACAAAAAAGATTGTAGATTAATTTCTACAATCTTTTTTTGTTGCTTTTATTTATGTTGCTTTTATTTTTGTTGCTTTTATTTATGTTGCTTTTATTTTTGTTGCTTTTATTTTTGTTGCTTTTATTTATGTTGCTTTTATTTTTGTTGCTTTTATTTTTGTTGCTTTTATTTATGTTGTTTTTATTTGTGTTATTTTATTTTTATAATTGTATCTATAATTTTTCATCTATTACTTATTGCGTCTTTTTTTCTTAACTTCTTTTTCTACTGTTCGCAATTGCTCCGATGCTATATTTAAACTATCTGTCATGCTAAATCTTTTAACACTATGCAATACATGCTTTTGGGATTTATTTAAAAATCTAGCAACATTTCGCATGGCAATTTGAGTATACTCCTGTCTCTTATGATCCTTAATCTTTAAAGCTAACTCTTCATCTGTAAGTTCTTCATTCTTTTTATTATTCCTACCTGTTATCTTTGAAATGCTACTTGTAATTGTACTCACGTCATTTACTAAAGTATTAGTGATATTATTAGATAACGAAGTAGAAAAAGCATCCTTTTTATCTACTGCTGAAGCAATAAAATCATCCTTCTTCTGATAAACTAAATCTCTTGTACCTCTAATAGAATCTTCTAATGCTGCATATGCATTTTCAAGCTGTACATTAACATTTTCTTCTATAGTCTGAAGATTTTGAACAAGTCCTGTTAACGCACTTACTGTAACTGCTGTGTCTGCTCCCATGACACCTGCACAAACAATAGCTAAAATTGCTAAAGGAATATCTGAAATGTGTTGTGTCACATCATAAACAAATGGAAAAATAACATGAATTACTAATAAACCGCCTAAGCCAAATCCTATAGATGCTGGCAAACAAATCCTACCATTTACATTAAGTGGCATATCACTATAATCCCACCAAACTGCATGAAATACTTTTTCAAGTAAGAGTGATGTTCCATATTCTAACACTATACTTCCTAAAAAGGAATATAAAAAAATCTCTAAATTGGATATTTCCTTAAAATACACGCCTGAAAAAAGAAAAGAAGCTAGTATTCCTCCGAAGCCGTATATTGGACAAAGTGGACCAAATAAAAAGCCTCTATTCTCCCATTTATGCCCTTTAATTGTGCAATATATGCTTTCATATATCCAACCCATAATGCTATATATGACAAACCAAACAAAATATCTAGATACTATCATAATTATCTCCTTGTTTTTTTGAGGTATTATAACAAATATTTAGACTTTTAGTCAAATGTTATTGATATTTTTTATCATTTAATGTATTATATTTTTCTACGCTAATTAATTTACATATAGAAAAAGACCCTAGCAAGCACATTACTACGATCTTTTATCCATTGTAAATTTTGAACATTTTGAAATTTCGTCATCACATGCGCTTGTAACGGCTCATCTAGGATGTATCTACCTGCATACATTACTGATGTAATATTAGTATAGTCTAACTTTTGTTGAAAGTCAATAACTTTTTTGTACTAGAAAAAACTTTTGTTTTATGTTATAATTTTTTCTAGATATATCCATAAAGATGATTAGTTTTCAATCAATTATTTAGTTTAGAGCATGTATTTGCTCTATTTTGTTATATACGTTATTTTATGCAAGCAGAGTTTTACTCTGTTTTAAATTAACCCACATTTGAATTTTTATTAGGAGGACAAAATAATGGCACAATCACATAATGAATCAGCTGAAGATTATTTAGAGACTATTTTAATTTTAAGTCACAAATTACCTGTTGTTCGTTCTGTTGACATTGCAAAATACATGGGCTTTAAAAAACCTAGTGTAAGTATTGCAATGAAGAATCTTCGTCAAAAAGAACTTATAACAGTTAATGAATCAAGATTTATTTATTTAACAGAAAAAGGTTTAGAAATTGCGAACATGATTTATGAGCGTCATATTTTAATTTCTAAAGCTCTTATTGCACTTGGTGTTCCTACTGAGATTGCTACAGAAGATGCTTGTAGAATTGAGCATGACTTAAGTATAGAAACTTTTTCAAAAATCAAGGAATTTATTAGCAAGAGTCCACTTGCTGCTGAAATTCTATCTAACAACACAGTTGTTGATGGTGAGGATTTCTTAAACGCTAAAAAAGTTATTTTTAACGGTGCAATTCATGATGTTTCAGAGCTTGAATCTGCAAAGAATTAGTGATAGGTACTTAATAATGAAATTTAAATAATATATTTTAAGCCGTATATCTTAAGGAATAAATCTTAAGTAATAAATTTTAAGTAATAAAACTTAGGTAATAAAACTTAGGTAATAAAAAAGCCAATATCTAATCATTACTCGATTTGATATTGGCTTTTATTTAGTTATTAATCATCTAAAACATATGAATGATTATTGTGCTACACTTTCAAGTCTGTCAGCAATAATACCACGCATCTCTTGCTTATCACGTCCTAAGGCAAAAGCAAGTTCTGTAAACAAATTATTCTCTGCTTGTTTGAAGTATCTCTCATCAATAGCTGTTGTTTTCTTACCTAATGCATTTCTTTTTTGTGTACGTTCATGTACATTCTTAATCATTGCAATTAGTTTCTCTGGATTACAACTTTGAATTGCTTCTTTATACTTTTGCTCTCTTTGCTTATCTGATAGGACTTCAAGTTTCTCTACTGTTGGAATTCTCTCAATAACTTCCCAAGCCTGATCCTCGTTCATTACTTCGCGAATTTTGTGATTATTGTTATCTACCGGAATGTATACTTTTGCTGTTTTTTCTTCGATTGGAATAAGAAGATAGTACTTCTTTTTCTTACTTGCTGCTGACATGTCAAGATGTACTATATCCTCTACTCTGCAAATGCCATTGTTAGCGTTAACTACGAATTCTCCAATTTCAAACATATTTTTCTTCCTTTCAAAAAATAATCTCCCCGCCTAATAGTTGCAGAAAATCTTCGGATGACTGGACAAATTCTCTAAAAACAACAACCCATATCACTCCACGTATTAGAGAGATACGGGTTGTTGATGTCTGCCCGGTAATTAACACGAGATTATCTATGTTTTTATTATAACATATTTTTCCCGATTTGGTAAGATATTTTATAATTTTATCAAAAATTGTTTGAATTGTCGTTTAATTATATACAATTAAATTAGTTCTTTTTCCAAACTGCTGGTGTAAATAATATAATTAATGGATATAATTCTAGTCTTCCTGCTAACATATCAAAGATTAAAACAAATTTTGAAAGATATGAAAATTGTGCAAAGTTACCTGTTGGTCCAACCACGTTAAGACCTGGTCCTATATTATTCATTGTAGCTGCCACCGCAGTAAAATTAGTTACTAAATCAAAATTATCAATTGCTACTATAAGTAATGATCCTATAAATATACATAAGTAAGTAACTAAAAATGCACTTACACCTCGTACTTGTTGTTTATCTACTACTTTTCTATCCATTTTTATTCTTTTAACGATTCTTGGATGAATAATATAACTTAATTCTCTTTTTGCCGATTTAAATAAAATTAAAATACGAGAGACTTTTATACCTCCACCTGTACTTCCTGCACAAGCACCACAAAACATTATAAGTACAAGAATTGTTCTAGATAGTTGTGGCCACTGGTTAAAATCTCTTGTTGCAAAACCTGTAGTAGTGATTATTGAACCTACCTGAAAGGCTGTATGATGAAACGCTTCAAAAACAGATCCAAATCTATTTAAAACATTAAGCGTAATTATCAAAATTGATGCAAAAATTATAGCAAAATAAATTTTAACTTCTTCTATCTTAAAAGCGTCCTTTTTATTTTTAGTTCTTAGCAAATAAAAATATGCATTAAAATTCACACCGAATAAAATCATAAACACTGTTACAATTCCCTGTATAATCGTAGAATAACTAGCCATACTATCTGCTTTAATGCCAAAACCACCAGTTCCTGCTGTACCACAGGCTGTACATACTGCATCATAGATTGGCATTCCTGCAAAAACAAGTAAAACAAACTGCAAAACTGTCATTCCAAAATAGATAGAATACAAAATTTTTGCTGTATCTCTTACCTTTGGAACAAGCTTACTTACTGATGGGCCTGGACTTTCAGCTTTCATAATATGCATATTATAACCACCGGTCATAGGAAGTAATGCTAAAATAAATACTAACACTCCCATTCCACCTATCCAGTGCGTAAAACATCTCCAAAAATTAGTACATTTTGAAAAATCTTCAACATTACTAGCAATACTTGCTCCTGTTGTTGTAAAACCTGACACTGTTTCAAATAAAGCATCTACATAATTAGGAATATCTCCATTTAAACATATTGGTATTGCTCCAAAAACACTTAATACTATCCAGCTTAATGCCACAATGACAAAGCCTTCTTTAGAATAAAATTCTTGATGTTTTGGTTTCTTTAAAATTGAAATCAATCCAACTACAATACAAATTAATGCTACTATTATAAACGGATAACCTTCATTTTCTTTATAAATCAAAGCCACTAAACTAGGTAGAAGCAACAAAATTCCTTCTAATTCTATTACTAAACCTAAAATATACCTGATAATATCGTAATTCATTTTTTCTCCACTCCATACTAGTCTGTTTATTAAATATAATTTTTTAACTATAATTCTCTCTAAAGATAATTAATTTATATTATTATTTGATAGTGTAAAATATCTTGTGTAAATAAAATTAATCATAGAAAAAGGAACGAACTTCGTTTAAGATTTTAAGTGACCAAACAAAAAAACTTAAAGGAGTGAAATTCGTCCCTATGACTAATATTAGCACAAATTTAATGTCTGCTCTACTTAATAATGAATCTATTGATGAAGTTTTTCGTTCTGAACTTGAAAACGCTGTAAACGAAGTGCTATCAACGGAGCTTACAGCTTTCCTCAATTACGAGAAATATGATTATTCCGGCAGGAATTCCGGAGACTCTCGCAATGGTTTCTAT
>FOPE01000001.1:0-21757 GCA_900113385.1 Lachnospiraceae bacterium C7
TTTGCACAGTCTTTACCAAGATAATACGTATTATGGATATAAGTTCTATTTTCCTTGATTTCATGTGCAACTGTGGAAGGATGTCTACCGATTAATTTTGCTATCTTTTTAAGGGAATCTTTGTTGTGTATTCCAGTTTCAATCGCAAGTCGATCCGACAAATCCATTTGTCCTTTATTTCTGTAGTAGTTCATATCTGCTCCTTTCCAGCAGATAGTAATCGATATCTTTACTATATCATATCTGCTCCTTTCCAGCAGATAGTAATCGATATCTTTACTATATCATCTCTGCTAGAAGAAGCCGTTGCAAAAGTAAACTAGACTTTTTTAGCCATTTTCAGTTGTCAAAGTACAGGTTTAATTTTTCATTCTAGGATTTTTAAATTATCCATTAATAGGTGCGTAACCAATGCTAACTTTAATATCTTGTGCATAATTACCAAATGTTTTACCAAAAAGAGTAAAACCACCAACGTTTTCAGCATCATCATCAACTGAAAATTTAAATTTCATATTACTTGTGCTATCTAAGTTAAAATCATTAATCGTCACATCTGAAATTTTTAATCCGTCTATATAAGTACCATATTTATTTATTACAATAAGTTTTAATAAACCATATTGATTCCAGTTTGGATACCACCAATCTGGCGTGAAGATACCTTGCACATCGCCAAAATCACCTGGGGAAGTCCATGTACCAATATGTTCTTCGTTGAGATAGAAACTTATGTCAGAAGGCCAGTTACTATTAATGCCAGGAGCTTCTGAGCTAAGCTCTGCTGAGATCATAAGTTGGGTAATCTTTTGACCAGCTGGAATGAAGTTAGGAATATCGTACTCAACGTAACCTTTAGTGAACCATAGGATGTCGGCCTCATACCTAGAAGGGTGTGAGAAGTATCTAGTGTCGTCAACTTCACCAATCAATTGCTTAGCAGAAGCAAGACCGCATGTTGGATAAATTTTATAATCCGAATAGTGTCCTACCTTGAGTTCAGTATTATAAACATCAACGTTTTCTTTTTCATCTTCGATATCAATAAGAATTTTATCTACATGTACGGAACAAATTTTTTGATTACCGTGACCAACAGACTCATTAGAGATTGTTACGAGTCCGCAAGCTTCAAGCTTTTTCATATGATTAGTGAGGGCACCATTTGTAATGTTAAGCTTTGATGCAAGTTCATTCATGTTCATGCCTTTGTTAACCAAAAGTTGCTTAATGATTTCAACACGAACTTCAGAACCTAATGCTTTAAACAATTCTAATCCTTCATCAAGGGATTCAATGTGAAGCATTTTATTATCCTCCGTATCTAATTAAGTATTAAAAAAGTTTTTAAAAGCAAGCTAAAATATTTGGCCTGCTTATCTAAAATAATATTAAAATATTTAAAATAAGTATATAGTTAATTTTCGTATTAGTCAATGTAAAAAATAACGAAATTTAAAAAGAGTCTAAAATAATTTGGAAAAAATTAAAAATGGGAATTTTAAAGGATAAAAACAAACAAAAACAATAAATGATATAAAATCAAGACTAAATTCACAAAAAAATTGCACAATTTTAACAGTTAATTTTTAAACATAATTAACGAAAAGGTAAAATACTTTAAAAAATAATAAAATAATCGTTGACTATTTTCGGCATTTGGACTAATATAATATCAGGAATTGAGAAAACGGTTCCGTAAATTTACTGTAATTATAGGAGGGAAAATTACAATGAATAAAAAGCTTATCAGTACATTATTATGTACAACAATGGTAGCTGGATGTCTTGCTGGTTGTGGCTCAAGCTCAAGCAGCAGCGCAAAAAAATCTGGCTCTTCTGAAAAGAAAGATGAACCAAAGGTAACAAGCTTTGGTGATAAATCTGGCGAACATTTAGAGTTATGGACTTTCGTAGGACAACATGCCGATTTCTATGGAAAAATGGTTAAAAAATGGAACGAAGAAAACCCAGACAGAAAGATCTATTTAAAAGCAACTACATATCCTTATAGCGATATGCATACAAAACTTACAATGACACTTCAGTCTAAAAAGGGTGCTCCAGACATCTGTGATGTTGAGGTTGGACAGTTCCCTAACGTAGTAAAAGGTAAAGAAGAATGGCTTTACCCATTAGACGAAGCAATGAAACCATACGAATCAACAATGGTTAAATCTCGTCTTGAAACATATGCTGGATCAGATGGAAAACACTATGGTGCTCCTTTCCATGTAGGTGCAACAGTTATGTACTACAACTTAGGAGAACTTGAAAAATACGGTATTACACAGGCAGATGTTGATGCAGTTAAGACATGGGATGACTATGAAGCACTTGGTAAAAAGTATGTAGACGCTCGTGGAGAGAAAGATAAATTCTTTACATCTGTTGATACAGGCGGTACAGACTGGTTATGGCTTGCAATGTCTGAATACGGTGAAGACTGGACTGGTGGAAACAAGAAAGGTGCTAAACCAAACGTTGAATTAAAATCAGTTAAGAAAATGCTTAAATTCCAGCAGAAATTATTAAAAGAAAAAGTAGCTCAGGTTTCTACTGATGGACAGATTGATACAGATGGTGGTATTGCTGATATCGGAAATAACACAGTTGTATCATTCCCTAAAGCATTATGGTATATGAGCCGTTTCAAAGATAGACTTGGTGAAGATGCTGGTAAAAAGAACCAGGCTGGAAAATGGTATATTGCTAAATGTCCTGTATTCGAAGAAGGACAGCCATGTTCAGTAGGTATCGGTGGTACTGGTACAGTAGTAACAGCTCAGTCTAAACAGAAAAAACTTGCTGCTGATTTCTTATGCTACGCTAAGATGTCAGAAGAAGGTGAAACAGCTATTTGGGAAGATTTAGGATTTGATGTATGTAACAAAGCACTTTGGGATAAATGCAATGACCAGGCTGACAACTTCTACAACAAATTCTTCCGTAACAAACCTTATGATGTATTAAAGAGCTTTAGTGATGATGATATCGGTATGATCGCTGTAACAAAGAACTTACCAGCAATCAACGAGCAGATCAACACAACTACATTAAATGATGTTCTTGAGAACGGTAAAGATGTAGATGAAGCTTTAAGCGAAGCTCAGTCAACAATTGAGTCAGAAGCTGAATAATAACAATTAAAAGCTGTTAAGACTTTTAAAATAAGTGGAATTGCCTAAGGATTCCAATTCTTAGGTAATTTCACTTAAAAAAATTAAAAAACTAAAATACTTTAAAAGAATGAAAAAATATCATAATTGCCGCGGAGGTGAAAAAAGATGGTAGAACACACATCTTCCTTTAATGTAGCAAAGGAGACAGAAATGAAAAAGAAAAATGTATTTACAAGATTCTTATATTCGCAGAAAACAGCACCATATGTTTTCGTATTACCATTCTTACTTAGCTTCTGTATCTTCTGGGTATATCCATTTAGCTCAACTATCGTAATGAGTTTCCAGGATATTGAACCAACAGGTACAACATGGGTTAAGTTTGGTAACTATACAAAATTACTTGGAGACGCAGTATTCCTTCAAGCAGTTAGAAACAGTTTATTATACATGCTTTTAACATTAGTATTATTAATTCCATTCCCATTAATGTTTGCAGTATTACTTGATAGCCATCTTGTAAAAGCAAAGGGATTTTGGAAAGCACTTTTATATATACCTTCATTAACTTCAGTAGTTATTTCAGGTACTTTATTTAGAATGATGTTCTCAGAACGTGAGGGAAGTCAGTTCAACATTATTCTTTCTATGTTTGGACACGAAAAAATTCAATGGTTAAAAATGTACCCAACAGCCTACTTCGCATTGTTACTTATTGCATGTTGGAGATGGACTGGTGTTAACATGTTATACTTCATTTCAGGATTAAAGAGTATCGATGCTGGTCTTTACGAGTCAGCTGATATCGATGGAGCAACACCTTGGCAGAAATTTATCTACGTAACAATTCCAATGTTGAGACCAACATTAATTTACGTATTAACAATTTCTATCTACGCAGGTTTAGCAATGTTCCTTGAAAGTTTCATGTTATGGGGAGGTAACTCTTCACCATATAACATTGGTACAACAATCGTTGGTTACTTATATAGACGTGGTATTGAGAAGAACCAGATGGGTTATGCTTCAGCTGTAGGTTTAATCTTATTGTTCATCGCTTTAGCAATTAACATGGTTCAATTGATCTTAAGCGGAACATTCAAGAAGGAGGAGAGTTAAGATGGATGCATCATTTATCAAAACAAAGCCAGTAAAAACTAGAAATACAATTGGTGGAACAAAACGTAAAGTCTTAACTGTAATCTCAACAGGATTCTTCGCAGTTATTTCAATTTTAGTAGCAATGCCACTAATTATCGGATTTACAGCATCTCTTCGTCCAGGTGCAGAGATGATGTCACAAGGTTTACATTTAAATACAAACGTATCTATGTGGAACCTTGACAACTATTCAGCATTACTTGATGGTAGTGAAAACTCAGTTAAGTTCTTTATGTGGTTTAAGAATAGTTTAGTGTTAACAGCACTTACAGTATGTTTAACATTGATTTTCTGTTACTTTATTGCATACGGTTTATCAATGTATGATTTCAAATTAAAGAACGTATTATTCTTTATCGTAATTGCAACAATGATGGTTCCTTTTGAAATTCTTATGCTTCCTTTATATCAGGAAATCATTGGAATGGGACTTATCGATACAACAGCTGGTGTAATTTTACCAGGTATATGTGGAGCTTCCACAATATTCTTCTTTAAACAATACATGTCAAGCTTACCAAAAGAGCTTCTTGATGCAGGACGTATTGACGGAGCAACAGAGTATGGTATCTGTTTAAAGATTATGTTACCAATCACAAAACCAGCATTCGCAGCAATGGCTATTCTTTCATCAATGGGTTCATGGAACAACCTATTATGGCCAATGCTTATTTACAAAGATGCAAGTAAATTTACTTTACCAATCGGTTTAAATACATTATTAACACCTTATGGAAACAACTACGATGTATTAATCGCAGGATCAATGTTCTCATTAATCCCAGTATTTATCGTATTCATCGTATTCCAGAAATACTTCGTTGATGGTATGACAGCCGGTGCAGTTAAAGGTTAATGTAATAAGGATAATCACATAAGATTCACCATAAAAATCAGTGGGGAAGCTACTTCTCCGCTGATTTTAAAGGTAAAGGAGAAAAATAAGAAATGGATAGCACAACAAAAATGGAGACTAGATTAACATATAATGAGCCTTGGATTTTACAAAGAGCTGATCCATATATTGTAAAACATACAGATGGTACATATTACTTTACAGCTTCTGTACCAGCATATGATGGAATCAACTTAAGAAAATCTACTACTTTAGAAGGCCTTCAAAGTGCTGAAGAAGTAGAAGTTTGGCACAAACATGACAAAGGACCAATGAGTATTCACATATGGGCACCAGAGATGCATTACATAAATGGCAAATGGTATATCTATTATGCCGGTGGGGACAAAGATGATATCTGGAATATTCGTCCATATGTACTTGAATGTCAAGGACAAGATCCAATGACAGATCCTTGGATTGAACTTGGAAAAATGCAAAGAGCAGATGATGATGAATTCTCATTTGAGGCATTCTCATTAGATGCAACAGTATTTGAAAACAAGGGAAAATGGTACTACGTTTGGGCAGAAAAAGTAGGTGTTGGGAAACAGATTTCTAACCTCTACATTGCAGAAATGGAAACACCAAACAAACTTAAAACAGTTCAGGTACTTCTTACAACACCAGATTATGATTGGGAAAGAATCGGATTCTGGGTTAACGAAGGACCAAGTGTAATTAAACATGATGGAAGAATCTTCCTTACATATTCAGCAAGTGATACAGGCCCAGCATACTGTATGGGAATGATGTCAACAACAGAGGATGCAGATTTACTTGATCCAAAAGTATGGACAAAGGAACGTTATCCAGTTGTAAAAACTGATGAATCTAAGAAGATTTACGGTCCAGGTCACAACTCATTTACAGTTGATGATGAAGGAAACGACATCATGGTATATCATGCAAGAACAGAAAGCAAGATTGAAGGAGATCCTCTTTACAATCCAAACCGTCACGCACAACTTATGAAAGTACGTTGGGGAGAAGACGGCAGACCTGTTTTTTCATATGATGATTAATTGATTCAAATCAGTCAAAAAGTTTTCTTCTTTTATTTGGGCAAAAAAGGAGGAAACCGACTGATAAATACAACAACTACAACAAACAATAACAAAACATAACAGGCAAGAAATTGCTACAATTTCAATAATTACAACAATTACAACATATATGGAGTGCTCTATAAGGGTTAGTAGGAGATACAACTTAATTAGGGTATATAAGGAGAAAATAATGGCTAAATTAGTTATTAATGAACTTAAAAAAGAAGGAACAATTGCTCCAGAAATATATGGTCAGTTTTCAGAACATCTAGGTAGATGTATTTATGAAGGACTTTATGTTGGAGAAGATTCAGATATCCCTAACGTAAACGGAATGCGTACTGATGTAGTAGAAGCTTTAAAAGAAATTGAAGTTCCCGTACTTCGATGGCCAGGTGGTTGCTTTGCAGATGAATATCACTGGAAAGACGGAATTGGCGACAAAGCTAAAAGAAAGAAAATGATTAATACACACTGGGGTGGTGTTGTAGAAGACAACAGCTTCGGAACACATGAGTTTTTCGAATTAGTACGCCAGTTAGGCTGTAAAACATACATCAACGGAAACATGGGTAGTGGTACAGTTCAAGAAATGTCAGAATGGGTCGAATATATGACATTTAATGGTGTATCACCAATGGCTGATTTACGTAAGGAAAACGGCAGAGAAGAGCCATGGAAAGTTGATTATTTTGGTGTAGGTAATGAAAACTGGGGGTGTGGTGGAAACATGACACCTGAGTTTTACGGTAATATGTACCGCCGTTACCAAACATATGTAAGAAACTATGATCCTAAAAATCCAATCGCAAAAGTTTGCTGTGGAGCAAATGTAGACGATTATCATTGGACAAAAGGTGTAATGGAAACATGCTACGATCATACACCAGAGCAGTTCCATGGATTTATGGACTTTATATCACTTCACTACTATGTACATCCAGAAGGATGGGAAATTAAAGGTAGTGCAACAGATTTCGATGAAGAAGTTTGGTATAAGACATTATACAAAGCATTATACATCGAAACATTAATTAATAGACATAGTGCTATTATTGATCAATATGATCCAGAAAAGAAAGTTGGACTTAGTGTAGATGAATGGGGAACATGGTTTACATGTGAGCCAGGAACTAACCCAGGTTTCTTATATCAGCAAAATACAGTACGTGATGCCTTAGTAGCAGGTTTATCACTTAACATTTTCAACAAACACTGTGATAGAGTTAAAATGGCTTGTATTGCACAAATGGTCAATGTGCTTCAAGCAATGATCCTTACAGATGGTGAGAAGATGATTAAGACACCAACATATCACGTATTCCATATGTATAGACATCACCAAGGAGCAGAACTTCTTGAAAGTAGTCTTACAGGAGTTGATGAGATTGGTGAAGGTGAGTGGAAAGTTCCAGAACTTAATGAATCAGTTTCAATGAAAGATGGAATCATTACAATCACATTAAATAACTTATCAGCTACAGATGCAAAAGAGCTTGATATTCAATTAGCAGAAGATAAAACATTTGAAGTGGTCGAAGCAAATGTTGTTACTAATGATGATATGCATGCTCATAATACATTTGATGCACCTGAAGTTGTTAAAGAAGAGAAATTTACTGCATACAAAGTTAATGGAAATAATATTTCAGTTAAACTTCCAGCATGCAGTGTTGTAGAAATTCGCGTAAAATAGAGATAAATCCTATTTGAATTTCATTTTTGATTTTCGGTAACACAAAAGTAGTTTCAATTTATATTTATATTTATTATTCTGTTTTTATAAATTGCGCATCATGGTAGTAACATCTGGTCAGTGTTGCTATTTAAGATGCGCATTTTTTTTACAAAGAACTTTTTATTTAGAATTAGGCATTATATAATGTAGTAAAAGGAGAGTGAGTTATATGAGAAACTTTTTTTCGTACGATAGTAAATTTTCACAAGTAATAATGAAAATAGTAGATTGTTTTTATGCTAGTATTTTGTGGGTGATTTTTAGCATACCTGTAGTGACAATAGGAGCGTCAACAACAGCGTTGTTTCATGTAGCCCACACAACACTTAATAGAGAAGGCGGTTATGTCCTTAAAACTTTTCTAAGAGGATTTAAGACAAATTTTAAAAAAGCAACAATAATGTGGCTTATACAGTTAGTTGCATTAGCAGTTTTAGGATATGACATATTTATAGTAAGACAATTAGCTACACAAAAAGCTGAATTTGCAGTTGCATATTATATTTTCTACTTCCTAATATTTTTTGTAGCCGTATGGATTCTTTATACATGCGCTTATAACAATCGTTTTGAGCTTAATATAAAAGGAATATTAAAAAATTCAGCATTTTTAGCAGCAGGATATTTACCATATTCATTAGTGATATTATTAGTATTTGTAGCTTCTATAGTAATTTGCTACTTTGCTCCATTTTTTGCACTAGTTCTACCAGCTGCATCATTTATGCTCTATGATTATATTTTAGAAAAAATATTTATAAAAATCATGGATCCTTTAGACAGAGAACAAATGAATGAACAGTAAAAAATAAAAGTCGACAATCCGATATAAAATATATCTGGAGAGTCGACTTTTTTTATAAAAATTTTAGAATATTACGGCGAAATGTAGTTGACAGATAAGTAAAGAAAAAAGTATTATATAATAGGTTAGAGAGTGTTAAGAGAGTACACACTTTAGTGGCTTTTAGGCAAAGAAAGGAGTGGACGATGCCGCAGGATTTTTCGCTAGGCAATAAAAACAATAGGCCGCACCAAGAAATAGAATTTTATAATAGAAACAGAATTAATTACCCAAATAATCGAAGCAAAAATGTAAATAATGTGATGAAGAATAACATGTCTTGTAAATCTGTAAGATCGCCGTATATGAATAGTGAGAGAGATAATATGGAAGAAATGTTGATGGACAAGAGAGTAAAATATGTATTTAGTATGCATGAGAATTTTGTTCATGATAAGTCTTGTAGGGCTATATATAAATTTCCATACAGTGAGCTTAGATTTGTAGAAAATTACCCATGTCATTTACCCCAGTGTGCGAGATGTGCGATGAGAGCATATTTGAGAAACGGTGTAGAAGATATTGAAAATTATAATTATTATATGGAATTATATGAAAAAATGGGTGTAACGGATTCATTGATTAGACATATGTATATTGATTGTGAGATGAAGACGAGATTACTTGGGCACAGAGCTGTGGAGATCAAGTATAAAGAGGATACGTGGAGAATAGTTTTATTAGATAATAATAAAAATGTTAAATTGCTTCATAATAACTATAAAGTCTATGGGGATAGAAGATTTTTTACAAAATCATTTCATGTACAAAGTGAATATTGCAAAGAGACAAATATACAATTTGCTTTAGGAGTAATAGAAAACTATTCTTGGGATAAACACAATAAAGAAAATGCTAGCAGGAGACGCAATGAGTTCCTTGGAAATAGGCCAGGAAGAGCATATAGTAGAACAAAGGAGATTTATAATAACATGACAATGTGGAACGATGACAATAATAATGATGAAGTATCAGAAAACGAATTTTTAAATGCTGATTTTGAATCAGGTGATGAACAATCTAAACAACAAGATAACAGAACAAATAATCAATATGGATATCAGGATAATAGAGATAATGTAAACAACGATTATCGTGGTTTATACAGACAAGATAATAATTATCGTAGATCATATTATAATGGTGGTTACAATAATAATTATAATTCAAGACCTAATAGAGGTTACCAAAGATATCAAACTAGAAATAACAGTTATAATCAGAATAATTATGGAAACAATTATCAACGTAGAAATACTTACAATAATTACGGAAATAGTTACAATTCTAGATATGATAATAGGGACAATAGATACAATAATTATAGACAAGATGATAGACGTAATGGATACAGAAAAAATAACTATGGTATGCCAGATGAAGAAAGATACAATGGAAGAAATAATAACTATGGAGTAGATAAAAATTATAATAATCAATCAAATCAAGGATACCAAACCAGAAGAAATAATCCATACAATAATGGCGGATTTAGTAGACCACAGATTATAGATGAGAATAAAAACCCATACACTAATACATATTCTAATTCATTTAACCCATACGATAACTCTAGAATAGAAGATGTTAGAGAATCAGCTAAAAACATGAAATTCTCTCTTTCAATTAATGATTTCAAACTTGTATCAGAAGAGGGATTTCCACCAAACGGTAAGAGATGTATTTACATTTGGGTTACAAAAGATGGTTCATTCCAGTGGCAGATTGGAGAATATGATTTCTACAGAAAACAGTTCACAATTAGCTTCCCAGGAGGTATGGACTTTACTACAGATGATTCTAAAGTTGTAGCTTGGCAATTACTTTGGAACGTAAGCATTAATGCTGAAGAAAATGAAGATAATAAAGAGGATGAGCAGTAAAAAATGTCAAATAATGCCAAAAGGGAAAGAATTTATCCATTTAAAGATAATATTGTAATTGATGCTAAGGAAATATATAACATAGACAATTATTCTTATTTTGATATGAATAGGATTACGGCAAGAGTATATATTTATGAAGAAAATTATAAGTTGGCCTTAGATATGCTTGAAAGAAATGAGATAAAGTTAGATAAAGTAGATTTTGGATATACATTATATGGAAATAAAAAGTTGCAAGGAAATGTCCTTGCAACTTTTTCTAGAGGATTATCAAAGGGAAAAGTAAAAATAGAATTTTCTAGACTATCCATTATTAGCATCTTTTGTAAAGGCCAAGGTTATGATCATGTATATGATGCATCAAGTTTATATGGAGATGGCACTCTTGTGGCGCCTGAGATAGCAACTTTAATACTACTTAATGATTACATTAAAAAATATAAACCAGGAGACGCAACAGATTCTAATGCACTTTCTCTTATGGATGAAGTTCGTAAAAAAACATTATCTAATTTTTCCCAAAAGGCAGTGGGAGAACTTAGTGAAAAGCAGATGGTAGTTGAATTTGTTCCAAAACTTACATCAGAGTATGGTCAACAAATAAATGTGACATTTCGCTTCGGAATGAAATCAGGGAAAAAATATGTTATAAAGAACCTTTTTTCTTTTTACAAGTGTTATGAAAATAAAACTGAAATGAAGTTTGGAAAAAGTACAATTATTAATTTTAAGTATGTACGTTTTACTGAACAATCCAAAAAAATCCTTAAATTTATAAAAAAATACGTAAAAGATAATTATGCAAGTGCTAATTCAACGGAATTTGGTTATATTAGTGTGCCAGCTGGAAAAATAGACCTAGAGGGATCCTATTTAGATGATTTTTTTGAAATCTATAATGGGGAAACTATAGATTTTAAAGAGGAAGGCAATTATTCTATAGAAAGTAACAAAAAAAGTGACAAAATAATCCTAGAAGACGTAGATTTAAATATAGATTTAGATATTAAACCTATTATGAATAAAGGAAACTTTGATGGAGTACTAGTAGAAGGAATATTGCCAAAAATCAAAAGCGGTATTAACTATGGCTATTTTATAACAGAAAATTGTTTCGCGAGAATAGATCAAGCAGTATCAGATAGATATGCTCCATTAACGAAGATTACAGACAGTGAGTCTAGAGTAAGCTTTGAAGTGGGAAGAAGAAATATTTCTGAGTTTTTTAGGGAAACACTTCAAGCAATAGGTGCCAATGTTCATATGGATGAAGAAACTACACAATTAGTTGAACGATATATGCCACCAGAAGTAGAATTTAAATTCTATTTAGATGCAGAAGATGGCAATATAGTTTGTGATGCTAAAGCATGCTATGGTGACGTTATTTATAGTTTGTCAGATATTCCTTTAAACAAAACACCTATGGATGCAATCCGTGAGAAGACAAGGGAAGAATATATCAATTCTCAACTTATGACATTGTTTGTTGGAGTTAATGAGGAAACAGGATTTTATGATTGTTTCAATAATGAAGATAAATCCTTTAATATAATGGAAGGCGGTTTATCTATTTTAATGGATTTAGGAGAAGTTCATGTTACTGACAGGTTACAAAATATAAAAGTAAAAAGTCGCCTTACTCTTATGATGGGAGTGTCTATAAGAGGAGATTTGCTTAATATTGAGATTATGTCTGACGATGTAAAAAGAGATGAACTCCTAGAAATATTAAATAGTTATCGTTTGAAAAAAAGATATCATAAATTAAAAAACGGTGACTACATTGATTTGAGAGATGAAAATATAGCATCTCTTAGTCAATTTGTAGATACGCTTCAGATTACAGAAGAAGAATTAAGAGAAGGCGCAGTTAGCGTCCCAATGTATAGAGCTTTATATCTTGATAAAATGCTAGAAGAAAATGATGGCATTTACACAAAACGAGACCAACATTTTAAGAAACTTATAAAAGAATTTAAAGCAATAAAAGATTCTGATTTTGAATTACCAGAATCTCTTGATAAAATCATGCGAAAATATCAAAAGGTCGGCTATAGATGGTTGAGAACGTTAGAACAATACGGCTTTGGTGGAATATTAGCTGATGATATGGGACTAGGTAAAACATTGCAAGCTATTTCTGTGCTGTTATCAGCTAAAGAAGAAAATAGGTTAGGTTGTTCATTGATAGTTACACCGGCTTCCTTAATTTATAACTGGCAGGAAGAAATAAATCGCTTTGCACCAACTATTAAAGTAGGAATTATAACAGGTACCAAAAATGAAAGAAAAGATACTCTAGAAAAATGTTATAAAGAATGTGATGTTATTGTAACATCTTATGATTTATTAAAACGTGATATAACATTTTATGAAGACAAGCAATTTGCGTATCAATTTATAGATGAAGCTCAATATATAAAAAATCATTCTACTGCAGCAGCTAAATCTGTAAAAGTTATAAAAAGTCGTACAAGATTTGCACTTACAGGTACTCCAATAGAAAATCGTCTAAGCGAATTGTGGAGCATTTTTGATTATTTAATGCCAGGATTTTTGTACGATTACGAAAGCTTTAGAACAGAACTAGAATATCCTATTACTAAAGGTAGTGATGAAGATGCATCAAGTAGACTTAGAAGAATGGTATCTCCATTTATTTTAAGACGATTAAAAACAGAAGTTTTAAAAGATCTGCCAGATAAGATTGAAGAGATAAGTTACGCTAGCTTTGAAAAAGAACAAAGACGAGTGTATGACGGTCAGGTTGTAAAAATCAAAAATATGTTAGATGGTCAGACAACTTCTGAATACAATAAAAATAAGATTCAGCTTTTGGCAGAACTTACAACTATGAGAGAAATATGTTGTGATCCACGTTTAGTTTTTTCAGATTACAAAGGAGCATCTGCAAAAACACAAAATTGTATGGAATTAGTAGAAAATGCAATAGAAGGTGGACATAGATGTCTTATTTTTTCGCAGTTTACATCAATGTTAGCTTTGTTAGAAGAGCAATTGAAAAAAGAAAAAATAGAGTACTATAAAATAGTTGGACAAACATCAAAAGAAAATAGAGCGAAATATGTTAAAGAGTTTAATTCTAATAAAGTACCTGTATTTTTAATTTCATTAAAAGCAGGTGGAACAGGATTAAATCTAACAGGAGCGGATGTAGTTATACATTTTGATCCATGGTGGAATTTGGCGGTGCAAAATCAAGCCACAGATAGAGCTTATAGAATTGGACAGACACGAGCAGTTTCAGTGTATAAGCTAATTGCAAAGGACACCATTGAAGAAAAAATAGTAAAATTGCAAGAAAAAAAGAAAGATCTTTCCGATGCAATTCTTTCAGGTGAAAATGGTAATATTTCATCACTTTCAAAGGAAGAATTATTAGAATTACTGTCATAGTAATTTTTTATAACATTAATTATGATAAGAAAAGAGCAACAGTGTGGAAAAAGCGTTCCATGCTGTTGCTATTTTAGAGTTAAAAATAAAATGCCGATAGAGTAAATAAGGTAATGTTTGAAGGGCATTATGATATATGAAAATATAGAAACAAGGAAAAGGTTTAATATATGAGCAAGAAAAAAAACAAGGATGTAGAAAAAAATATATCAAAAGATGAAAAATTGTTTTGTGGTATAAATGATAATAAAAGAGATACTGGGATAGGGCAAAGATTGCCATTTATCATGGCTTTTATAACAATCATTGTAATGATATGCGTTGTTATATATGCCTCGAGAGTTGTTGTTGAAGATAAGTATTCTGATTTTGAAAATAAAAAGGATTATTCTGATAAAAAAGTATTATATTTAAGTTCATATGATATAAGTCATTTTACAGTACTAGATCAATATGCAGGATTAGAGGGTGTTTTTGATGAATATGGCATTGATCTTGATAGTGAGTTTATGAATACGAAAAAAATAACAGGTGACGAACATGAGGATCTTTTTAAGCAGGTAGTAAAGGAAAAAGTAAGTAATATAGGCAAATATGATGCAGTTATTGTAGGAGATGACGCTGCATTACAGTTTACTATGGATAATTATAATGAAATATTTCCAAACACTTTAATTGTATTTTTAGGCATAAATACTGAGCAAAGGGCGATAGAAGCTATAAAAAATGAAAATTTCACAGGAAGTGTAGAAAAATTTTATATAAAAGATACTATTAATATGGCAATTAAGTTCCAGCCCACAGCAAAAAATATTGTGGCCATTTATGATAATTCATTAACTGGTGAAGAGGCCAAAGAACAATTTTTTAAATTAAAAGATAAATATAAAAATTATAAATTTACAGGAATAAATGCATCTACTTTAACTCCAAAGAACTTTGAAAATGAATTAGAAAAATTAAATGTAAAAAATGATATAGTATTATATTTAAATGTTGAGGAAAATGCTAGTGGTGAACATTATTCATTGGATCACGCAACCAAGATAGTTGTTGATGCATGTAAAAATGCGCCAGTATATAGAACAACACCAGGTGGAGAAGGAAAAGGTGTAATAGGTGGAAAATCAATAGACTTTCAAATGGCTGGAAATGATGCGGCAGAAAAAGTGATAGAGTATTTTGAAAAAGGAAAAATTAAAAACACTATAGAAGAAACAAGTGATATTGGAATGGCTTGGGTTGACTATAGGTTATTAAATAAATTTGGATTTGATTACAACAATTCTCCTAGCGATTGCAGAGTAATAAATTATACATACACTTATTATGATATGCATAAAAAAGATGTAATTACTATTGAAATAGTAATGGGATGTATATTTATAGGATTTGTTTTTATAGGAATCGATAATGCAAAAAAATATTCAATGTCAAGACGATTAGAAAGTCAGTACATGATTTTGCAAGAAAAAGAAAAACAAATCAAACACTTAGCAGACCATGATGCATTAACAGATTTATTGAATAGACGTTCAATGGAAGATGATTTAAGAAAAATAATCTCAAATCATGGAATTTGTACGATTATGCATATAGATGTAGATGATTTTAAAGGAATCAATGACAATTATGGTCATGCATGTGGTGACGAAGTTTTAAAAGTAATTGGTGAAAGATTTAAGGCTCTAGGAAAATTGTATGGAATAAAAGCCTATAGAATAGGTGGTGATGAATTTTTAATTATTATTAAAGATAAATTTCTTCAACGAACTAGTGAGATTATGAATGCAATAGTTGATGTAAGTGTAACACCTATTTTATTTAAATCCAAACAGCACTATATTACACTTAGTATAGGTTTGTCTTATTTTGATGGAAAAGAAGACACAATAACAAATGTTATTACAAAAGCAGATTTAGCAATGTATCAAGCAAAACGCCATGGAAAGAATAATATGGTGATTTATTCAAGTGCGCTAAAAGATAGTGTTGATAAAAAAATGAAAATAAAACAAGTACTAAAAAAAGCATATGATGATAAAGCCTTTTACATGCTATATCAACCACAGTTTTCGCCATTAGATGGAAAAGTAAAATCATTTGAAGCTTTAGTAAGATTAGAAAACGGAGAATTTGGGCCAGGAGAATTTATCCCTGTAATGGAAGAAAGTGATTTGATTTTAAAAATAGGACGTTTAACTACGGAATTGGTTATAAAACAGATTTCTGATTCTATGAAAGCAGGTTATAAAGTTGTGCCAGTTTCAGTTAATTACTCTGTAAAACAGTTAAATGATGCAACATATGTAGGATTTTTAGAGCAAACTTTAAAGAAATACAATGTGCCACCTAATATGCTTGAAATAGAAATTACAGAAAGTATTTTAGTAAAAAATAAAAAACTTGCAAAAAGTATTTTCTATCAAATGGATCAATTAGGTGTGCAACTTGTGTTAGACGATTTTGGCTCAGGTTATTCATCGTTAAATTATTTGAAATATATTCCAGCTAAGAAAGTTAAATTGGATAAATCATTAATAGATGGTTATTTAGAAGAAGATAACATATTTATAGAAAATATAATAAATTTAGTACACTCTCTTAACTTAAAAGTAACAGTTGAAGGAGTAGAAGAAAAATGGCAATTAGATAAACTTAAATCATATGGTAGTGATCTTATTCAAGGTTTTTATTATAGCAAGCCTATATATAGTGATGATGCAGTGAAATATTTAGAGAAGTATTAACAATTGCGTATAATTGCACGATAAAATATTTAAATAAGCACGTCTTTGTATAGTTTTGAAATTAAATTTGAAAATATATGAAAGCAAGTCTTTGTTATGAAGGAGGAAATTGAATGAAGACGTATGTTGGAAGTGGTAAGGGCAATGCGGCTCAGGCTTTAGAAGCTGCAACCTCGGGATTAAGCTCACCTAATATGATTTTGTTTATCGCCCCTTATCAAAATATGGCAGAAACAGCCAAAATTTTAAAAGAAAAATATCCAAAAACTCAGTCAATTGGAACAATCGGAATATCACTTGCCAATGGTAAAGTTTCAGATAGTAGTACGGTTGTATTAGGTTTTTTTGGTGATGCAGTAGTTAAGTGCGGTATTATAAAGGAATTAGATTCATGCCCAGTATCATATATAGATAAATTACAAGAAGATATGAATTCAGTTTCTCCAGGACGAGATGATACAGTTTGTATAGAATATTGTACTAATGATGAAGAGACTTTGGTATCAACAATGAGTACAGCTTTAGCCAAAAAGAATGTACCATTAGTAGGTGGAACAACATATGGAGCACCTAATGGAAAACCAGGAATTGTAGCATATAATGGTAATATATATGAAAATTCTTGTGCATATGCATTTATCAAAAATACAACTGGAAGAGTTCTTGTTTATAAAGAAAATATTTATGAAAAAAATGAAAATATATCCCATTTTGCAACAAAGGTTAATACAGCAGAAAAATCATTGATTGAATTAGATGGAAAATCAGCAGCAGATGTTTATAGTCGTGAAATAGGTATTAATAAGGATCAAATTGTAGGAAATGTATTAAAAAATCCTATAGGTCGTATAGTAGGTGATGAAGTATTTATTTCATCAATGTATGATATGAAAGGCCGAGGAGAGCTTATAAATTACAAACAGATTAATAGAAATGATTGTATTTATATTCTTAAATTAGGAGATTATAGACAGATTGAAGAAGATACGCGAAGAAAAATTAAAGCTGATGCAAAAAGCATATCATTAATTCTTTCTGTTGATTGTATTTATAGATATTTATTATATTCGCAGGAAGCATTTATAGATGAATATGCTAAAGCAATGTCAACACTTGGAAACCATGTTGGTGCTGTAGGTGGCGGAGAACAATTCATTAATCAGCATGTTAACCAGACACTAGTATGTGCAGTGTTTGAGTAAACAACGAGGGGGAAAAACAATGTTTGGATTCGGTAAGAAAGAAACAGAAGATTTTGTGCCACAAAACAACATGGCTCAAGATAAAAAGAAGGTAATTAAAGAATGTTTGTCTGCTTTTTCATTTATTAGTAAGTCAGTAATTGAAAA
Source organism: Lachnospiraceae bacterium C7 (assembly GCA_900113385.1). Lineage (GTDB taxonomy): Bacteria > Bacillota > Clostridia > Lachnospirales > Lachnospiraceae > Roseburia. Next base: position 18,215 of record FOPE01000001.1, read on the forward strand.
AAAGGAAAATTTAGTAGATGAAGAAGCAAAAACTATTTCTGAATTAGATAAAGTAAAAAAATCATACAGTCAAGCAATTGAAAATAATGACAAAATTAGTTCATCTATTGATGGAATAGGTCAAGAATTTTCAAGAGTAGGTGATGCATCAGATGAATTCCAAAGCGTAATGGAAGAAGTAACAACCATTTCGTCAGGAGCAATTGAAGATGTACATAATTTAATTACTAGTTCAGAAAAAATGGAAGAACAATTTGCAGAAATTTCAAAGATTTATGATGAATTTCAAAAAGGATTTGAAGAAATTCAAGCTGCAACGCAGAGCATTATAGGTGTAGCCAATCAGACTAATTTGCTTGCTCTTAATGCATCAATTGAAGCAGCAAGAGCTGGTGAACATGGTAAAGGATTTGCAGTTGTAGCAGATGAAGTAACTAAGTTATCAATTGATATAAAGGAATTGGTAGGAAACATTAACAAAAGTATGGACGGATTGCAAAATAGTTCAGATTTGCTTGCAAATTCTATAGAAGAAGCTAAATTAGCCTTAGAAGACTCAAAAAATCAAACTGATAGTACAGAAAAAGTATTTAATGATATTACAGCTTCAGTAGCTCAAGTTGAAGGTGTAGGAAATGACATTAAAAATATCGCAGACAACTGTAGAGAGTTAGTTCAAGGAATACAAAGTGATATGAATTCTTATGAAGAACAATATAGCTACGTGTTAGAGAATATTGATGAATTAAAAAGTATGTTAACACGTAAAGGTTTCTTGTATGAGGATATATCAAATATTATGAAACAAGCTGAACCTTTAGTAGAAAAAATAAAAAAGGCATCGGATTGATAGAATTTGTTTGTTAAAGTAAAATAGAATACGGTATAAAAGATGAAAATAAGCATTGGTAAAATGACCATACTTCGTAAGGGGTATGGTCATTTTTTTTAGTTATAACAATTCACCAAACCCTAATAAATTGCACACCAAAAAATACAAAAATATTTTCCAAACCTTTGACAAAACTGGGAGGTGGTTATACTTATGGGTGTCTTACTTTTGGTTATTGTAAGTGCAATATATAATATTTATGATTTATATAAATATAAAAGATATAATGCTTTTGCAAGAGCATTTTCGGCTTTTATATTAATTGGTGGGATAGTAATGTTTATACTCGCAACTGAACCTATAAGAAACATTTCAGTAATATTAGATACTCCCAATGTTATTTGTAATAATTATCGTGAGATTTCAGGTATAATAACAAGTAGAGAAATAGGTGGCTCACCTAAATTTAGTTATAGATCATATGGTATATATAAATATCATGTAGAAAGTACTGATTATATAGATAAGTGTGATGTTTACTTATTATGTACTGAAGATAAAGATGAACTTTTGGGGGCAAAAGTTACTGTAAGATATTATCCATTATCACATATGGGGTGCATTACAAAAACAGATTCGTGGTCTGAAAATTTGGTGTTTTCAAAAAATTACACTAACAGAACCGCAGAAATAGCATTGTATGTAACTTTAGATGTAATGTTTATTTTAATGGGGATATTTTACATAGATATTGTTCCTTTAGGCAAAATAGGTGACTTCGCAAAAGTTGAGCAAATCGATAGAAAAGTTACAAAAGGTACAAAATTTATCCTTTTGGTGATTTTATTATTTTTGTTAACATATGCATCAATGAGATTAAAAAAAGGACCACTCCCAGAAGGAGTAATGCTCTTCATATATGCGCTTGCATTCATTGATATAGTAAAAGATTGCATAGAAGATAGAAATTGTCTGGCAATAAATTGTGATAAACCAATAATGAGAAATTATCATGGTACAAAAAAAATTGTGGAAGAATTTCCTTGTGAAATTGTCAAAGTAGAGGATGATTTCTGTAAAGACACAAATGATAAAGAATATGTAGCATATGATATTTTTTATAAAGATAAAAAAATGAGGCTAGATAGTGAAACATACTGTTATGGCTTTGAAGAAGTTGACGCTTTGTATAAGAAACTACACGAAGAGCCATCTGAAGATAAAGTAGTAGAAAGAGAAGTTGTCTATGATGAAATAAAAAAATAATATCATAGTTGCAATAAAAAAACACATTCCTGTAATTTTAAACAAATTCAGAGATTATAGGAATAAATAAAAAACTATTAGGAGGTATCGAAATGATATATTGTATTTTCATGGCAATTATAATGGGAGGCATATCAACATGGTATGAAAGGGAACAAAAAAGGAGAACTATGGAGTTAGAAAGAGCTATTTCTGATAAAGAGGACACACACCATTTTATTTCTTTTTTACCTACTGCAATAGCGGCCTTAGGAAAAGTTGCAATAGTGCTTGCAATTTGTATGTCAATCTTCTTTTCATTTGGAATTAAAGAAAAAGGAACAGATATGATCCCATATTTTGTAATAGTTGCAGTAATTCTTCTTATTGGAATACTTTTTCAAGTAGCAGGAGCACGATGGAAGATGATTGTTGAAGAGGATGAAGTAACAGTTTATCCTGCATTGTTTGGAAATGTAAAAAAATTTAAGATTAGTGATGTTAAGAGTGTGGAAGTTAAAGAGCCTAAAAAAGAGATTGAGCTTTATGATGCGCAACACAAGAAATTTTATACAGTAGATCCAGCAGCAACTAAAACATATCTTTTTGCTGCAAGATTAGTAGAAGAAGGAATTTTGCAGATGAATTAGTCGAAAGTGTTGAATACAGTCAAGTAAGCAGATACTTTTGAGTGATAAGCGATTAATTACAGAACCACAAGTTGAAATATTTATAAAATGATATGTACCCTCTTTACTGGACAAACCAGTAAGGAGGGTATTTTTATTTTGCAAAAACCTCTAGAATTAGAGACAATGTAGGTATATAATTATAAAATTAAATAAGATAAAACAAAGCTAAATCAAATATAATATTACGGTCAAGTATCATATAAAGGAAAGACACTTAAATTCGAAGAATATAAAAATATGGATACTAGAGAAATCGAAAATGCTTATCCAGTACTAGAATGGAGTAAGAACAAATGCACAATGAAAGAAATAAAAAAGTAACTGTAGCAACAGAGTATAATTTAACAGAGTGTAGTAAGGAATTTCTTGATTTTTATTGGGAAAAAAAATGTGATAAGGGATCAGTTGTAGATACATTTAATATGTATGTCAATTCAAATTGTTTTTTAGAACTTTTAGATAAAATGAAAAATAAAACGAGTGATTATAACCAAAGTTATGGAATGATATTTTCAGATGATTATGATGATCCGTATGATGAATTTTATTTTGGAGAAAATGTAATCCAATTTTTTTCGGGACCAGATTATGATTATTATATTGATATCATCGGCTACGAAGAATTCTACAAATATCTTGTTCCAGCATGCGAGTTTTATGTAGAACATCGTCATCCAGAACATAAGAAAAAGGTTAAGCGGAAGCTTAAAGAAATAAGAAAAGCATACGGTTTGAAAAAACATAATTTTTTACAAAATATAAGCAAACTATTTT
>FOPE01000001.1:21767-24273 GCA_900113385.1 Lachnospiraceae bacterium C7
GGAGTAAAGTTTCAAAGATTAGTTATTCAAGTGGTTTTAGATGATATTGAAGAAAGTTATTTAATGAAAGGTCGAAAAGAAATTCCATTAAAAGAATTGAAGTTTAAGGCATATAGAAGAAGTCCTTTAAGAAAAGTTGATACTATAAAAGGGTTTAGAAATGGTAGTAAGTTATCATGTGTAAGAATATGTGAAGGACATATGCCTGATGAATTTTATGCATTGGTCTCAGATTTGAATTCAATGAATTTAATAGTTAATCCAGCTGAATTAAAAGAATTTAGTCCATATTATTATAAATTATTCTAAAGGAGTGAGATAAATGATAACACTTGTAGAAACGATTGTATGTACAGTTGCTATTATAGTTACAATTTTTATTTTTTCATGTTTGTTAAGAGTTGCAAGGGCGCTTTATTACTCAGATAGTAAAATAAAAAGAATAATTTCAAGATTAATTTTTGTTTTAATAGCTTTTTGTTTGGTATATATTCAGTTCTTTAGCGAAAAAAACAAATCATAGTATTGCAATAGCATCTGCGCTTGCAACTTTTATACTAGATAAATTTTTCGATAAAAAAAATGAAGAAAAAAATGATATTGAAGAATTAAATTCCAAAGAAAAAAAAGACGTATAGATAGACGTTTAAAATTGATAGAGATGAACAACAGAATATAGCAAATAAAAAATAAATGGAATCGCAAGGAATCACAAAGATTAAGGTTTTATATAGTTAAAAGCTATACTTTTAGATGTATATGAAATCGAAATGTCTTTGTGGTTCTTTTTTACTTAAAGAGTTTGTATCAATACTGGCAAAAGAATCAACAGAGAAAAAAGCCAAAGGAATACCAGTCCTTCCAGAAGAAATTCACATTAGCCAGCTTCCAGAATATCCAGAATATGAAGAGATAGTTTCGCATACACAAAATGCAACTACAAATATGAAACATTGGCAGGAGACGTATATTATTTTTCAAAAGAAGGTAAATTATTACGTCAAGAAGACCTAAATGGGGTTGGATTGCCATTTAATTATGCTATAATGAATTGTGTTCGATGTAATTCAAGGTACAATAGAAATGCCATTTACATTGAATAGATATGGCTATTGTTACAACAATGGAATGCTGATGAATGACTTGAATAGTATGTGGCCAAAATCCAGTTAAGTGGGTTAAAGATGAGACAAAAAAGGCTGCTAAGGCGGTTGGAAGTGCTGTTAATAAAGCCGGTAAAGCTTGGGGTAAGTTTTATTCAAACCACAAGGATACAGTGGGAACAATTGCAACATGTCTTTCAAAAATAGGCGATAAAAAAATACCAATGAGGAGGAAAAAGGATGCAATATCAATGTAGAAAAAAAATAATGGAGTATTCGGACATAATAGCTGATGAGTTTTTGTGCACATTGTCTGTGGTTTTTATGTATATTATATATTTTGCTTTTGGCTGTGTTTTTTATCTCATTTGTGTGTTGTTTGCTGGTATACCGGTATTATTTAAAATGAGAAAAAAAATAGGCAAGTCAGTTGCTTTTATAAAAATAAAACCAGATAATAAAATAATTTATTATTGGCCATCTAACGCTTCAGACAAAGAAGAATATATAGAGGTAGATTTAAATAATGCGGTAGATTATAGTACATATATTAAGGTTATTAAAAAAAATAAAATTCTTGCAGACTATTTAGATGTGATAACAGGCTTTAAAATGGAAAATGGAGAGCTCATACAAATTAATAAAGCACATTTTAAAAAAATATTAGGTAAAGAAACTAAAAATTTCAATAAACAAGTACTGCAAATTATTGCTTCTAATACAGGTAAGAATATTGAAGAATTAGGCAAGCCGGAAGAAATGTCTACGGTAAGAAAAATTGCTATTAGATTTGCATATATATTTGTATTTATTATGTTCGTTTTAAGTTTGGCACTTATTATAGCTTCATATTACCTTTTCTTTAAAGATTACAAAATTTTATTATATGCTTAAAGATTATAAATTGGACCACAAAAATTAAAGAGTGTAGGCGGTGAAAAGCTTTGGCTTCTAATTGTTTGCAAGAAATTAACTCAGTTTTGTGGTTCTTAGAAATATTAGAGAGGATTAGAAATGGAAAGCTCACAAAAAATACAAGTTAAATTAGATGAAAGTATAAAGGAACAATGTAAAAATGGGGGTATGTTATGTATTCCCATATTTATAGCGTTAGTATTTTATATAGCAGTATATTTATTTGTTGAAAGACGTTTGGGAGTCACAATTTTGATGTTTGGTGGAACATTGATACAACTTTTTGTTGTAAGAACACCATTTATAAATGCTTTAAAAATAAAAAAATTAAAAAAAAGAATTGAAACTGGTGAAACATCAGTTGAAGTCGAACAAAGAAAAATTAAAGAGTTTAATTTAGTTAAAGATACTATAGAAGATGTAGATGGAAATATTATCAAAGTTGTGTATACAACAAATGATGAATATTATTATCTCGCTGGAGAAGA
>FOPE01000001.1:25028-97192 GCA_900113385.1 Lachnospiraceae bacterium C7
AGACTTTTTGTATTTATTACCATCAATGTATAAATCAGTATAAAAATTTAATACAATATGTAACAGATACATAAAAGTTAATATCCAATTATTTAATAGAATCACAAGTTGAGCAATTTATAAAATCAGCTTGTGGTTCTTTTTCTGTTTTGTAGAAAGCTCTAGAATTAGAGATAATATAGGTATATAATTATAAAATTAAATAAGATAATACAAAGCTAAATCAAATATAATATTACGGTCAAGTATCATATAAAGGAAAGACACTTAAATTCGAAGGATATAAAAATATGAATACTGGAGAAATCGAAAATGCGCATCCAGTACTAGAATGGAGTAGTAATTAAATGAGTATAGAAAAAAATAATAAAGTAACTATAGTGACAGATGATAACTTAGGAGAATGTTATAGTGAATTTTATGAATATTATTGGGAAAAGAAGTGTAATAAAGGTGCAGTAAATGATACTTTTAATGAATATGTCAACTCAAATTGTTTTTTAGAACTTTTAGATAAAATGAAAAATAAAACGAGTGATTGGAACGTAGGGTATGGAATGCTTTTCCCAGAGGATTTTGATGATCCAGATAATCCAGATGATGAAGAAAATATTGGGGAAAATAATATATGCTTTTTTTCAGGCCCAGACTATGAGGATTACGAAGATATCATCGGCTACGAAGAATTCTACAAATATCTTGTCCCAGCATGCGAGTTTTATGTAGAACGTCGTCATCCAGAACATAAGAAAAAGGTTAAGCGGAAGCTTAAAGAAATAAGAAAAGCATACGGTTTGAAAAAACATAATTTTTTACAAAATATAAGCAAACTATTTTAGACAAAATCATGATATTATCTTATGATAATAATTAATTATAAGAGACAATAGAATATAGTAAAAAAATGGAATCACAAAGATTAAGATTTTATATATTTAAAGGTTTAATTCATAGGTATGTAAGAAAATGAAAAGTCTTTGTGGTTCTTTTTTGATCCAGTAAATCTATCTTCAGGAAACTTTATCTACCAAAAGACAGATTTATACTATGGATCAGACGAGGATGATGGAGACCTTGTATTTTCACGATTCTACAATTCTATCAATGATTTTGAAGGAATTTTAGGAAAAGATTGGAATACTAACTTTGAAGTATGTCTAAAATTTGAAAAGGATGAAATAACTCCTGATGATATAGATGTAGTAGTTTTTAAAGAAGATGGACAAGAAGAAAAATTTATGCCACTTAAAGATGGTTATTACACAGCTGGTAGAGAAAGTACAGCATCTCTTAAAAAAATAGAAGAAGATGACTATGAATATAAGTATGAAACATTAGATGGAGCAGTTTATCTATTTGACAAAAAAGGTAAATTATTACGTCAAGAAGACCTAAATGGGGTTGGATTGTCATTTAATTGTGCTATAATGGATTGTGTTCGATGTAATTTAAAACATTTGAACGAAGACAAGGAACATTCTGTTGAAGAATCAGACAATCCGACTGCATTAGAGCCAAAAGAACTTTTAGTAGAAGTCGTTGGAGACTATGGTCAGAAGTTTACACTTGATTATTATCAAGATGGTAAACTAAAGAGTGTAACTGATGAAGTGGGAAGAAGTGCGACATATAAATATACAGATGGATATTTAACAGAAGTTACAAGACCAGATGGACAATCATTTAAGTATACATATGATGTACATGGGAAATTTAGAACAGTAGAGAACCCACGAGAAATTGTAACAGTGGACAATGTATACGATGATAAGGCGAGAACTACATATCAGACATTTGCAGACGGTTCTCATATGTCATTTGATTATGATGATGAAAAGAAAACAGTTACAATGACTGAGCGTAATGGGGCAAAAAGTATTCATTATCATGATGAGTTTTATAGAAATACAAAAACGCAGATTACAAATCCTATGTCAATAGCACAAATGCAGAGAGATATCACTTCTTAAACGATGATCTAGGAAGCACAATGCGTATGTCAAATGGAGTAGGAGCTTTGCAGGCTACATACGGCTATTGCTATAACAATGGCGTACTAAGTGTAGATTTAAATGGTATGTGGCCAAATCCAGTTAAGTGGGTTAAGAATAAGGCAAAAAAGGCTGCTAAGGCGGTTGGAGGTGCTGTTAATAAAGCCGGTAAAGCATGGAATAAGTTTTATACAAAGAATAAGGATGTAGTAAATATAGTTGGTGGTATTGCAGTTATAGGTGCAGGAACAGTGCTTGCACCACTAGTTGGAGCTTCAGCAGCTGCAGTAGCAATAAGTGGTACAACAGCGGCTGTAATAGGTGGATTATCCAATATGACTACTGGCGGAAGCTTCTCCGATGGATTCCTTGGCGAAGCAGTAAATGGAACGATATTTTCGATATTGTCGAACTATTTTTTTGATGAGAAATCTAAGGAAAAGGTGGGAACGGTAGAATGCAATTAGTATCTAGAAAAAAGACATTAAATAAGTTCGGATTAGAGATAGCAACTAACGAATCTATGAATTTAGGCACTATATTTGTTATATGTATAATATTCAAGTTTGAAATAGGGATGATTTTTGCATGCTTTTGCGTAATTAGATATATATATATATTATTAAAAGGTTTATGAAATTAAAGCACAAGACATCATATAGTGTTATTAATCAAGATGAAACACTATGTTTTTATACAGTTTACGTTACGCGTAAATCAAATATCAAAATAACAAGTGGAAATATAAAATTCAATGAAGTTGTTGATTATAATATTATGCGTAAAACTAGTTTAAGAAGACAAAGTTATAATTGTGAAGAAGCAAAGTTTAATGTGTTTAAGTTGAAAGATGATAACATAGTTAAGTATAATGATATGATGTTTAAATCTGATGAAAAGAAAAGAAGTTTATCACTTTTAAAAGAAAAATTTGAATCATATGCTTGCCAAAATTTTAACGCCATAGAAAAAGAATATAATTTGAACAATGTTTTAATAGGGGCATATATTGTAGTATATGTGTTAATTATTACTATATTATATTTTTTTGCGCTTGAAATGCCGTAAAGATATTAGATATTTTAGGTAAATTCATTGCAGTCATGAGTCGGTACACTTTGCCGATGCTGATGGCAATACCATAATTTTGCTCAAGAATACGGAGAATTTTATATGCTCCAATACTTTTAGCATAATTATTGGGTGGCCCAGTTCTGTTTTAATTTATAGCATGGAGGTTTATATTAAAATGAGTGATAACTTTGTAAAAAGATTAGAGTTTGCGATTTTGGATAGAAAATCAATAATGAAAACAATGCTGAAATGGATGTTAATACCAATTAGTATGTGTATTATATATATCTATAGGTGGAGTTTTGAAATAAGGTTTTGGATGTACTTGATTATTTCGGTGCTTATGATAATTGCTAGTATAGTATATTATCCATTAAAGGACATAATTTTTTTTAGAAAACTGATAAAAAATATAAAAGAAAATTGCGTTCAGTTGAAGTATAAAAAAGTATATTTTAAGACGTTTGATCTTGAAGAAAATACTATGTTAGCTCAAGATGGAGAAAAGATGCCAATTGAGTTTACATCAGATCAAGAGTATATAGATTTGCTTGGAAAAAATGAGGCAATAATTGTGAGCATAGAAGGAATAAATTATGCTTTTTCGTTAGATAACATGAGTATTAAAAAATTTTAATTTTAAGAAAAATTAAAAATATTACTCTGTTTAAATTAAAGAGTTTTAATATTGTATATAGTTAGGAGGAAGAAAAATGACACCAGCTGTTGAAGTTATTATTGCATGGGTAGTGTGGCTTTTGATAGGAATAATTTTGGTAAAGGGATTAGTAGCTATTCAAAAGAATGAAAAGGTATCTAGAAAGCTGAAAAGATTATATATGTTATTTATGTGCATTGCACAAGTAGTAATGATTGTAATTTTCTATGTTTGTTTTTTCTCAAAATTGAGAAGATAATTTAAAGCAATCTAAATTCATATGTTGAAACTAAAATTAAGGATTTCATCCTAAAAGATAAGGGGAGAAGTTTACACTATTAAAAGATTTGTGACAGTCGAGGAAAAAACATATGCCTTTGCTATAAATAGATTTTAGGAGGAAGAAAGTATGTCAAATTCGGAGTATTATGGATAATCTTTATGGCTGGCTTAGCTACAGACTTTTTGTATTTATTACCATCAATGTATAAATCAGTATAAAAATTTAATACAATATGTAACAGATACATAAAAGTTAATATCCAATTATTTAATAGAATCACAAGTTGAGCAATTGATATGTACCCTCCTTACTGGTTTGTCCAGTAAAGAGGGTACATATCAATGTCTTTGTGGTTCCTTTTTGTTTAAAGAGTTATAATATTGTCGCACCATATGAGAATTTAGATGATGATTATGCATCTAAAATAGGAAAAAGTGCAGTTGCATTTACATCAGAAGTCACTGTATCAGAATCGGAGATTGCGGAACTTGAGAAACCGAAAGTCAGAGAAGTAAAACCGAAGGATATAGAGGTTGAGAAGCCGAAGGTATCAAAAGTAGATAAGGCTGCAGAAGTAAAAACATTTTTTTTAAAATTATATGAAAAAATGAAAGTACATATAACAGATAATCCTGATATGCTTTATAAGGATTATTGGAGAAATGGAGAACACTGATGAGATACTATAAATTATCTATGGATATGGAAAGAGAAAATGATATAATTCTTCATTGCAAAAACCGTGAAAGGTTTGAATCATATACTTTTAAAGATGGAGAATACTATCATAATGAGAATGAAAGAATAGAATTATGTTTTAATGAAGAGGAAGGTAATATCTGGACAGACTATTTGGCAAATGATGAAGGCTGGTTTATAGTTTCTGAAAATCTAAAACAAATTTTACAAGAATTAAACTCTGAAATACAATTTATCGATATTATAATATTTGATAATGAAGGGATTGTTGTTGAAAAAAAATATTATATTGCAAATATAGTTAAAGTAGTAGATGCTTTATGCCTAAATAAATCGGATTACTTCGAAACATATATTGAGGGCAAAGGAACTATATATACTGTAAGCAAATATGGAATATTTGAGAAAAAAACAGAAGGAGCAGATATATTTAAACTTGATAATTGGCAACAGATTCCGATTTTTGTATCCAAAACTTTTAAAAAAGCTATTGAGCTAAATGAGTGTACTGGAATGTCATTTCGAGAAATTGCAGTAGAATAGTTGGTTTATAGTGTGGCATAAGAATAAATTAAAAGAATATCAGGCTATTTAAAATATTCGTAAAATGTATTATAATAATATCATCGACACGTTTCTACCCAATGTTTTTTTAACTTTTTTTCTATAGCGTTTATACGCAGGGTGGGGGAAAAAACGTGTCGATATATAATATAAGGATAATAAGGTATGGAGGAGTTAAGTGGATAAACAAGAAATACGTTACCTCGAACAATTGTCGGAATCTTTTCCTACAATAGAGGCAGCATCAACAGAAATTATTAATTTACAATCAATTTTAAATTTACCAAAAGGTACAGAACATTTTATGTCTGATATTCATGGAGAATATGAGGCTTTTTCTCATGTATTGAAAAATGGTTCAGGTGCTGTTCGTAAAAAAATAGAAGATGTTTTTGGACATTCGCTTACAACAGCAGATAAATCAGCATTAGCTACGCTTATTTACTATCCAAAGGAGAAAATGGAACTTGTTAAACAAGAAGAAGAGGATATGGATAATTGGTATAAAATCACTTTATACAGATTGATAGAAGTATGTAAGACAGTATCATCTAAATATACACGTTCTAAAGTCAGAAAATCACTTCCAAAAGATTATTCATATGTAATAGAAGAATTAATATCAGAAAAGCCAGAGGTTTTAAATAAAGAAGCATATTATGATGCAATCGTTAATACAATTGTAGAGTTAGGAAATGCAGAAAACTTTATTGTAGCTTTGGCGGAATTAATTCAACGACTTGTAATAGATAGGCTTCATGTTATAGGAGACATCTATGATAGAGGCGCAGGTTCTCATTTGATAATGGATAGATTGTGCAAATATCATTCGTTAGATATCCAATGGGGTAACCATGATGTATTATGGATGGGAGCTGCATTAGGAAACAAAGCTTGTATAGCAAGCGCAATCAGAAATAGTATTAGATACGGAAATTTAGATATGCTAGAAGAAGGATATGGAATTAATATGCTTCCACTAGCTACATTTGCAATGGATGTTTATGCAAAAGATCCATGTACTAGATTCGTCTTAAAGGGCGAGGTTAATGCTACAGAAATGGAAACGCAGTTAGTTAAAAAAATGCATAAGGCTATTGCCATTATTAAATTTAAATTAGATGGCCAATTATGCAAGAAGTATCCAGAATTTGGCATGAGTGACAGAAGTATGCTTGATAGAATAGATTATGAGCATGGAACTGTTAAAATAGGCGATGTAGATTATCCAATGCAAGATATGCATTTTCCAACTATAGATCCAAAAGACCCAACAAAACTTTCACCAGAAGAAGAGTCAGTAATGAAACACTTGCAGTCTTCATTTGTGCATTGTGAAAAACTTCAAAAACATATGAATCTTTTAATGAAAAAAGGTAGCATGTATAAAACTTTTAATGGAAACCTTTTATATCATGGTTGCATGCCAATGAATGAAGATGGAACTTTTGCAAAGGTATGGGTTTTTGGAAAAGAATATAAAGGAAAAGAACTATATGATGCATTAGAGTCCTATGTGAGAAAGGCTGTTTTTTCAGTAGACAAGAAGGAAAAAAAGAAAGCAGAAGACATATTCTGGTTCTTATGGACTGGTCCAAAATCGCCATTGTATGGTAGAGATAAAATGGCTACATTTGAAAGATATTTCCTTAATGATGAAGAAATTAAAAAAGAGAAAAAAAATCTATACTATAATCTATTGGATAAGGCCGAGACAGCCGAAACAGTTTTAAAAGAGTTTGGCCTTTGCCCTACAAAAGGACATATTATTAATGGACATGTCCCAGTTCATAGAATGGATGGGGAAAATCCAGTAAAATGTGGAGGAAAGCTCATTATAATTGATGGTGGATTTTCAAAGACTTATAGAAAAGAAACTGGAATTGCAGGCTACACATTAATTTACAATTCCTATGGATTGACTTTAGCAGCACATGATCCATTTGTTTCAAAAGAAGAAGCCGTAGAAAAAGAAATAGATATAGCATCAAGACAAGAGGCAGTACAATATACAGATAGACGAATTTTAGTTGGTGATACTGATAATGGTAAGACAATGAAATGCCGAATAAAAGAGTTAAAGGCATTAATTGCTGCCTATAGATTAGGTCAGATTAAGGAGAAGACTAAATAATGCAAATTGTAGATGATTTTGATTTCGAAAACGAAAATGATGCGAAAAAAGCTCAAAAAGAAATTGACGGAGTAAAGTATGTCATTTCAAAAAGCAATATGGAAGATCCTGAAGTTGTTTTAAAAATATATACGGGTTTAATAGAAAAAAATTATTTTAAAACAGTTGTAGGTCTAAAGTTTTTGATTGAACTAAAGTCTAGACTTGAAGAACTTGGAGTTGAAAAGGAAAAAATTCCAGCAATTCCAATAGTTAGTGGAATGCCTATGCAAATTATAGAACAGCAGGAAAATAATGCTGAGTCTAGTGATGGAAAATATTCTAGCAAAAATATGCAGGATATGGCAGATGAATTAAAAGATACCAAGGATACACTTAAGAAAACGGCAGTTGCTTTTAAAAAGTTAAATTCTAAAAAAAATTTAGCTACTTTTTTTGCAACAGTTTTTGCAATTGTCATAATCGGAATGTTTGCAATCATTATTCTTACAGGTTCAACTACTACAATAGTTAATTACGAAGATAAAGTAATTAACAAGTATGAGTCGTGGAACAAACAACTAGAAAAAAAGGAAAAACAATTAGAAAAGAGAGAAAAAGCTTTAAAAGATAAAGAAGAAAAATTAAGTAAAGAAGATTCAACGGAGAAGAATTCAACAGAGAAGAGTTCAACAGAAAAGAATTCAACAGAGAAGAATTCAACAGAAAAATCGATAGAAACAGAAAAGAATGAAGAATCTTAAAATTCTATAAAAGCCCCACAAAAAATTCAAATTGTGGGGCTTTATTGTTCACATATTTTTCAAAGGACAATGATATACTTTTTTTTATTAAGTGGAGAGGAATCCACATCGAAAATTTGAAAATAAATAATGATTATGAGGTAGATAAAATGCAGAAAATAAAAATTTTAGTTGTAGATGATGAAAAGAGAATGAGAAAGCTTGTGAAGGATTTCTTGGTTCGTACAGATTATGATGTTTTAGAAGCAGGAGATGGAGAGGAAGCTCTAGATATATTTTACAGCAATAGAGATATTGCACTTATTATATTAGATATTATGATGCCTAAGATGAATGGTTGGGAAGTTTGCAAAGAAATTCGTGAATCTTCAAAAGTTCCAATTATTATGCTTACAGCAAAAAGCGACGAGTCAGATGAGCTTATGGGATTTGATTTAGGTGTAGACGAGTATGTTACAAAACCATTTTCACCAAAGATTCTTGTGGCTAGAGTTGACGCAATTATTAGACGTACAACAGATCAAGAAGAAGATAATGATATTATTAATTGTGGTGCAATTGCCCTTGATAAAAAAGCTCATATCGTTACAGTAGAAGGAAAACAGATTACATTAAGCTTTAAGGAATTTGAATTGTTAGCATACTTTATGGAAAATGAAGGCCTTGCCTTATCTAGAGAAAAGATTCTTAATAATGTATGGAACTATGATTATTTTGGCGATGCTAGAACAATTGATACTCATGTAAAAAAATTGCGTAATAAAATGGGTGAGCAAGGTGATGCTATCAAAACTATTTGGGGCATGGGATATAAGTTTGACACAAAAGGTGCAAATAAGTAATTTTTAATTGGTATGAATTAGAGTTGGAGAACAGAATGGAACGAGTAGGTGAATTTTTTGGAAAAAAAAGAGCATCATTAACATTCCAGCTAATAGCTACAATGGTAGCTTTAGTAGCTGGAACTGTTATTTTATGTTCTTTTTTAAACACTACATTTCTTGAAAGATACTATACATATAAAAAAGAAAGTGTGATTTTTTCTGGATTTAATGTTATTAATAGAGCAGCGCAAAAAGATAAGCTTTCCTCAACTAAGTTTGAAATAACATTAGAGAGAATGTGTGGTAATGGTAATTTAACAATTGTAGTTATAGGTGAAGATAATAAGATAATTGCATCATCATCTTCTACAAGTTCAACGTACATTATTAACCAAATCAATGACATGATATATGGTTCAGATGATGATACGATTGTTATTAAGGCAGCAGACAATTATGAGTTACAAAGACGTCATGATGAAAGAATGAATGCAGACTATCTTACTTTATATGGAAAGTTAGACGATGGCAGTACAGTTTTTATGAGAACACCTTTGGAAAGCATTAAGGAAAGTGCTCAAATAACTAATATTTTCTTTAAGTGGATAGGCTTAGCTTCTGTAATTGTAAGTATAATTGTTATTGTTCTTCTTTCAAGGAGAATTTCTAGACCAATCTTAGAATTATCAGATATTTCTAAAAGGATTACTAATCTTGATTTTAATGCAAAATACAAAGGATATTATTTAAGTAGTCGTGAAACAGATGAACTAGGAAGAAACATGAATGTTTTGTCAGATACTCTACAAAACGTTATTTCAGAATTAAAAGAAGCTAATAATGAACTTTTAAGAGATATAGAGAAAAAAGATCGAATTGATGAAATGCGTAAAGAATTTTTGTCAAATGTTTCTCATGAGTTGAAAACTCCACTTGCACTTATTCAAGGCTATGCAGAAGGACTTAAAGAGTTTGTTAACGATGATCCTGAAAGTCGTGATTATTATTGCGAAGTCATCATGGACGAAGCTGATAAAATGAATACAATGGTAAAGAAACTTTTAACATTGAATCAACTTGAATTCGGCAATGAAGTGGTTGAAATGAAACGATTTGATATGACAGAGTTAGTAGAAGGTGTTGTAAATGCTTCTACAATTATGGCAAAACAAGGTGGAATTACAATCAATTTCCTTCAAAACGAACCAATTTATGTATGGGGAGACGAATTTAAAGTTGAGGAAGTTATTACTAATTTCCTAAGTAATGCGATTCACTATGCTAAAAATGACAAGATTATAAATGTTACATTTGAGCAACGTGGAGATGTTATAAGGACAAGTGTATTTAACACTGGTGATAGGATTCCAGATGCAGATATCGAAAAAGTATGGATTAAATTCTATAAGGTAGATAAAGCTAGAACTAGAGAATATGGCGGTTCAGGCATTGGACTGTCTATTGTAAAAGCTATAATGGATTCATTCCATCAAAAATGTGGAGCAATTAATCATGAAAATGGAGTAGAGTTTTGGATGGAACTTCAGAAAGCTTAACATTTAGAAACTTTTATTGTAAAACTTTAACTTAAAAGCTTTGACTTCAAAATTCTAACTTCAAAATTCAAACGTCTAAAATATTATGAAATGTTATGAAATGTTATAAAATGTTTATAATTAATGCACAATTTACAGGTTAAAAAAAGTCAGATTTGTTACGATAATAAATTTAGAAATATTCTATGTAAGTTTATTAACGTAACAATGAAGGCGGGGACACATATGAAAAAAAATATAGGAGTACTTTTAGCGCTGTTACTTGCGAATACATGTGTTTTGAGTGGATGCATTGTGACGCCATTGACTGAATTAACCGACGAGGAAAATAAGATAATTTCTACGTATTCTGCTAAGGTAGTTGCAAAATATAATGTGTATCAAAAAGATGGATTAAACGGCACTTTACCAACAGAAACGGAAGAAGAGCAAAAGGTAAAAGAAGAGACAGAAGAGACAGAAGAGATCGAAGAGATCGAAGAGACAAGCGAGACTAAAAAAGAAGACAAATCAACAGAATCAAAGAAAACAAAAGACGATTCAGAGTCAGAAAAAAATGATTCATCAGGTAGTAGTTCCCAGACACCAGAGACGACATTAGCAAAACTTATAGGACATGAAAATGATGTAACTGTAACGTTTAGCGGTACAACTTCAAAGAAAAGTTATATACAAAACGGAGTATACTCTGTTACTGCTAAGTCCGGAAGGATTTATGCTGTAGTAAATTTAAAACTTACTAATACTAGTGGAGCAAATATTACATTAGATAATATGGCCTCTAATATTAGTATTACAGCAAAGATTGGCGGAAAAACATATAATGCAGCTAAAACTTTACTAAATAATGACTTTTTAACATATTCAGGTACGCTAGCAGCGAATAGTTCTGTAGATACGGTAATGCTTTTTGAAATACCAAAAGATCAAGCAGCAAGTTTAGGCGATATTTCCCTTGAGGCAACTGTAAATGGAACAAAAAATGCTGTCAAATTATAAAAATAACGAGTAGTATGACGATATATTATATGTAATATTAATGGATGCTCGGGGAGGAGACTAAATGGATACAAATATTCTGTTAGAATCAGGAACAAATGAATTAGAACTGTTAGAGTTCACTTTAGGTGATAATCATTATGGAATCAACGTTGCAAAAATAAGAGAGATTTTACAATTTCAACAAATCACACCAGTTCCAAACTCTCACCCAAGTGTTGAAGGAATATTTATGCCAAGGGATACAATGATTACTGTAATCAGTTTGAAAAGATGCCTAGGTTTACCAGATTCACCAGGTGAGGGACTATTTATCATTACAAACTTTAACAAGTTAAATGTTGCGTTTCACGTTGATCAAGTGCTAGGAATTCATCGTGTATCATGGGATGCAATTATTAAACCAGATGCAACAATTAATGCTCAAGATAGTAGTACATCTACTGGTGTTATTAAATTAGGTGAAAAATTAGTAGTTATTCTCGACTTCGAATCAATCGTTTCTGGAATAAGCCCTGAGACAGGATTAAGAGTTGCAGATGTTGATATGATGAAAGAAGAAAGAAGTCGTGGCGATTCTACAATTCTTATTGCAGAGGATTCACCACTTCTTAGTAAACTTATTACAGATTGTCTTAAAAAGGCAGGTTATACAAAGCTTATTGTTAATGGAAATGGCCAGGAGGCCTGGGACAAGCTAAGAGCAATGAAGAAAGAAGGCAATGTTGCTCATAAAGTTGACTGTATAGTAACTGATATTGAGATGCCGATGATGGATGGTCATAGATTGACGAAACTGGTCAAGAGTGATGATGAAATGAAAGAAATTCCACTTATTATCTTCTCTTCATTGGTAAATGATGAGATGAGAAGAAAAGGTGAAAGCCTTGGTGCAGATGCACAGCTTACAAAACCAGAAATTGGTCAACTAGTATCAGCAATTGACGATTTGATCGATAAAGCTCATAGTGCTAGAGCAGGCGCATAAGCACATTGGATGGTAATTAAAAGGATGTGATGCTTTTCGTCACATCCTTTTTATATACGATATTAATTATATATGATATTAATTATATATGATATTTACTACATACTTATTATTTATTTTCTAAAAAGATTGGAGGATAGCATGCTATGGATAAGCATCCAGAAGAGGATTACTTAGATGATTTACTTAAATCTGTAGATGATGATACAAGTTTAGATGAAAAAATAAAAAGTTCCAGAGCACAAGCACTTTCAGCCAATCATGTAGACCAAAAAGTTGATCCTAAAAAAGTATTTTCAGCTAATTCAGCAGACGATTTTTTAAGGGAATTTGAAGAAGAATTAGAGGCCGAAAAAAATAACTCTATGGAATTTGAACTTGAAAATAGTATTCAAAGTGATTTGGATATATTTGACGAAGAAATTCCACAAAAATCAAAACAAGATGATATTTTTAAAACTGATGATGGACAAGAGATTGCAGAATTGTTAGGTAGAGAAGAACTAAATGGGGTAGATGATGGACAAAGTTTAGACGAATCAGATGATGCAAGTGATGTGCCAGAATCCCCTATAATTTTAGAAACAACAAAAGATATTGGTCAGGAGATAGATGATACACTTTTAGAAGATAGCGAAACACAAGATTTAAGTCAAAAGCTAGAAAGCCTAGACTCATCGTTAGATGATGTAATTGAATCGGATGAAATCCCCAAAAATGATGATGAGTTAGGTGATGAACTAGATATAGAAAATGAACTAGATGCAAATGACGAATTAGACGTAGGCGATGAGTTAGACATAAATGATGAATTAGATAGTAATATTGATACATTAGATATGGATTTAGGCCAGGATCTTGATGGTGAAGAAAAGGCAGAAAAACAACTAGAGGATTTAGTAAGCCAGCTTGATGATATATCTGAGTTAGAACCAGAGCTAGAATTGGAGCCAGAGCCTGAAATAGAATCGGAGCCTGAGTTAGAACAGGAGCCAGAGCCAGAACAGGAGCCAGAGCCTGAAATAGAATCGGAGCCTGAGTTAGAACAGGAGCCTGAGCCAGAACTAGAAATAGAACCAGAGCCTGAGTTAGAACCAGAGCCCGAGCTAGAACAAGAACAGGAGTTAGAATCAGAACCAGAGCTAGAGCTAGAATCAGAGCCCGAGTCTGAAGAACTAGAAGAAATCCCAGTAGATAATTTAGAAACAGAAGAAGTTAAAGAATCAGAACCAGAAGATTTAAATATAAAAGAAAAGAAACAAGATTTGATGGCGGAATTAGATGACTTACTTGAGGAAGCAGGAGAACCAAGAATAGAAAAAGAAAGTAATATCAGTCAGATGGATGTTTCCCTCGATGATGCTGATATTCCACAAGAAGAAGGTGAAATAGATTTGGCTGAAAACGATGAAAAAGAATTAGAAAGTATATTAGGAGGCGCAGAAGAAGGCGCAGATGAAGGATTTAGTTTAGATGATGATTTAGACTTAGAATCATTATTTGGAGATGATTTAGGTGAAGACCTAGGAGATGAATTGAATTTAGAAGCTGAAAAAGATGGGGATTCACAAGCAACAGACGAAAAAGCAAGTGAAGAGGCAAGCGAAGAGTCGTCTGAAGAAACATCTTCTGATGAGAAGGCAGAGGAAGAAGCCTCCGAAGAAGAGGAAGATGAGGGAAAAGGCAAAAAGAAAAAAAAGAAAAAGAAAAAAGAAAAAAAAGGTGAAGATGGCGAAAAAGGTGGATTCTTTAGCAAGTTAAAGGCCATGCTCTTTGGACCTGATGACGATGAAGATGATAAAGTTGATTTAAATGCATCAAATGACGCAAATGCAGAGGGATTATCAGCTGAAAATGCGGCTATTTTGGCAGAACTAGGAATGACAGGCGATGAAGGTGCAGATAAAAAAGGCAAAAAGAAAAAAGAAAAGAAGAAAAAAGAGAAAAAAGAGAAAAAACCAAAGAAAGAGAAACCACCAAAGGAGAAAAAACCGAAAAAGCCAAAGAAAGAAAAGAAACCAAAAGAAGTGGATAAAACACCTCCTTTACCAAAAGGACCAGTTATTGTTATATGGATAATGGCGTTTTCATTAATAGTATTTATTTATCTTGGAACTACACTATTAAGAGGTCAGATGCTTGTAAAGGCTGGAAAGAAAGCATATACAGACAAAGATTATACAAAAGCATATCAGTCTTTAACAGGGCTAAAATTAAATGAAGAAGACCAAAAACTTTATGTGAAAACAGAAGTTTTAGGTAGTGTTGAAGGAAGATATGAAGCTTATAAGACATTATATGACAATCATAAATATGCAATGGCTTTAGATGCGTTAGTTTGTGGAAAAGGACGTTGTCAGAATTATGAGGAGACTGCAAAAAAATATAAGTGCACAGATGAATTAAAAGAATTAGAACATAAGATAGATGTGGCGTTGCAGGATTCTTTTGGGGTATCGCCAGAACAGGCTAAACAGTGGTATAATATGGGTGACTGGGATCAATATTCCCTAGAAATCTATAAACGAGTAAAGGAGCTAGGACTACTCGAAGAAAGTTAGGAGACCACTACTATGATAGCAATTATTGACTACAATGCGGGCAATCTAAAGAGCGTAGAAAAAGCACTTGTTTCGCTGAAGGAAGAGTGCGTTGTTACAAGAGATCAACACACTATTCTTTCAGCTGATAAGGTTATTTTGCCAGGAGTTGGTGCATTTGGACAGGCTATGGATCAACTTAAAAAATACGAACTTGATAAAGTTATCAGGGAAGTTACACAAAAGAACACACCATTTTTAGGCATATGTTTAGGGCTACAGCTTTTATTTGAAGGAAGCGAAGAAAGTAGCGGAGTCGAAGGCCTAAATATTTTGAATGGACAAATATTGCGTATTCCAGACAAAGAAGGGTTAAAAATCCCCCATATTGGATGGAATGATTTGCATTTACAAAACAACGGTAGGTTGTTTGAAGGTCTAGATGCAGATCCATACGTGTATTTTGTCCATTCTTATTATTTAAAAGCAAAAGATGAAAAAATAGTAAAGGCTACTTGTGATTATAGTGTAAATATACATGCTTCAGTTGAAAAAGATAATATTTTTGCCTGCCAGTTTCATCCAGAAAAGAGCAGCCAAGTAGGATTGCATATTTTAAAAAACTTTTGTGAAATATAGAAAAGAAAAACAACTATAAAAGAAAACGAGTATAAAATTAAAAGTGGAATAAGTTATGAATGAGAGGATTTAATATGTTTACAAAGAGAATAATACCGTGCTTAGATGTAAAAGACGGTAGGGTTGTAAAAGGAGTAAATTTTGTGAATCTACGGGATGCAGGAGATCCAGTAGAAATTGCAAAGGTATATGATAAAGCTGGAGCAGACGAGCTTGTTTTTTTAGATATAACTGCTTCATCAGATAATAGAAATACTGTAATAGATATGGTGGCAAAGGTTGCATCAAATGTTTTTATACCATTTACAGTTGGTGGAGGAATTAGAACGGTAGAAGATTTTAATGTCTTACTTAGAGAAGGGGCGGATAAAATTTCTATTAATTCATCTGCAATAAATACTCCAGAGTTAATATCTCAAGCAGCAGATAGATTTGGAAGTCAATGTGTAGTAGTGGCTATTGATGCGCGCAAGAGAGAAGACGGTAAAGGATGGAATGTATACAAAAATGGTGGTAGAATAGATACTGGCTTAGATGCAATTTCATGGGCCAAAAAGGTTAACCAACTTGGGGCAGGAGAAATTTTGCTTACAAGCATGGACGCTGATGGAACTAAGAAGGGATATGATATAGAACTTACACGCAAAATAGCAGAAAGTGTAACAATTCCTGTAATTGCATCAGGTGGAGCAGGAGAAAAGGAGCATTTTTACGATGCTCTTACAGAAGGAAAAGCAGATGCAGCACTTGCAGCTTCGCTTTTTCATTATAGAGAACTTGAAATTTCAGATTTAAAAAATTATTTAAGAAATCAAGGAGTTTCAGTTCGATTATAGAAAGGAAATTTATTAGTAATGAAAGTAACAAACGATTGGAAAGACGTGCTAGAAAAAGAATATAGCAAACCATATTATAAAGAATTGTATGAATTTGTCTTAAAAGAATATGAAACACAAACAATTTATCCGACTTCAGATAACATCTTTAATGCACTTCATTTAACACCGCTTAAAGATGTAAAGGTTCTTATTTTAGGACAAGATCCATATCATAATGAAAATCAAGCACATGGTCTAAGTTTTTCGGTATTACCAAGTCAAAAGGTAATTCCACCATCTCTTCAGAATATTTATAAAGAGTTGCAAGATGATTTGAATTGTTATATTCCAAATAATGGATTTTTGGAAAAATGGGCAAAGCAAGGTGTGTTAATGCTAAATACTGTCTTAACAGTTAGAGCACATCAAGCTAATTCTCACAAGGGTAAAGGCTGGGAGCAGTTTACAGATGCTATTATTAGAGCAGTAAATGAAAAAGATTCTCCAGTTGTATATATGTTATGGGGACGTCCAGCTCAGACAAAAGAGAAAATGCTAAATAATCCAAAACATCTAGTTTTAAAGGCACCACATCCAAGCCCATTATCTGCTTATAGAGGATTCTTTGGATGCAAACATTTTAGCTCAGCTAACGAATTTTTACAAGAAAATGGGTTAGATCCAATTGATTGGCAAATCGAAAATATATAAAAGGCTAAAGAAAAAAAGCAACTTAACCGATAGTAAGATTGAGATACTATAGACATGGAAGTCTATGTAATGTAAGTGATGGAACGGTGTAGTTTCATGGATGAAAGGAGAGTTGCTTATGCCAACAATTTCAGGTTACGATTCGTCGTCACTAGGAGTATTATTTTCAAGTTTAAATAAAAATGACAAGAAAAATAATAATTATATGGCAAACATGTATGCTTTATCATCTGACTACAGTACTATAAAAAGTGGTTCATATGGTAAACTTATGAAGTCTTATTTTGCTAAGGTAGCAAATGCTTCAGAAGATGATAGTAAAGATTCATCTAAAAAAACTGTAGTAGATACGTTGTTTGACAAAAATAATACATCAACATCAACTTCTAAAGATACATCTAAAACTCTTGCTTCTATTAAAGGAGAAGCGGGAGAAATAGTTGAAACATCTAAAAAGCTTTATACGAATACCTCATTATTTACTGATAAAACAAGTGAGGAAGAACAGTTAAAAGCTATAAAGAATTTTGTGGATGACTATAATTCTGTAGTTGAGACAGGCGAAAAGGCTAAATCAAGTTCTATTGAAAGCGCAGTAAATAAGCTAGAAAATGCCACAAATAATAACAAAAAACTTTTGACAGCAGTAGGAATAAATGTAAAGGAAGATAATACTTTAGAGATTGATGAAGAAAGTTTTAAAAAAGCAGACAAATCAACTTTAAAAACTTTATTTACTGGAACAGGTTCATACGCATATTCAGTAGGAGTAAATGCTTCTATGATTAAAATGAATGCAGAAAATGAAGCTGCTAAAGCAAATACTTATGGCGCTTCGGGATCTTATTCATATACATATTCGAATGGATCAATTTTTAATAACTATACATAAATTTGCAAAAAAATATTTTGGAAACTAATTTTGTATAATAAATTAGAAAGTAAGAATATTAAAAGCAGAATACGTAGGTCGTTAGAGTACTTAAAAAAACGCATAATATATAATAAAAGAAGCCAGGGAGCGCATTAATAAAAAAACAATAAATTAATGCAATTCCTGGTTGCTTTTTTGTTTTACAATGCTATAATAATGCTTATCGCTTAAAACAATGAGAAAAAATTTTTTCATAAAAAGTTATTGATTTTATAATTATTAGAGGTGAAATATGGAAGTAAAAAACAAAAACGCAATAACAACTGGCGTAATATGGAAACAAATTTTAATATTTTTCTTTCCTATCCTTATAGGTGCATTTTTTCAGACACTATACAATACAGTAGATGCTGCTGTAGTTGGTAAATTTGCAGGAACAGAAGCACTTGCAAGTGTAGGTGGTTCATCAGGTCAAATCCTAAATTTTGTATTTAGTTTTTTCATGGGACTTGCTACTGGTGCCACAGTAATCATTGCTCAACATTTTGGAGCTAATGAATACGAAAAAGTAGATGATGCTTTGCATACAGCATATACTTTCGGATTAGTTGGTGGTATCATACTTGGAATTATAGGTATTATATTTGTTAAACCTTTACTTAATTTATTAAAAACACCTAGTAATTTAATGGATGGTTCTACAATTTATGTTAGGATTTTATTTGCCGGATTAGTTTTTACATTGATTTATAATATGGGTGCTGGTATTTTAAGAGCAATAGGAGATTCAAAACGTCCACTATATATATTAATAGTATGTTGTGGAGTTAATATTATTTTAGATGTAATTTTTGTAATGGTTTTAAAAATGGGAGTAACAGGCGCAGGAATTGCAACTGATATTTCTCAAGCATTAAGTGCAATTCTTGTAACTTGGCTTCTTATGAAGAAAACAGTAGGCATGAAGCTATCAATAGCAAAGCTACATATAAATATAAAAACATTAAATCGTATTTTAAAAATTGGATTACCTACTGCAATTGCAGGAAGTATGTTTTCGGTTTCAAATATGATAGTACAAACATCGCTCAATCAAATGGGTGTAAATGTTGTTGCAGCATGGACAGCTTACGGTAGGATAGATGCTTTGTGGTGGATGATAAATCAAGCATTTTCTGTATCTATTACTACTTTTGTTGGACAAAATTATGGCGCTGGACTTCCAAAAAGAATAAGAAAAGCAGTTGCAGAAGTACTTGCAATGGAAATGGGAACAGGATTAATTTTGGCAGTAGTGTTTATTGCTTTTGCGCCTAAACTTCTTGGAATGTTTGCTAGCAGTAGTGAGGTAATAGATATAGGTGTTCAAATTTCTAAGTTATTGCCACCATTTTATGCAGTATTTGCTATATCAGAGATTCTATCAGCAACACTTAGGGCCGAAAACTATGTTATGGTTGCTACAGTTTCTAATTTGTTAGGAATATGTGCTTTTAGAATTATTTGGGTAGAGTTTATAGTTCCAAATGCAGGAATGATGCAAATTCTTAAATGTTATCCAATCAGCTGGGTGTTAGTGTCCCTTTTGGTTTTAGGTTATTACATAGTTATGCAACCAAGAATTTTACGTGGACTTCATAAACAGGTTCAGGTAAGTTAATTAAACAAAAATTAAAAACAAAAACATAAAAAAATAAAAGTAATAGATAAGAAATAAAATTTAAAAAACATAATAAAGAATAAAAATTCTAGTTTAAAGTGTAGAAAGTTACCGATATAGTTAGAAAGACAGCACTGTAGAAAAGTGAAAGTTCAAGTTACAGACAAGGAAAGGACAAGAGTTAGATTTTTAGTAACTAGTGAGGTAATAGAATGATTATTTCGGGTTGGATTATTTTAAATTTATATACAATGTTATTATTAATATTGTTGTTAATATTTCAAAGTGGAATGATACATGTTAATTCTTCAAAACAATTTGTAAGATTACTTACAATGACACTTTGTCTTCTACTAGCTGAATCCATTGGAAGAGTAGGAGAAATTTATCCGCAAAGATATTTATTCTTAGCAAAAGCTGGTTATTTTTTTATATTTTTATTTGATCCAGTAGAATATTTATTGGCCATAGATTATATAGATAAATGGATGGAAGGAAAGCAAGAACGACCAAGAAAAGTTTTGTTGCATGCATTTCAGATATTTGCGTGTCTTAACTTTGTCTTAGTTTTGATTTCAACTCTATTTAATTTTAGGTGGTTTTATTACTTTGAAGATCTTGAATATTTCAGAGGAGAATATTTTTATATACGAGGAGCCATGATAATGATTTATTGTTTGCTTCTTGATATATATGCATTTGCTTTTAGAAAAAACATTAATTTCGCATACAGAACAGCTATCTTAATGTTGCCAGTACTATCATTATTTGGAGCAATTGGCCAAATTTATTTTGCAGATATGGACTTGACGTACGCTATGATTACAGTAGGTTGTGTGTTGTTGTTTTTCTATTTACAAGGTAATGATGTTAACGGCGATTATCTGACAGGAGCTTATAACAGGCGAGGCATAGATATGCGTTTAAGTGATGCTGTTAATAATGCAAAAAATAATGGAAAGATTTTTTCAGCAATAATGATTGACATAGATCATTTCAAAGAAATAAATGATAAGTACGGTCATCTAGAAGGAGACCAAGTCTTAAAAGAAGTTGCAGAGATTCTTTTTATTACATTTGGAAGTGAAGGCATGGTTGGACGTTATGGTGGCGATGAATTCTGCATAATTATTTATGTAGATAATAATTATCATCTTACGGAAAAAATTGCAGAATTGATGAAAAATTTAGATAAACTAAATGGAAAAAATGTTCACGAATTTTCTATAAAAATGAGTTGTGGATATGCTGTTTATGATTTGAAAAAGAAACTAACAGCAGAAGAGTTTTTAATGGAAATAGATGAACTTATGTATAAACAAAAGCTAGTACATCATTTGAAGGATAAAAGAAGAAAAGATAGAAGAAGAACTGAATAACTTTATTGAAAAAAGGCAATACATGGTATATAATAAAAACCGTGTTTGCCTTTTTTTATCAGATTTGAGAAAGGCTCGAATTTGATAAAAGGGACAAAACATAGAGGGTGTTGCCCTTGTTAATCATTAAAGTATTTTAAGATAAGGAGATATCAAAATGAGTAAAGTTCGTACTAGATTTGCACCTAGTCCAACAGGTAGAATGCACGTAGGTAATCTTCGTACAGCTCTTTATGCTTACTTAATTACAAAGCATGAAGGCGGAGATTATATTTTAAGAATAGAGGATACTGATCAGGAACGTTATGTAGAAGGTGCTGTAGATATTATTTACCGTACTATGAAAGAGACAGGCTTAATCCATGATGAAGGTCCAGACAAAGATGGTGGATGTGGTCCATACGTTCAAAGTGAGAGACATGAAAAAGGTATGTACCTTGAGTATGCAAAGAAACTCGTAGAAAAAGGAGAAGCTTACTACTGTTTCTGTACAAAAGAGCGTCTTGAAGGTCTTAAAAAAGAAGTAGCAGGAAAAGAAATCATGGTATATGACAAACACTGCTTAAGCTTAACACCAGAAGAAGTTCAAGCTAACCTTGATGCTGGAATGCCATATGTAATTCGCCAGAATAACCCTACAACAGGTACAACAACATTCCACGATGAGATTTATGGAGATATTACAGTTGATAACGAAGAACTTGATGATATGGTTCTTATTAAATCAGATGGATATCCAACATATAACTTTGCTAACGTAGTAGATGATCATTTAATGGGAATTACACACGTAGTTAGAGGTAATGAGTATTTATCTTCATCACCAAAATACAACAGATTATATGAGGCATTTGGTTGGGATGTACCAGTTTATGTACACTGCCCACTTATTACAGATGAGAACCACCACAAATTATCAAAACGTTCTGGACACTCATCTTTCGAAGATTTAATCGAGCAGGGATTCTTAACAGAAGCAGTAGTTAACTTCGTAGCTCTTCTTGGATGGAGCCCAGCTGATAACCAGGAGATCATGTCTCTTGATGAATTAGTAGAGAAGTTTGATTACCGTCATATCAACAAATCACCTGCTGTATTTGATTACACAAAACTTAAATGGATGAACGGTGAATACCTTAAGAAAATGGACTTTGACAAATTCTATGAAATGGCTCTTCCATATATCAAAGAAGTTGTTACAAAGGACTATGACTTAAAGAAAATTGCAGAAATGGTACAGACTCGTATCGAGATCTTCCCAGATATCAAAGATCATATTGATTTCTTTGAAGAGTTACCAGAGTATGATGTAGCAATGTACACTCATAAGAAAATGAAAACTAACGCTGAGAACTCACTTCAGTTATTGAAAGAAGTACTTCCAATTCTTGAAGCACAGGATGATTTCAGCAATGATGCTTTATTCCAGACATTAAAAGAATTTGGTAAAGAGCATGAATACAAAACAGGATTCGTTATGTGGCCAATCCGTACAGCTGTTTCAGGAAAACAGATGACACCAGGTGGAGCTACACAGTTAATGGAAGTATTCGGAAAAGAAGAATCTATTAGAAGAATCAAAAAGGGTATTGAATTACTTTCAAACATGTAAACTAGAAATGATTTAGAGGTTATTCATGAAAGAAAATACTTCTCAACAAAAGGCCATCTTGCATAAAGATGGCCCTATGCTTGTACTGGCAGGTCCAGGTTCAGGAAAAACATATACAATTACAAAAAGAACACAAAAGCTTATAACAAAATATAATGTTAATCCAGCTAGAATTCTTGTGATTACTTTTACAAAGGCAGCAGCTCTTGAGATGAGAGCTCGTTTCAAAAAGTTAATGGGAGATGAAGGAGCTGGTGTTACCTTTGGTACATTTCACGCAATTTATTTTACAATTCTAAAATATGCATATCATTACAAAGCATCTAACATAATAACGGAAGAAGAACGCTATAATTTAATGCGACAGATTTTGGCACGTTATAAAGATTTACAATACGATGATGTGTCTGAGTTTATTAAAGATATATATAGCGAGATTAGTGAAATTAAAAACCAAAGATTAGATATAGAACATTTTTATTCTTCACATTGTGGAGAAGAGATTTTTAGAGACATCTATAAAAATTACCAAGAGACATTAATACAAAATAAAAAAATAGATTTTGATGATATGTTGTCAATTACTTATGAGCTTTTAGATCAACGAAAAGATATTTTAGCAGCATGGCAAAGACGATATCAATATATCTTAGTTGACGAATTTCAAGATATTAATCAAATTCAATATGATATTTTAAAAATGTTAGCGTTGCCGGAAAATAACTTGTTTATAGTTGGTGATGATGATCAATCAATATATAGATTTAGGGGATCTAAACCGGAAATCATGCTTAATTTTCCAAAAGAATTCAAGGATGCTAAGCAAGTTTTGTTAGATCGCAATTATAGATGTCAAAAAGCAGTTGTTCAAGCTTCATGTAACCTTATTAGCCATAATAAAGAGCGTTTTGAAAAGAAAATAATAGCAAATAAGGATAAAACTGCAGAAGTAGAATATGGCCTATTTAAAAATCAAAGAGAAGAAAGCCTAAAGGTTGTGGCAACTATACAAGAAGGCCTAAAGAATGGCAAGGAATTAAATGATTATGCTGTATTATTTAGAACTAATAGGCAACCACGCTTATTAATGGAAAAATTAATGGAGTATAATTTGCCTTTTAAAACAAAAGATAATGTGCCAAATTTGTATAATCATTGGATTGCTAGGGATATTTTTACTTATATTAGACTAGCTCAAGGTAGCAGAGATAGGGCTGATTTTTTGCAAATTATGAATAGACCAAAAAGATATATAAGTAGAGATTCGTTGCAGGACAAAATTGTAGATATGGGCAAGTGGCAAGTCTTTTACAGGGCTCAGCCATGGATAGCAGAAAGAATTGATAGGCTAGAGTATGACATAGACGTTTTAGGAAAAATGAGACCATATGCTGCAATTAATTATATCCGTAATGGCATAGGTTATGATGAATTTTTAAAAGAGTATGCAGAGTACCGTAAAATGAATGTTGAAGAGCTTATAGAGACTTTAGACGAATTGCACCAAGCAGCAAAAGGCTATAAGACTTTCAAAGAATGGAAAGAGCATATAGAAGAGTATACTAAGGAGTTAATCGAGATTTCATCTAAGAAAAATGAGATAAAGGATGCAATTACATTAGCAACTCTTCATTCGTCAAAAGGACTAGAATTTGATACAGTCTTCATTGTAGATGTTAATGAAGGTGTTATGCCATATAAAAAGGCTGTATTACAGCAAGATATAGAAGAAGAAAGACGAATGTTCTATGTAGGTATGACACGAGCTGAAAATGAACTATATCTATATTCAGTCAAAAACTTTAATAATAAAGAAAACGACGTTTCACGCTTTATAAAAGAAACAAAAAAAGCCGCTTCAAAGGGAAAATAATATTTCCTAGAACGGCTTTTTTTTATTAAATTTTATTCTTCACTTAGTAAATCTTCTTCATTTAATTGATCAAGCATATCTAATGCAGCATTGTATTCTTTTTCAGTTTGGATGTTGTCGATAGAAGGAATTCCTTCTTCATCTTCATCATATCTATAGAGATAGAAGATACCATCTTCATTTTCTTGATCATTTTCATCAAGAGGCATTAGAGCGATATAGCCTTGTCCATCCATTTCAAAAATAGTAAGGATTTTGCATTCAATATCTCCATCATCAGAATTAATAGTAACACGGATGTTGTCAATTTCATCAGCTGTTACAGGTGTAACTTTTTCTTTTGACATATTTTGTTCCTCAACTTTCGTTATAATACATTTTTTAATTATATGATAGCCTGAATATAAACGTCAAGATGTTCTTCAAGATTGTAGATAGAACCATCCTCTAGTTGTAAAATAGGTTTTGTTAATGTGCTATTTAAGTAAATTATTCGAGCAATTTTGTTATTACTTAAAAGTACTTCACAATTTAAGTAAGAACTAGCAATACGTTTGAGAAAAATAAGAATATATTTGGTGTTATATTTACTTAAACCTTCTTCTTCAAAAGTTGCAATAACATCAAATGGACACATACCACTTCTATAGCAACGATCTTGAGTCATTGCATCATAAACGTCGGCAATTGCAATAATAGATGCAAAATCATCTATTTCGTCACCTTTTAGTCCACTAGGATAGCCACTACCATCAAAACGTTCATGGTGCATAAGAGCAGCATTTTTAATACGTTGGTCTAACTTTTGAGTTTGCAAAGCCTCATAACCAAAAGTGGTGTGCGCCTTCATAATTCCAAATTCGCTAGGAGTAAGTCGGCCTGGTTTTTCAAGGATTTCCTTTGGAATTCGGCATTTACCTACATCATGTAATAAACCCGCCATAGTTAAAATATTAAGATCATCTGCCTCTAAGCCTATCCAAACTCCGAGAAGTCTAGCAATCATGGAAACGTTAAGACTATGAGCAAAAGTTGAATCATTTATTTGGTGCATAGAATGTAATATGGTAAGTAAATTATACGCAGTATGATTTTTGTTAAATAAATTTAAAATTTCTGTCATCATGAGACTTTCGTCAACAGGAGAATTTTTAATGATTATGTCATTCAAACAGTCACGTACTACATTTATACTTCTAGTATATTCTATTTTAAAGTCCTGATAACTTTCAGTTTGATAAAGTTTTTCCATGTGAGTTTGTTCTGCTTTTTTCTTTTCTAAAATAGCATTTTTGGCTTTCTCAGGTAAATCGCCATCAAGAATATTTACTTCAACTATTGAGTAAAATTTTATTTGAGAAATCATTTGTTTTGTTAAAACAGATGATTTGGGAACAATTAATTGTCCTGAAGGTGAAAAAACATCAGCAGAAACCACCATTCCAATTTCTAATAAAGCGGCATTTATGGTACTCATTAAATTCCTCCTAAATATATGTAAAGTGCCCCTTGATAAAAACAAACAAAATAAAAAAGGGTGTACAATAAATTTAAAAAAAGTTATAATAAATTGAGTTGTTCAAAATAATTATCGAACAAAATTCAAGTTTAAATTATAGGTTAGGCAGGTGAAGTAATGAGTTTGACTGTCAAAGAAGGTAATTATGCCTCTATGGGTGTAACACAAAGGAATAGTAAGACTTATTTCACTTTTGAATGTGAAAAAGAAGATAAGTGCAATCTTGTACTTATAGATAAAGATTCAAAAGAAGAAAATATAATTGAGGTACCAGAAGAATATGCATTAGGATCTCTTAGATCAGTTGAGATTTCCGGTATTAACATAAAAAATTATAATTATTATTATAAAATAAATGGAGTTAAAATAATTGATCCATATGCCACAAAAATAGTGGGCAGAGAAAATTGGAATGACTCTTCAAGAGAAAAATCAGGCTTTGAAATATTTGCAGGTGTGGCAACAGAACGTTTCAATTGGGGAAACGATCGTCAACCTGAGATTAAGAAATCAGATATGGTAATGTATAAGCTTCACGTAAGAGGTTTTACAATGGAAGGAAAACGAGCTTTAGCAGGTACATTTGCTGGAGTAAAGGAAAAAATATCATATCTTAAGTCTTTAGGAGTAACAACTGTTGAAATTATGCCAGTTTACGAATTTGAAGAAATGAAAATTTCCAGCGTAAGCACAGGCAAATTGCCAGATTATGTTACTTGGACAAAAGAACCAGAAGATGTAATTGAAAAACCACAGAAAAGTAACAAAGTAAATGGAATTAATTATTGGGGATATGTGCCAGGAAATTATTTTTCAGTAAAGGCATCTTATGCTAAGAATCCTCAAAATGCTGCAAATGAGTTGAAATCATTAATTAAAGAGTTACATAAGAATAAAATGGAATGTGTTATGGAAATGTTTTTCACAGAAAATGTAAATCATAATCTAATCATTGATTCTTTACGTTATTGGGTTAGAAAATTCCATGTAGATGGTTTTCATTTGTTAGGAGAGAAGCTCCCAATAACTGCTATTGCACAAGATGTAATGTTAAGTAGAACAAAGATTTTTTATCACAGTTTCCCAGAAAATGTGCTTTTTTCCCAGAAAAAATATAAGCATTTATATTATTATGAAGATGAATACTTATATCCAATTAGAAAGATTTTAAATCATATTAATGGAGATATGAGTGAATTTATAAATCAGCAAAAGAAACAAAACGAAAACTATGGATTCGTAAATTATATCGCAAGTAATAATGGATTTACTATGGCAGATCTTTTTATGTATAATGATAGACATAACGAAGCTAATGGAGAATCTAATACAGACGGAAGTGCCTGGAACTTCAGTAACAATTGCGGTATAGAAGGAATTAGCCAGAAGAAATTTGTAAAAGCTGTTCGCCAAAAACAATGGAGAAATGCTATGGTAATGCTTTTTATGGCTCAAGGTGTGCCACTTATTTGGGAAGGCGATGAATTTGAAAATTCTCAAAAAGGAAACAATAATGCATACTGTCAAGACAATCCAATTGGCTGGGCAAATTGGAAAAAAACAAAGCGTCAAGCAAGTGATATTAAATTTGTACAGCAGTTAGCAGAGTTTAGACATAAACACGCACTTATTTCATACGAAGCACCATACCATTTTAATGATTATCTTACAAAGGGAATGCCAGATGTTTCTTATCATGGTCAGGCAGCTTGGGTACCAGGTATTGATAAAAAAATGATGGCTTTAGGTGAAATGTATTTTGGAGAATATTCTGGCAAAGGTCAGGAGTCAGTTTATGTTGCATATAATTTCTTCTCAGGAGAGAGCAGTGTGGCACTTCCAACATTGCCAAATGACAAAAAGTGGTATACTGTAATGGATACTTCTTTGGAAACTGAACCTTTTTACAAGAAAGCAGTACTAGAAGATAATCAGCAAAAAGTTACAGTAAATGAACAATCAATTAAGATATTAGTAGGAAGATGATAAAATGAAGGCATGGAAACATTTTTGTACAATAACTAACCACAAAATCCTCGTTATGAAAGGCTGTTTTAAAGTAGGCCTATATAAACAAGGGTTATTACATGATATGTCTAAATATGGTTTGACAGAATTTTTAGTTGGATGTAAATATTTTAAAGGTTACATGAGTCCTAACAATGCCGAAAGAATGGATAAAGGATATTCGTCGGCATGGTTACATCATAAAGGACGCAATAAACATCATTTAGAGTATTGGATAGATTACGATATTCGTAAAGATGGCTCAGGTCATGGAATGACTGGAATGAAGATGCCAATTAAGTATGTGGTAGAGATGTATATAGATAGGTTAAGTGCATCAAAAAATTATTTAAAAGAAAAATATAATGATCGTAGTGCGCTAGATTACTACAATCATGGTAAAAATCATTACATAATGAACCAGGACACAGAAAGCCTCATAGAATTACTTTTAGAGATGAATGCTATAAAAGGTGAGGCTTATACAATGTCCTACGTTAAAAATCAAGTTTTAAAAGGAAAAGTTGAATATAAAAAATCAACTTTAGACGAGCTTAAAGCACATCTTTCATGTCCTGTGGAAGTGGTGCAGTAAGTTCTAAAGGTTCATTAGTGATTGGATGAACAAATTTAAGTTTATAGGCGTGAAGAGCTTGTCGATTCATAAGAGTGTTTGTTGGATTATATAAAAAGTCTCCAATAAGAGGGTGGCCAATATATTTCATGTGCACTCGTATTTGATGAGTTCTTCCAGTGCCTAAAATTAGTCTTACAAGAGAGATGTCGTTTTTTTTATTATAATCTACAAGTTCGTATGAAGTCTTAGAATAATCACCATTTTCAAAATCTACACATCGAGTTATAGCTGATTCTTTTTCTCGTGCAATAGGAGTTTCGATTATTCCTGAGTCGTTAACATGTCCTTGGCAAATTGCAAGATATTCTTTGTGAATTTCATGGTTTGCAGAAGCATTATTTAAGATAGAAGCAGCAAGTTTATTTTTTGCAATAATAGACAGGCCTGTGGTATCTCTATCAAGGCGATTTATACATCTAAAAACTATGTTTTCTTCTTTTTCCATAAAATAATATGTTAAACCGTTTGCAAGAGTATTTTCGTAATTATTAAGTGAAGGATGGATAGGCATATTAAAAGGTTTATTAACAACTAAAATATCAGCATCTTCATAAACTATTCCAAAGGGAAGTTTAACGGGAAGAATTTCGTTTTTATCGTCATCTTCTATAAGATGGATTGTTAAAATATCACCTGTGTGAACTTTTGTCTTTACGTAAGACCATACGCCATTCAAAAGGATACTGTTTTCATATTTCTTAAGTAAAATTATGATTCTTCTAGTATATCCATGAGTTAATAAGAAACGTTCTATAGTTAAATTGTTTGAATCTGTTTTAATTGTATATTCAAAAGTTCTTTTCATTAAAGTTTTCCTCCATATTTGTACAATAATCTAAGTTTAATAAAAATTACTTTTAATTTCAAGAAAATTATGATATACTTCTTTAGTCTTTTATATTAAAATCATCAATTTTACTTTTTAGGAAACCCCAATTTTAAATTATAGAGCAACTTAATTTAATTTATTTTTAACAAATTGAGTTTTATTTTTAAATGAAAGGATTTTTTATGTATAGTAAAATTGAAAGTGCTATGTTGACCGGTATTAATACGACACCAGTTTCGGTGGAAGTAGATATTTCTACAGGAATGCCAATGGTTGATATGGTAGGTTATTTAAGTTCAGAAGTTAAGGAAGCAAAAGAGAGAGTTAGGACGGCTCTTCACAATTGTAATATTAGTTTGCCTCCTAAAAGGATTACTATTAATATTGCGCCAGCAAATATTAAAAAAACGGGAACTAGTTTTGATCTCCCAATAGCCATAGCCCTTTTAACGGCTCTTGGTGTCATAGACGGAAAGAAAATAGAAAGGCATATATTTGTAGGCGAATTAGGATTGAACGGTGATTTGATACCAGTTAACGGCATTTTGCCCATAGTATCAGACAATGCTAATAGCCAAAGTTATTTTGTCGTCTCAAAAGGCAATGAATCAGAAGCGAAACTGATTCCAAATGCCAATGTGTTTAGTTTTGATAATTTAAATGAAATTATAGAAGCTTACAATGTTGATCCAGTACGTGTTGAAAAGTACAAAAAAAGGGTTAACAAAAACTTAAACGACAAAAACGCAATTCAATCAGGACAAGAAAGTCATTTAGAAGATAGTGAAAAAGAGCTAGAAGACTTAATAGATTTTGCAGATGTAAATGGTCAGCTTTTATTAAAGAGAGCATGTGAAATTTCTGCAGCAGGAATGCATAACATGTTAATTATAGGGCCACCAGGAACAGGTAAGACTATGATTTCTGAGAGAATGTCAACTATAATGCCACCTCTTAACGAAGAGGAGAAGCTAGAATTGTCTAAAATATATAGTGTTTGCGGATTATTAAAAGATAAAAAGAAGCTTGTTCACAAGCGTCCATTTAGAAGTCCACATCACACTGTTACAAAGGCAGCTCTTGCAGGAGGCGGAATTAACCCGATACCAGGTGAGATATCTCTTGCCCATGAAGGTGTATTATTTTTAGATGAACTTACAGAATTCCAAAAACAGACAATAGAGGTTTTAAGACAACCCCTTGAGGATAGAAAAATCAATTTAACCAGGATGAATTATAACGTTACATATCCAGCAGATTTTTTATTGTTATCTGCTATGAATCCATGCAATTGTGGATATTATCCTAATATGCAAAAATGTCGTTGTACACCTGCATCTCTTAAGAGATATTTAAACAAAATATCACAACCATTACTCGACAGAATAGATATTACAATTCAAGCTCCTGAGATGAGGTACAAAGATTTAGTTACTAAGACTAAGAATGAAACATCAGCTCAGATTAGAGAGAGGGTAGTGCAGTGTCAAAAAATTCAATATGAACGTTATAAAAATGAACCATTTTTCCATAACAGTCAGATCCCAGCTAGCAGGTTAGAAGAATATGTTAAGCTAGGTGAAGATGAGGCTAATTATATAGAAGAAAAATTTGAGGAAGAAGGCTTAACAGCCCGAACGTACCACAAAATTCTTCGTGTATCTAGGACTATAGCTGACCTTGACAATTCTAGAGATGTAAAGTTAAAGCACATAATAGAAGCTTTTACTTATAAAGGTCTTTCAGCAAATTATTACAAAGGTGGTATGGAATAATGAAATATGCATTGTGGTTGTCGAATATTAAAGGAATTTTTAACGGTAAAATTAAGTTAATGCGTGATCATTATAAGACAGCAGAAGAGATATATAACCTTAATGAACAGCAGTTAAAAAAAATTAAGGGATTGACCGAAAAGGATATCGCGAGTATTATCACTAGTAAAGACACTTGGAATTTAGATAAGGAATTATTTAAATTATTAGAACAAGATGTCTCTTTTGTTTCTATGGAACAAGATGAATATCCTAGTAAACTTAGGAATCTAGTAGATGCTCCATATAGTTTATACTACAAAGGTAGTTTACCAGAGGATAATGGATTATCAGTAGCAATGGTAGGAGCAAGGGGAAGATCTGCATATGGCAGTCAGATGGCAAGAAAAATTGCCCAGCTTCTAGCTGACAATGGAATTAATGTCATAAGTGGCCTTGCAAGAGGAATAGATGCAGATGGGCATACAGGTGCATTAGAGACTATGGGTGAAGGTAAGACGTACGCAGTGCTTGGCTGCGGAGTGAATGTATGTTATCCCAAGCAAAATCGATATATATATGACAAAATTTTGGCAAGCGGGGGAGGAATTATTTCCGAATATCCGCCAGATACACAACCTATAAGAACTCTATTTCCAGCTAGAAATCGTATTATTGCAGGATTAAGCGATTGTGTTGTAGTAATAGAAGCAAAAGAAAAAAGTGGTTCGCTTATTACAGCGGATTATGCAATGGAACAGGGAAAAGATGTCTACGCATTACCAGGCAGAGTTACAGATGCCCTAAGTTTTGGGTGTAACTACTTGATAAAACAAGGCGCAGGTGTTATAGTAAGTCCCGAAGATTTTCTGAAAGAATTTAATATTTTTTGTGAAAATTCGTGCTCTCAAATAAATTTTTTTGAAAAATTACTTGAAAAAGATGAATTGTTGGTGTATAGTTTATTAGATTTTTCACCAACAAATTTGGGAACACTTGTTGAAAAATCATCAATGAATCTCGTAGAAATTCTAGAGGTTCTAGGACACCTAAAACAAAAAGGTTTTGTTAAGGAAACAATGACAAATTATTACATTAGATGTTGTTAATACTTTTTGTGCTAGGTGTACTTGAATTTTATGAGTTAGGAGTATATGGGTATGGCTAAATATCTGGTAATAGTTGAGTCGCCTGCAAAGGTTAAGACAATTAAAAAATTTCTTGGAAAAAATTATGAGGTAATGGCATCAAATGGTCACGTTAGGGATTTACCTAAGAGCCAACTTGGAATTGATGTCGAAAACAATTTTGAACCAAAATATATCACAATTCGAGGAAAAGGAGAAATTTTGGCAAAACTTCGAAAAGAAGCGAAGAAAGCAACCAAAATATATCTCGCAACCGATCCGGATCGTGAGGGAGAAGCTATTTCATGGCATCTTACTAAAGCTTTAAAACTTGAGGAAAATGCCGATAAACAAGTATATAGAATTAGTTTTAACGAGATTACAAAGACGGCGGTAAAAGAGGCATTTAAAAATCCTAGAGAAATCGATACTGATTTAGTAGATGCACAACAAGCAAGAAGAGAGCTTGATCGAATAGTTGGTTACAGAATTTCTCCACTTTTATGGGCTAAGGTTAAACGAGGTCTTAGTGCAGGTAGAGTGCAGTCTGTTGCGTTACGTATAGTTTGTGACAGAGAAGAGGAGATTAATGCGTTTATTCCAACAGAATACTGGAATCTTGAAGCAGATATTGCTATTGAAGGTGAGAAAAAGCCTCTAACAGCCAAGTTAGTTGGAAAAAATGACGAGAAAATTACCATTTCTTCAAAAGATGAAATGGACCAGGTATTAAAAGAGATGGAAGGGAAAAAAGTTGAGATTCTTAGTGTCAAAAAAGGTGAAAGAACTAAGAAAGCTCCATTACCTTTTACAACTAGTACATTACAGCAAGAAGCTTCAAAGGCTTTGAATTTCCCAATTTCAAAGACTATGAGAATCGCTCAGCAGTTGTACGAAGGTGTAGATGTTAAGGGACAGGGCACAGTTGGTTTAATCACATACTTAAGAACAGATTCGACTCGTATTTCCGATGAAGCTCAAGCTGCAGCAAAGACTTTTATTGAAAAAAATTATGGAAGCCAATATCTAGCTAGTGGAGAGCAAAAGAAAAAGAGCAGTGTTAAAGTTCAAGATGCTCATGAAGCCATTAGACCATCAGATATAAATAGAGTACCATCAGAAATTAAGGAATCATTAACTAGAGATCAATTCCGTCTATATCAATTAATATGGAAACGATTTACAGCATGCCGAATGGCAAATGCAAAATATGAGACTACAACAGTTACCATAGGTATTGGTGAGTATCGTTTTAGGGTTTCAGCATCAAAAGTTGCTTTTGACGGATTTATGATGGCTTATGTAGAAGCTGATACAGAAAAAGAAAAAAGTAATGTTTTATTAAAGACTATTGATGAAGATTCCAAGCTTTCATTGATTGAATTTAATCCAACACAACATTTTACACAACCGCCAGCACATTATACCGAGGCGTCACTTGTAAAAACACTTGAAGAACTAGGAATTGGACGTCCTAGTACTTATTCACCAACAATTACAACAATCATTGCTCGTCATTACATTACAAAAGAGCAAAAGAATTTGTATGTAACAGAGATTGGTGAAGTAGTTAATTCTATTATGAAAGAATCATTCCCAGTAATTGTGAATGATAAATTTACAGCCAACATGGAGTCATTATTAGATAGTGTTGCTGAAGGAAAGTTATGTTGGAAAACAGTTATAGAAAACTTTTATCCAGATCTAGAAAAAGCAGTAGAAGTGGCAGAAGAACAATTAGAAAAGGTTACTATTGAGGACGAAGTTACCGATGTAATATGTGATAAATGCGGACGTAACATGGTTATCAAATATGGACCACATGGAAAATTCTTGGCATGTCCAGGTTTTCCAGAATGTAGAAATACTAAGACTTATTTCGAAAAAATCGGAGTAGCGTGTCCTAAATGCGGCAAGGATGTTGTTATTAAAAAGACACGTAAAGGTCGTAAGTATTACGGCTGCATTGACAATCCAGAATGTGATTTTATGAGTTGGGGCAGACCAGTTAACGAAAAATGTCCTAAATGCGGCGGCTATATGGTCGTTAAAGGCAATAAGATTGCATGTCAAAATGAGCAATGTGGTTTTGTAAAAGAAAAACCAAAAGAAGAGTAATAAGTAAGTATAGAAAGGAACGGGATATATGAGCGTTCAATTATTAGACAAAACTAGAAAAATCAACAAATTACTACACAACAATAGTTCTTCAAAAGTTGTGTTTAATGATATTTGTGATGTACTCACAGGAGTACTAGAATCAGATATTTTAGTAATCAGTAAAAAAGGTAAAGTCTTAGGATCTAGTGTGTGCAATGGAGTAGACGAGATTAAAGAGTTAATCGTAGACGAAGTTGGAGGATACATTGATCCAGCGCTTAATGAACGACTTCTCGGAATTCTTTCAACAAAAGAAAACGTTAATCTTGAAACATTAGGTTTCGGAGAAGAGAGCAAAGCTTACCAAGCTATCATCACTCCTATTGATATTGCAGGTGAGCGTCTTGGAACATTATTTGAATATCGTTATGAAAAAGAATATGATATCGACGATATCATTTTAACAGAATATGGTACTACAGTAGTAGGACTTGAAATGCTTCGTTCAGTAAATGAAGAACATGCAGAAGAAGAAAGAAAAGTTCAAATTGTTAAATCAGCAATGAGTACTTTATCATATTCTGAAAAAGAAGCAATTATTCAAATTTTCAAGGCATTAAACGGAACAGAAGGAATTCTTGTTGCAAGTAGAATTGCTGACGAGGTAGGAATCACACGTTCAGTTATCGTTAATGCATTACGCAAGTTCGAAAGTGCTGGCGTAATTGAATCAAGATCTTCAGGAATGAAGGGAACATACATTAAAGTCATTAACGATTCAATTTTCGATGAACTTAAAAAGAATGACGATGATAAAAAGAAAATTTATAGCTAATTAGATACATACAAGGTTGTAGTATTTATAAGCTATAAAATATAAGCTAGGATTAGTTCATCAAACATCATTAATAAGTAAAATATATAGTTTATATAAATTTAATAAATATAAATTTTGCACAAAAAGAGTAGCACTCCAGCTACTCTTTTTTTATTACCTAAGAGAAAGGTAGTATTATATCTATAAACTCATTTGCCGATAAGTAACTTATAGAACACGTAGGCAGTAAAATGATAGGCAAGGGGGGATTGATTTGTTTAATTCAACAGCATTTAATTATGTTAATGTATTAACAAAGGCAGCAGATGCAAGTTATAAAAGAGAAAATGTTTTAACTAATAATATTGCAAATGTAGATACTCCAGGGTACAAAAGGCAGGATCTAAATTTCGCAAGTGTACTAAAAAGGGAACTTGGTAATTTTAAATACACATCTTTAGACAGTAAAATTAATCATACGAGATTATCAAAATTAAATCCAGAGATATATACAGATAATGAAAGCTATTCATATAGATTAGATGGAAACAATGTAGATATCGATACAGAAAACGTTGAGCTAGCATCAGAACAAATCAAGTATTCAGCACTAACACAAAGTATTACATCAGAATTTACTAGAATGAGAAATGCAATGGGCTCATAATTTTTTGTGTTTATTTACAGAAAATATTAAGAAATTATAAAAATATCCGAAAATATTTATAGGAGGTAACCGGATGGGATTATTTCAAGCATTTAACATTAGTGCATCAGGAATGACAGCTCAAAGATTTAGAACTGATGTAATTTCTGAAAACATAGCTAATGTTAATACAACACGTAATGAGAATAATGTACCTTATAGAAGAAAAATAGTTACATTTGCAGAAAAAACAGTAACACCTTTTAGCCAGTATTATTCTGCATCAAAAAATAAATTGACAGGTAATGGTGTTAAGGTGTCAGCAGTTACAGAAGATTACTCAACAGATTTTATTGATGAATATGATCCTTCGAATCCGGATGCCGATGAGAACGGATATGTTCATTATCCAAATGTAAACACAGTAACAGAAATGACAAACTTAATAGATTCAACTAGAGCATATGAAGCAAATGTAACAGCTTTTCAAGCAACAAAAACAATGGCTCAAGCTGGACTTCAAGTTGGTAAATAGTTTTTAAGTTATATCTCAGACGAGATGCTCCTCCGCCTTTAAGCAAAGCGTAGGCGAGCGAGACTTCAAACTAAATAATGATAGAAGGGGTATAAAAAATGGATATTAGCGCACTTTCATCAGTTACATCAAATTATGTAAAGCAATATGCAAAAGAAAATGATTTACTTGGATCAGAAACCTTTAAATCTGTTTTTGATTCAGCAATGGAGCAAGTGGGGGAGACAAATAATTTACAGAATAAAGCAGAATCAGAGGAGATTAGATTTGCATTAGGCGAATCAGAAAATACTCATGATTTGCTTGTAGCACAAACTAAAGCTTCTGTTGCACTACAATATACAGTAGCTGTAAAGGACAAGGTGATTGAAGCATATAACCAAATTATGCAAATGCAAATTTAATAAAGGGGTAATGTAAATGCCAGAACAGGTTAAAAAAATAGTAGACCGAATTATTGAATGGTGGAAGAAGTTTAGCACCAAGCAAAAATCTCTTCTTATCAGCATTACAGCGGTAATAATCCTTGCTTTGGTAATTTTAGGAGTGGTAGTTTCAAGACCAACATATGTAACCTTAGTTACATGTAGTGACACAAAACAAGCTAGTGAGGTTAAAGATGTTTTAGATAATGATGGCAACATTAAGTACGAAGTGTCAAAGGATGGTCTTACATTCAAGGTTTTAAAGGAAGATGAAGCTGACGCAACGATTTTGCTTGGAAAAAATGACATTCCGTCAGATGAGTATGACATCAGTAATGTTACAGATGGAAGCTTTTCTACTACAGAATCTGATAAACAAAAAAAATATCAGTTGTACTTAGAGAAAAAATTCGCATCTCATCTAAAAACGATAGATAATGTAAAGGAAGCGCAAGTAGACTTAACATTACCAAAGGATGACGGAACAATTAGTTCAAAAAAAGAACAAGGATATGCATCTGTTGTGCTTGACTTATCTAAAGATATGGATGAAGATCAGGCCTATGGAATTG
Organism: Lachnospiraceae bacterium C7; assembly: GCA_900113385.1. Lineage (GTDB taxonomy): Bacteria > Bacillota > Clostridia > Lachnospirales > Lachnospiraceae > Roseburia. The sequence continues at coordinate 62,616 of FOPE01000001.1, forward strand.
CTCAATTTATAGCAACTGAGCTTGGAAATGCAGATACATCAAATATTACTATTCTTGATACGAAAGCAAATGTCTTATATGCAGGAACAGATTCAGAAGACCAAGTAGGAGCAGCAAGCTCAAAGCTTTCATATCAGCAAAAACAAGAATCAAAAATCAAAAAAAGCATTAAAGATTTACTTGTAAATTCAAAGACTTATTCAAATGTAGAAGTATCCCTTGGACTAAAATTAGATTTTGATAATACTGAAACAGTTACTCATAATTATTCAGCACCTGAAGGACAAACAAATGGAATGATTGGTTCAGTAAGTGAATATACTTCAGAATCTACAGGAGGTTCAGCGGCAACACCAGGAACAGATACAAATGATGATACTACTTATCAGATAGATGATAATAATACTTCATCATCAACTATCAGTGATAAGACCACTACTTATCAGAATGATGAAAAAATAACAACAAGAAAAAATTCCGGTGGAACAATCAATTATGATGAATCTACCGTAGCTATTAAAGCAACACAATATATTGTCTACGACGAAGCTAAGATGAAAGCAGCAGGAGAACTAAAAGATATGACTTTTGATGAGTTCGTTTCAAAGAACTCAAAGGCAAAAACAGTTAAGGTTAAAAATAATATGAAAACCTTAATTGCAAATGCAACAGGTTTTTCAGCTGATAACATTACAATTCAAGTAGATCAGCAACCGGAATTTGTGTATGATGACTCTGCAATAGCAGTAACAGATATCTTACAAATCGCTTTAGCTATTTTAATCTTTGCGTTATTAGGATATGTAGTATTTAGAAGTACAAGGAAGGCAAAGGAGGCAGAAGAAGTGGAACCAGAAGTTTCAGTAGAGACTCTACTTCAACAAACTGCGGAGGCTGAAAAAGATGAACTTGAAGATATTGGTTACCAAGAGAAATCTGAGACACGTATGTTAATTGAGAAATTTGTAGATGATAACCCTGAGGCTGTAGCAATGTTGCTACGAAATTGGTTAAATGAGGACTGGGAGTAAGGTAAAATGGATGATTCATTAACAGGAGTACAGAAAGCTGCGATTTTATTAATAGCCCTTGGGCCAGAAAAATCAGCAACTATATTTCAACATTTAAAAGAAGAGGAAATTGAAGAGCTGACTCTTGAAATTGCAAACACAAGAAGTGTTGCAGCAGATACAAAAGAGGCTGTATTAAACGAGTTTTATCAGGTATGCCTTGCTCAGCAATACATTGCAGAAGGTGGTATTACCTATGCCAAAGAGCTTCTTGAAAAAGCTCTTGGTGATGATAAAGCACAAGACGTTATATCAAAACTTACAGCATCATTACAAGTACGTCCTTTCGAATTTGTACGAAAGACAGATCCAAGTCAGCTACTAAACTTTATCCAAGACGAGCATCCACAGACGATTGCTATGATTTTGTCATATTTAACATCAGCACAAGCTGCCATGGTACTTGGAGCTTTGCCTCCAGAAAAACAGGCAGATGTAGCAAGACGTATTGCTCTTATGGATAGAACATCACCAGATGTAATCAAAGAAGTAGAAAAGGTTTTAGAAAAGAAATTAGCTTCTTTAGTAAACCAGGATTACACAATTGTCGGTGGTGTAGATGCAACGGTAAATATCTTAAATACAGTAGACCGTGCAACAGAGAAACATATTATGGAAACATTAGAAGTAGAAGAGCCAGAGCTTGCAGACGAAATCAGGAAAAAGATGTTCGTATTCGAGGATATCTTGTTGCTTGATGATAGAGCAATTCAGCGTGTTCTTCGTGATGTTGAGAATGCCGACCTTGAACTTGCACTTAAGAGTTCAAATGAGGAAGTTCAGAATGTTATTTACAAGAACTTATCTAAACGTCTTGCTTCTATGATTAAAGAAGACATCGAATTCATGGGACCTGTTCGTATGAAAGATGTTGAAGAAGCACAGCAGAAGATTGTTAATATTATACGTAAATTAGAAGATGCCGGAGAAATTGTTATTTCAAGAGGCGGAGGAGATGATATCGTTGTCTAATATTGTAAAACAAGGATTTGTTATAAACAACGTTGAAAAAGGCGCATGCATAATTGATTCTGACCTCAGAATGAAGGAAAAATATGGACAGTTGATTCTCTCTGAAGAAGAAGTTAAAGCACAACGTGACACTGCTGCTAGTAATAGCAGTGGTGCCACTAATGATGCCACTAATGAAGAAGTCGAGAATCTAGAGAAAGACATTGATTTAGATGAAGTTAGGCTTCAGGCCCAAAAGATTATAGATGATGCCACTAATGAAGCAGACGACATATTAATTAATGCAAATGAAAAAGCGCTAAAAATATATGAAGAACAAAAAGAAAAAGGTTATGCAGAAGGAATGAAAGGCGCCAATGATGCAATAGAGCAGTTAAAAGCTGATGCTCAAGCAGAATTGGAAAAAAAGCAAGAGGAATTAGAACAGACTTATTTAAAAAAACAAGAAGAGATGGAAAAAGAAATAGTAGATGTTGTTACAGAAGTTTTTGAAAAGGTATTTGGAATACAGTTTGCAGGAAAAAAAGATATGCTTTTATATTTAGTACAAAATACTATACAAAATGTAGAACCAGCAAAAGAGTTTAGGATTAGAGTTTCAACAGCATATCGTCCATATTTTGAAGAGCATTTATCAGAAATACAAAATAAAGTTGGAATTGGAGTTAATATTGAGATTTTAAATGATGCAAGTTTAGATGATTCACAATGTTTAATAGAAACAAGCACTGGAGTTTTTGATTGTGGAATTGACACACAGTTGTCAAATTTAATAAGGGATATTAGATCATTAGCAGTTTAAATAAATTTAATAATAAATTGTTGAGGATAGAATATAAGAATAGAAAAACAAAAAATAGAAAAATAAAAAATAGAAAAATAAAAAATAAAAAAATAGCAGGAATAGAATAGGAATATAAAAGAAATAGAAAATAATAGAGGTATTAAAAAATAAAAATAGGCTTGGTGAAGGTTCATGAAAAAACAAACAGAAAAATATTTACAGCTTTTAAATAGACAGTATTATGACTGTTATGGAAAAGTTGCAAAGGTTGTCGGACTTACAATTGAATCAGTAGGACCAGAGGCTAAGTTAAATGACTTATGCCGCATATACATAGATGGAAGTGGAAACAACGAAGATTACGTAATGGCTGAAGTTGTAGGATTTAGAGATATGCGGCTTATTTTGATGCCTTTTGATAATACCGAGGGAATTGCAGTTGGATGTGTAGTAGAAAACACAGGCAAACCCCTTATGGTTGATGTAGGCGATAATCTTTTAGGCCATACAGTAGATGGAATAGGAAGGCCTACAGATATAGATATTATAGAAGGAGAGATGGTGGAATATCCAGTAGAGGCATTGCCACCAGATCCAATGGATAGAACAATTATAAATGAAATATTGCCACTAGGTGTAAAAGCAGTAGATGGAATGATTACTGTTGGAAAAGGCCAACGTATTGGAATTTTTGCAGGTTCTGGAGTTGGTAAAAGTACACTCCTTGGTATGTTTGCAAGAAATACAAAAGCAGATATTAATGTTGTAGCTTTAATAGGAGAGCGTGGCCGTGAGGTAAGAGAATTTATAGAAAGGGATCTTGGCCCAGAAGGAATGAAAAGATCTATTGTAGTAGTTGCTACTTCGGATAAGCCAGCATTAATTAGAAATAAAGCAGCAAAGACAGCTACAGCTATAGCAGAATATTTTCGAGATAGAGGAAAAGACGTGTTGCTTATGATGGATTCATTAACACGTTTTTCGATGGCACAACGAGAGATTGGTTTGGCCTCAGGAGAACCACCAGTTACAAGAGGATACCCACCATCAGTATATTCTGAAATGCCTAAAATTTTGGAAAGAGCAGGAACTTCAGATAAAGGTTCAATAACAGGATTATATACCGTATTAGTTGATGGTGATGATTTTAATGAACCAATTACAGATACAGCTCGAAGTATTTTAGATGGACATATAATGTTAGATAGAAGATTAGGACACAAAAATCATTATCCAGCAATAGATATTTTGCAGAGTATTTCGAGGGTTATGAGTGCAATTGCAACATCAAGGCACAAAGAATTAGCTGGAAGATTAAAAAGTGTAATGGCAACATATAATGAAGCAGAGGATCTAATAAATATTGGAGCATACAAAGCAGGCTCAAATGAGGACATAGATTATGCTATTCAGAAAATAAAAGCAGTAAATGCTTTCCTTTGTCAGAAAACAGATGAAAAATATTCTTTTGAAGAAGAATTAGACTTACTTGCAGGAGTATTTGACGAGGAATACGATAGTGAAAGTGAAGAATAAAATTTGAAAGTTAGGTGATGCTTATGGCAAAATTTGTGTATTCAATGCAAAATGTATTAGAAATTAAAAAGAAGCTTGAAACACAAGCTAAGCTAGCCTTTAGTCAAGCAAATAATAAATATTTACAAGAACAAGCTAATTTAATGGAACTTCAACTAAAAAAAACGGAATATGATGACTTATTAAAGACTGAATTAGAGGGTAATATAGACGTAAAAAAAGTTACAGTAGCTAGGAAAAATGTAAATACAATGAAAACGCTTATTAGATATCAGTCTATGGAAGTTGTTAAGGCAAAAAAGAAATTAGAAGAGGAACGCGAAAAATTGCAACAAATTATGCAAGAAAGAAAAACCCATGAACTTTTGCGTGAAAAAGCCTTTGAGGAATTCAAAAAAGAAATCGCAAGAGAAGAAGCAAAGGAAATTGACGGCTTGATTAGTTTTACGTATAGCGGAAACAACAAAGGAGAGGGGTAAATTATGGCAGATACAGGAATGAATGAAGAGGAATTAACAAAGGAAGAAAAAAAGGCCCAAAAAAAAGAAGAAAAAGAAAAGAAAAAAGAAGAAAAAAAGAAGAAAAAGGATGAGGCAGCAGAGGGCGAAGAAGTAGAAGAAGAAGAAAAAACATCCAGCAAATTGTTAGTATTTTTTATAACTATTCTAATTATTGCAATTTGGTTGGGAATTATAGCAATTTTAATTAAAGCTGATGTAGGTGGTTTTGGCTCAACAATTTTAAAACCACTTTTAAAAGACGTGCCATATGTTAGCAACATTTTACCAGAAGATTCTGAAAATGCTACAGAAGTTGATACACAGTACCAGTATACATCAATGAAAGAAGCAATTGACAGAATTAAAGAGCTAGAAAAAGAAGTAGATGGAGCTAAGGATAACGCAAAGAAAAAAGATAAAAAAATCGATGAATTGACGGAACAAGTTAACGATTTGCAGAAATATAAGACACAACAAGATGAATTTGAGAAGCTAAAGCAAAAATTTTATAAAGAGGTTGTGTATGCAGATAATGCGCCCGATATAGAAGAATATAAGACGTACTATGAGAGCATTGATTCTGAGAATGCTGCAGTCTTATATAAACAAGTAGTTGAGCAACTTCAGGCAGACGAAAAGGTTCAAGAATATGCTAAGACATATTCTTCAATGAAGCCAAAAGAAGCAGCAGCTATTTTTGACACAATGACAAATGACTATGATCTTGTAGCGGACATTCTCTTAAATATGGATGCGCAATCTCGAGCAGATATATTAGGAAAGATGAATGCTAAAAATGCGGCTGCATTGACAGAAATTATGGAACCTAAACAGAATAATTAGGCCGATTTGTTTGCTAATGGGGTTCTCCAAATAATGTTAAGCGCAATGACTTTGAAGAATAAAAGATTCTGAGTGAAGATTATTGCGAAGAAAGGAGGCTACAGTTTGGCAACAACGAAAGGAATTTCGTCTTTTGCTGATATAAGCGCTTTACCGACATCTTCTGTAGATTCGGCTAAAGGTAGTCCATCTAAAGGTGAGAAAATTGATGCAAGTAAGGTTTTTAAAAGCCTAATGCACAATAATCTCACCGGAGGAAAGGATAAAGGCAGTATTGGCAATGACGGGAAAAAATTAGTGGAAGGTCAAGAAAAGACAGTTAAGTATCAAAATCAAGGACTTAATTCTATTAAGACTAAAAAGGCTGTAACTACTAAAGATAAGTTGCAGACACCAAGTGCAAAGGAAACTTTAGAAAAATTTCAAGATGGAATCAAAGATGCAATAAAAGAAAAATTCGATGTATCTGATGAAGACATTGAAAAAGCTTTAGAAACACTTGGAATCACAGTAGTGGATTTAGTTAATCCTACAAATCTAGCGAATCTTGTATCCGAACTTTCAGGAGGTTTAGATCAGGCAAGCCTATTAGTTGGTGAAGAGTTTAAAGCATTATTTGATGTTGTACAAGATTTGACCAATCAACTTCAAAATGCTCTTGGACTAAAAGATGAGGAAATGGTTAATCTTTCTCAGACAGTAGAAGAAATTGAGACAGACATTAATAGCACAGAAGATGCAGTAAAAGTAGAAAATAGTAATGCTAAAACAGTAGAAGTAGTAGTGGAAAAAGAAGATGTAGTAGAACAAAATCCTACAGAGGTGGCTGAAAAAGTAGATACTTCTAACCTAAACAAGGACAAAGCTAATAAAACTGCTGAAAATGTTATTAAGGAAGATAATAATGTAGATGAAACAGAAGCAGTCGAAGAAGTTAAGGTAGAAGTGGAAGACGAAGATGAAGAGTCAGTTGGATATAAGAACAATAGTAAGACTCAAGAAGAGACAAAGTCACAAAATGTTGAAACAGATAATACAAAAGATACTACATTTGAAACTACAAAGCAAAATGTAACTAAAAATGAGTCAACTGATAATTTACATGCGCAAAGTCTTAATGCAGAGACACCAGTAAATAATGTAAATAATCAAGGTCAAGTAGCTCAAGAAAGATACATTAATAATCAAACAGCTATAGATTTGATAAATCAATTAGCTGACAATGTTAAAGTTACAATTCAAGCAAAAGCTACAACTATGGAAATGCAACTTGACCCAGAATCATTAGGAAAAATCTTTTTACAGGTAACTGCTAGAGAAGGTGCAGTACATGCACAGATTGCAGCACAAAATGAGGCAATTAAAAATGCAATTTTAGGACAGTTAAGTTCATTAAAGGATAATTTAAATCAAGCTGGAATTAAAGTAGATGCTATTGAGGTAACTGTTGCATCCCACGAGTTTGAAAGAAACCTAGAACAAGGTAGTCGCCAGGACGAGAAAAATGCTAATACACAGCAAGGTAATTTAAAGGTTCTAAGAAGAAATATTAAACTTTCAGATTTAGATGAGATTAGCGGTGTAATGACAGAAGAAGAAGAGTTAGTAGCTCAGATTATGAAAGATAATGGTAATTCTGTTGATATGACAGCATAGTGAAAGGAGAACTTTATGCCAGTAGCTCAAGTAGAAAATGGAAAGATTATAAATAATGGAGAGGCTGCAAACTCCAAAATGCAGACTTCCTCATTATCAAAATCAGTTGAAAAAAGTAAATTAGATTATGACAGTTTTTTACAACTATTATGTGCTGAAATGCAGTATCAAGATCCACTAGAACCAACAACAAATACAGATTATGTAGCCCAACTTGCAACATTTTCACAATTAGAAGCTACACTTTCTATGCAGAATACAACAACAACAAATATGGCTAATAATCTAGTTGGTAAAATCGTATTGATTGATAGTGAAACAGAAACCGGAACGGATAGTGTAGAAGGCGTTGTAGATTATGTAAAATACGTAAATGATACAACATATGTATCTGTAAATGATAAATTGTACAAGCTAGATGATGTAAAACAGGTAGTTGATCCAACATATTATGAGGCAGTTTCATTAGCAGAAACATTAGCAGCAAACATAGCTGATTTGCCAGATGTTGCAAATCTTACACCAGCATATAAATCAAAAATTGAGTCAATTAGAAAAGTATATGATGGAATGACTGCTTATCAAAAAACATTTGTAGCACCAGAAGCATTAGCAAAATTAACAACATTAGAGGAACTTGCAAGTAAGTTTAATACTCAACCTGCAGATTCAACAGCCAGTGAAACAGATGGAACAACAAATACAGATGGAACAACAAATACAGATGCAACAACAGATACAGCAAACACAACAACAGATACGACAAATACAAGTAACACAGAAGAAAATAATGATGCAAATGGCAATAATACAGCTACAACCTAAGCAACACATGTAGGTGTATTGCAGTTCAATAATAAGCTATTAAAAAGAAAAGGAGGTCTTTGATATGGCTTATAACAAGATAGCAAACCAATTTACTTCCATTGAGCAAGTCTCTGGACAGTATCTAAAAAATACACCTGTGAAGCAATCGGAAAATAAAAATTCCGAGGTTGGTTTTGAAGAAATATTAAAACGTAAACAAGAAGCGTCTGAAACAAAAACTTCGTCATTGAAGTTTTCTAAGCATGCCACAATAAGAATGTCTAGTAGAAATATTGAAATGACAGAAAATCAAATCGAAAGACTTGAGAATGCAGTACAAAAGGCTAGTGGAAAAGGAATTAACGAGTCTTTGATACTGGTGGATTCTTTGGCGTTTATTGTTAATGTAAAAAATAAAACAGTAGTTACTGCCATGAACAGAGACGAAGCAGATAGTAGCGTATTTACAAATATAGATGGCGCAGTAATAATGTAATGTTAGAAAGCTGGACCTTAAGGAAGCTTTGTTCTTGAAAGATAGATAGAACCCACATTGCATTAAAGCCAAATTTAGGAGGTCACTTAATTATGATGAGATCAATGTATTCTGGTGTATCAGGTTTAAAAACACACCAGACAAGAATGGATGTTATTGGTAACAATATTGCAAACGTTAACACAGAGGCTTTTAAAGCTTCATCTGTTAAATTCAATGAAATCATGTACCAGACAACAGCAGGAGCTTCTGGTGGTGATGCAGCAAGTGGTATTGGTGGTGTCAATGCAAAACAGATTGGTCTTGGTGTAACAACAGGATCAACTAAAATTAATATCACCGGTGCAGGAGCAGCGCAAACAACAGGAGATCCTTTTGATTTAAGACTTACTGATAGCCAGACAACTAACTTTTTTATAGTTAGTGATGGACAAAATAATTTCTTTACTAGAGCAGGCTCATTCTATGTAGATGGTAATGGATTCTTATGTATGAGTTCTACAGGCTATACAGTACAAGGTTGGCAGACAACAAAAAATGCAGATACAGGAGCAGTTTCAATTTTAAAAGATACAGTTTCTCCACTACAAGTTATGGCCCCAGATAATCAATCATCTGCCCCAGAGGCAACAGAAGCAGGTTATGCTTCAGGTATTCTTGATAAAAACGATACAAACGTAACAGATAAGGACAAAGGTTACACGATGAACTTATCAATTTACGATGATTTAGGATATTCATATACAGCAAAATTCACTCTTAAGGCAACAGATGGGGAAGGTGTATATTCTATAGCATTAACAGATATTCAAGATTCAAACGGTGAGACAATTAAAAATGATACTGGAGCAGTAATAGATCAAGCAGCACTGGACACTTATTTTAAACCACAATATATTGTCTTTGATGGCGCTAATGGTACTATGGTTGGTATGACAGATGCAAGTGGTACAGATGCCGCTGCAATTAGAGCAGGTGGACCCGGTGCTAGAACCACTGTTGAGGGTCAACCTGCTGATTCAAGAATTAAAACTATTCAAATGGATTTAAAACAATATAAAAATGCAGCAGGTGGTAATAATTTTAAAGCTATAGATATTGACTTTTCAACTGTTAGAAACTCAAATAACGGTGGTGTATCAACTCTTGCAATGAAAAATGGTACAACAGATGGTAATAAGACAGGTAAAAAGCTTGGTGCACTTACAGGTATTACAATTGATCAATCAGGACAGGTATATGGAGCATACAATAACGGTAATACAGTTTTACTTGGACAGATTCCAGTAGCACAATTTGCCAATGCCTCAGGTCTTGAGAAAGTCGGAGATAACTGTTATACAACAACATTAAACTCAGGTGAATTTGATGGAATTGGTGTTGCAATTAGTGCAGATGGATCTAAGATGACATCAGGACAAATCGAGATGTCTAACGTAGATTTATCAGAACAATTTACAGATATGATTGTTACACAACGTGGATTCCAAGCAAACTCAAGAGTAATTACAACATCTGATACATTGCTTGAAGAATTAATTAATTTAAAACGTTAAGTTAAGCCTTAAATCTTTGTGAACTTTAGCCGAAAAAGTATATGAAAGTTAATTCAGAACTGATTTGGGTATAGGTTTAACTTACAAATAAATATGGGGGATGACTCAAAAATCATTCCCCATTGTTGTATAAGTTTTTAAAGTAAATATCTTAAAAAATTCTTAAAAAAGTCAAACTATACTGACAATTAGTGAAAAAATGATAAAATTTTCAAAATCAATAGACATTAGAAGAGAAGTCTAGTAAAATTACAGTAGTAGGCAAGGATGATTTTACAAGATTTCGAATCGTACTTAAAAGTCTGAAATCTTAGGAAATGGAAGGTGTATAATATTGGATATAGCATCTCTAGCCGGAATTGTACTTGGCCTTGTAATGGTAATCTTTGGTATCGTAAGTAGTGGTGGTGTAGAGGCCTTCGGTAACTTCATTGATGTACCGTCAGTTATCATCACTATTGGTGGATCTTTATCAAGTACCCTAGCAGCACATAAGTTACCTGATTTTATTAATGGTTTAAAAGCTATGGGACTTATTTTCAAACAAGATAGCCAAGATCCAGGTGAAATTATTAAAAGCATAATTGATATGTCAAACGTAGCACGAAAAGAAGGTCTTCTTGCTCTTGAGGAAGCTGCAAACAATATTGAGGATCCTTTCCTAAAGAAAGGAATCATGCTTGTAGTAGATGGTACAGATCCAGAACTTGTAAGAGGAATCCTTGAAACAGATATGATGTGCCTACAAGAAAGACACAAATCCGTAATTGGATTTTGGGACAAATGGGGTGAAATGGGACCTGCTTGGGGAATGATTGGTACCCTAGTAGGACTTGTAAATATGTTAAAGAACTTGTCAGATGCTTCAACAATCGGACCATCAATGGCGGTAGCTCTTCTTACAACATTATACGGTTCACTGATTGCGAACTGGATTACAAACCCAGTATCATCAAAATTAAAAGTAAATGATTCACTTGAAGTAACAATGAGAGAAGTTACGGTAGAAGGACTTCTTTCTATACAAGCAGGTGAAAACCCAAGAGTAATTGAGGAAAAACTAAAATCATTCCTAGCTCCATCACAACGTGATTCAATTGGAGAAGGCGGAGGCGGAGGTGAAGAATAATGGCAAAGAAAAAAGAAGAGGAAGCTCCTAAAGGCTCCCCTGCTTGGATGGCGACTTTCTCCGACCTTATGAACTTGCTATTATGCTTCTTCGTATTACTTTTCTCAATGTCAAGCGTAGATACAGCAAAGTTTGAAGAAGTTATTTCTTCTTTGCAGAGTAGTTTCAGTATTCTACCATCAGGAGGAGCTAGTATAGGACAGGGAACAATGGTATCAGGAGGCGTTGCTCAGTTAGAGTTTTTAGATACATATTATAACGCAATGGCAAACTCAAAGAGCACTAAGAATGCCAAACATCAAAATGAAACTGAAACATCAGAGGATACAGAAAACACACAAAAGGGATCAGAAGGTCAGACTGATGCAACAGAGACTGAAAATCAAGTTACAGGAACAGGTGATGTTGCAGAACAGTTCAAACAAGAATCTTTGAACGAATCTGAAAAGATGGCTGAAGAAATTCAAGCTATGATTGATCAGGCAGGAATGACCGATAACATACAAGTAGACTTCAATCAACAATACGTACAATTAAATGTTCAAGGCGCGTTGCTATTTGACTCAGGCAAATCTAATCTAAAAGAAGAAGCAAAGCCTATTATGAACAGAATCGACCAAATTCTCGGACAATACACAAACAACACAATTGAAATAGAAGGACATACAGATAACGTACCAATTTCGTCAGCAAAGTATCCTAACAATAATGTACTTTCAATGTATCGTGCATTAGATGTTATGGAGTATGTTTTAAGTACGACGAATTTAAACCCAGCAAATGTTAAGTCTTCTGGTAGAGGAGAAACAGTTCCTGTGGCTGATAATGCGACAGCAGAGGGCAGAGCAGCGAACCGACGAGTTGAAGTAAAGATTTATAACTCATTAAATTCAGACGTACAATAAATAACGAGAGGTAGATATTATGAAAAAAAATCTTATTTCAGTCATTATTTTGGCGCTGGTTTTTGCCAACGTAGTTTTGACAGGCCTAATGGTTTTTACAATTTTACCAGAAACACAAAAGGCCAATAGCCTTATTGAAAATGTTGCAAGTGCAATTAATTTGGAATTAAAAAATGGTAGTGGAGCAACTACAGCAGATGTTCCAATTGAAAACATTGAGACTTATCAGTTAAAAGATGGTGAGAAAACTACAATGACGATCAACTTGGCTAAGGATGAGGATGGATCTTCTCACTTTGCAGTACTTGGAATTTCACTTTCTCTTGATAAAACAAGTGAAGGATATACAAAGTACGGAACAGCAGCATTAGATGAAAAGTCTACAATTATTTTAAACGATATTAACGACATAGTTCGTCAATATACAATAGAGCAGTTTAATGCCGACACAGATGGCGTAAAAAAGGCAATCTTAAAGGATATTCAAAATATGTTCGGAAAAGATTTTGTAATTGGTGTTAACTTCTCTACAGTTCAAACACAATAAATTTTTGTTTAGCACTTTATATTTTTTTGATTTTGTACGATTTAAATTTTGTACGATTAAAGTTAAAAGGTGTTTATGGTTTTAGGAATTAGTACTTAGTTTTTACCAAGCATTACAAAAATAAATTTGCTAATAGGTGGTGAGAATATTTGAGTGACGTATTATCCCAAAGTGAGATAGATTCCTTGCTAAGCGCTTTAAATAGCGGTGAGTTAGACGTAGATGAAATAAAAGAAACAGACGAAAAGCCAGTCAAGGATTATGACTTTGCTAGACCATCTAAGTTTTCAAAAGAACATTTGCGTACACTTGAAATGATCTTTGAACACTATGGCCGTTTGTTATCAACTAATTTGCCAGTATATTTAAGAAAAGCGGTACAGGTTTCAGTTGTAAACTCGGAAGCAGTTACCTATTCAGAATTTGCAAATGCACTATCAAACCCAGTTCTACTTGGCATCGTGGATTTCTCTCCTTTGTCTGGTAGTATAATTTTAGAGCTAGCTTCTAACTTGGGATATGCGATGGTGGATAGGATGCTAGGAGGAAGAGGAGAACCATTAGAAAAGCAAAGAGACTTCTCAGAAATCGAATTATTGATAATTGAAAGGATTTTAGTAGTTTGCGTAAATTTGTTAAGAGAACCATGGGAAAATGTAGAGGACATTCATCCTAGACTTGAAAGGATTGAGACAAACTCACAATATGCACAAATCATTTCTCCAACAGAAATGATTGCTATTGTAACACTTAATCTTCAGATCGGTGATGTAGAAGGTCTAATGAATATTTGTTTACCTTATATCACTATTGAGGACATAATGGATCGATTGAATACCAAATATTGGTTTTCAAATATACAAAATCACGATGAGACAACATATGCAGGTGATATTGAAGCTTTAATTTCTAAGGCCAAGATTCCTATGCGCGTCATCCTTGGCAGAAGTACATTATCCGTTATGGATTTTGCTACACTTCAGGTAGGCGATATTGTAAAGCTTAATAGAAAAGTCGATGACGAACTAGACGTTTATGTTGGGGCTATTAAAAAGTTTACAGCATTGCCTGGTGCGTCGGGAGATGCGTATGCGGTTAGAGTCACTTCAGTGGTTAGAGAGGAGTAATATTTTATGGATGGAGTATTATCCCAAGATGAAATTAATGCATTAATCAATGGCGGCGATGGCGACGCAGCTCCACAGGATGGGGCAGATAGCGATAGCACATCAGCTGAGGATACATCTCCTGCAGGTGGAGGCGACGGAGGCGATGACGGCTCTGGCGGCGAGACACTGACGGAAGATGAAAAGGATGCCATTGGCGAAATTTCCAACATAAGTATGGGCTCTGCAGCAACAACTCTATTCGCTCTAGTAAATAGAAAAGTAGAGATATCAACACCTATTGTTTCATATTCAAAATGGAGCGAAGTAGAAGAAAATTACGAAAGGCCTTGCGTTTTTATCAGAATCGCATACACAGTTGGATTAGATGGCAGTAACATTCTTGTACTTAAAGAACGAGATGTAAAAATTATTACAGATTTGATGATGGGTGGAGATGGTACTAATACAGATGGCGAGCTAGGCGAGTTACATCTTAGTGCTATTAGTGAAGCAATGAACCAGATGATGGGTGCAGCTTCAACATCACTTTCATCGATGTTAAACCAAATGATTGATATTAGTCCACCAGTAGCGGACTTGATCAATCCACAAGATGATGTAGATGAAGCGTCTATAGATGAGTTTCTAACACATCCTTTTGTAATGATTAAATTTAGGATGCAAATCGGAGATTTAGTAGACAGCGAAATAATGCAGTTATATCCATTTGAATTTGCAAGAGAAATGTGTAAAGGTGTTTCAGCAAATATGGATAAGGAAACGGAACAGTCTGTAGCACAACAAGCGGCACCGCAGGCAGCTCCACAAGCTGGACCAGCACCACAGGCATCACAACCTCAGATGTCGCAACCGATGGGAGGACAGACAATGGGTCAAGTTTACAATCAACAACCAGTAAACGTTCAACCGGCTCAGTTCCAAAGTTTTAATGGCGGACAATTTCAGCCGATGCAGCCAGAGAACATTGATTTGATAATGGATGTTCCACTTGATGTAACTGTTGAGTTAGGTAGAACAAAGAAAACCATTTCAGAAATATTGGATTTTAGTCCAGGTAAGATTATTGAACTAGATAAAATTGCAGGTGAACCTATTGATGTCTTAGTCAATGGAAAATACGTTGCAAGAGGCGAAGTAGTAGTAATCGAAGAAAGTTTTGGTGTAAGAATTACCGAAATTATAAATACCATAAATCCAATTAAAAATAGTTAAAGAACAGGAGATATGAGAATATGGCAAAGAATGTATTGATTTGTGATGATGCAGCATTTATGAGAATGATGATTAAAGATATCCTTTCAAAAAATGGATATAATATCGTTGGCGAGGCAGAAAACGGAGCAAAAGCCGTAGAAAAGTTTGAAGAAACTAAACCAGACCTTGTACTTATGGATATCACAATGCCAGAGATGGATGGTATTCAAGCACTTAAAAAGATTAGAGAAACACACCCTGAGGCTTGTATTATTATGTGTTCTGCAATGGGTCAGCAAGCAATGGTTATTGAAGCAATTCAGTCAGGCGCAAAAGACTTTATTGTAAAACCATTCCAGCCTGAGCGTGTTCTTGAAGCTGTTAAAAAGGTTATAGGATAGTAGTTAAGCTATCTTCTTATATGGATTAGCAGGAGCCCACAGGGCGAAGGTTATGGAAATGGGATAATTAGCAAAAAGAAAAGGGAATGAGAGAGCATTATATGTCAACATTAGAGAGTTTTGTTCAATTAATAGGAGTCCTGCTGATTTTCCTGTTCGTTCTCGTTTGTACATACTTTGTGACAAAGTGGATGGCTGGGTTTCAACAAACCCAGTCTAGAAATCGCAATTTAAATGTAGTTGAAACGACTCGAATCGGCAATAATAAAATGATTTGCTTAGTGCAAATTGGGGAAAAGTTCATAGTGGTTGCAGTTGGTAAAGATGAGGTTACGTTTCTAACAGAAGTTAGCAAAGATATGCTTACAGATCTGTCATTTGAAAAGATTGCAAATGGAGAAACTAGGGAAGATCCATTTAAGGACATACTATTAAAAATTAAGGAAAATTTACCAAAGAAGCAGGAATAAATATGAGAGAAAAAATACTTAAAAAATTAAGGAAAATTATTTGTTTCGCAAGTGTAGTTTTTGTTTTATCAGTAGTTCTATGTGGAGTTTCTTCTTCAGAAGTGTATGCAACTAATAGCAAGTCTGACATAACTTCATTACAAGGAGACAATACAGGTGTAGATGTAGATGCAAAAAAAGACATTAATAATGGATTATCAGTAACATATAATAATGATAATGGGTCATTGGCTACACCAGTAAAAATGCTTTTAGTATTAACGGTTCTTGCCTTAGCACCATCAATTTTGATTATGCTAACATCATTTACAAGAATCATAGTATGTCTTCATTTTACAAGAACTGCATTAGGCACACAGACAGCACCGCCTAACCAAGTGCTAGTCGGTTTAGCGCTTTTTATGACATTTTTTATTATGGCACCAACCTTTACAAAGGTTAACGATGTTGCGATTAAGCCACTTGATAGAGGTGAAATTACACAGGAGCAGGCTTTTGAAGCTGCTGAAGTGCCATTTAGAGAATTCATGTATGGAGAGACTCAGACAAAGGATTTAAAAGCCTTTGTAGAAATGTCTGGAAAAAGCATGAAGGATTATAAAAAATATGACGACATTCCATTTACAACATTAGTTCCAGCATTTATTGTTAGTGAACTTAGAACGTCGTTTATCATAGGATTTTTAATTTATATACCATTTATAGTAATTGATATGGTTGTAGCATCTGTACTTATGTCAATGGGTATGATGATGTTGCCACCGACTACCATTTCATTACCATTTAAAATACTTCTTTTTGTATTAGCCGATGGTTGGAATTTGGTGATAACAGGAGTGTTGCAAACTTTCAAATAAAGAGTTTGCCAAAAGGAGCATATGTTTATTAAGGAAAATAAGAGGGTGAAATTTATGATTACAGAAGAAGTGGTATTAGATATTGCACGAGATGCAATATTTACGATAATTATGGTATCCGCGCCACTGCTATTAGTATCGTTGATAGTTGGTTTAATTGTCAGTATTTTTCAGACAGTTACATCAATTCAGGAGCAGACACTTACCTTTGTTCCAAAAATCTTAGCGGTGTTTATTGCTCTTATATTATGTGGGTCGTGGATGATGAATACTTTAGTTGCGTTCATAACAAGGATTTGGACTAACTTTAGTTATTATTTAAGTATAGGTAAGTAGCGTATGGTATATTACAGTGTTTCTCTAAATGATTTGGAATATTTTTTTCTGATTCTAGTGAGAATAGCTGCCTTCTTAAGGGTTGCACCATTAATTGGTGGAAGAGATGTACCAACAAAAGTTAAGGCAGGCCTTGCTTTTGTTTTATCAATTATGCTTTATCCGATAGTTGATAGAAAGGGTTTAGAGTATGTGGGAGCAATTGGATTCGCATCATTTGTTGTAATTGAGGTTATGACAGGACTTCTAATTGGTTTTGCTGCAAATATTTGTAATTTTATCGTTTTGTTTGCAGGAAACATAATAGATATGGATATTGGTTTATCCATGGCCACAGAATTTAATCCCCAGACCAATAGCGAGGTTACAATCACTGGAAATTTATATCAATATTTAGTAACCCTCCTTCTTATTGCATCAAATATGCATATTTATATAATAGAAGCATTTTCGGATTCCTTCAAATTAATTCCGTTAGGAAGAGCACAATTTGAATGGGAATTCCTCCTTAAGGCAATGATCAAATACATGTGTGATACATGTGTAATTGGATTTAGGATATTCTTGCCTTTTTTTGCGTGTATAATGATTTTAAACTGCGTATTAGGTATAATGGCAAAAGTTGCACCACAGATGAATATGTTTGCAGTTGGTATGCAAATGAAGGTGTTAGTAGGACTAGCAGTAATGTTTATGACATCCTTTATGATGTCTAAGATTGCAGTAATAATAGCAGATGAAATGAAAGAACTTATACATTTAATGATTGAGGGAATGCATTGACGAATATGGGAGAAAAAAGACAATTATTAAGGTACAATCTACAATTCTTTGCAGATGATGGTGGAGAAAAGACAGAACCAGCTACTACAAAAAAATTAGACGACGCTAGAAAAGAGGGTAAAGTAGCAAAAAGTAGAGAGCTAACTTCTGCCTTTGACTTGATAGTAGTGTTTTTAGTTATTAAGATATTTGTTGGATATATAGGAGAACATTTCCTAAATATATTTTATAGTATATATGGAAAAATAGGGGACTTTGTAAAGGTAAATGAAGGGGATGTGTCTGTTAAAGCAGTAATGGGACTGTTTATGGACGTAAATATTCAGATGGCTTATATAGCTATACCTTTTTTTATATTTGGTTTTTCAATTACTGCATTGATAAATATAGTGCAGGTAGGATGGAAAGTTACGCCTAAGACGGCTAAACCTAAACTTTCTAAGATAAATCCCTTAAGTGGATTTAAAAGGATTATTTCAAAAGATTCTATTTTTGAACTTATAAAGTCAATATTTAAAATAGGTTTAATTTTTATAATTGCCTATACATCTATTAATAAAGAAAAAAATAAGATATTTTTATTATATGATATAGAATTAAAGCAAGCCATAGCATTAGTTGGTGGCATTGTTATAGATACAGGTCTAAAGATAAGTATATGCTATATGATCGTTGGTGTAGCAGATTTTATTTTCCAAAAAGTAAAATTTAATAAAGATATGCGAATGACAAAGCAAGAGGTAAAGGATGAGTATAAAAATACAGAAGGAGATCCACAGATTAAGGGTCGCCAGAGACGTGTAATGCAAGAAGCATCTCAAAAACGTATGATGCAAAGTGTTCCAAAAGCAGATGTCGTAATTACTAACCCTACACATTTTGCAGTAGCCCTATCTTATGATAGTGAATCAGGAAAAGCACCAATTGTAGTGGCAAAAGGTGAGGATTATTTGGCTAAAAAAATTAAAGAGATTGCAAGAGAAAATAGTGTAGAAATAGTAGAAAATAAACCTTTAGCTAGAACTTTGTATGCAAATGTAGAAATTGGAGAAGAAATTCCTCCAGAGTTGTATCAAGCTGTTGCAGAAATTTTGGCAATGGTATATCACAAACAAGAAAATGTCCGATAATAAAATTATAAGGATTGTTATGCAAAAATATAGTTTATGGAGAGGGGGTAAAGGCACATGCGAAAAATCAAATTGACTGATGTAGGTGTAGCAATATATTTGTTATGCGCTGTAGTATTTTTCATAATCCCAATTCCATCAGTACTTTTAGATGTTATGTTAACGTTTAATATTTCAATCGCTCTTATAATTTTGTTTAATGTGCTTTTTGTAAAAGAAGTTTTAGATATGTCTTTTTTCCCAACATTGCTTTTATTTACAACTATTTTTAGAATATCACTTAACGTTTCTTCAACTAGACTTATTTTATCAACAGGAGATCCAGGTAACGTAGTTAAAACATTTGGTAGCTTTGTTGGTGGTGGAGATATGGTTATAGGTACAATAGTATTTATTGTACTTGTAATTATCCAATTCGTTGTAATTAATAAAGGTTCTGAACGTGTAGCTGAAGTAACAGCTAGATTTACACTTGATGCTATGCCAGGTAAGCAAATGGCAATAGATGCAGATTTAAATACAGGTGCAATAACAGATGAACAAGCAAAAGCAAGACGAGAAAAGATCCAACATGAATCAAGCTTCTTTGGAGCAATGGATGGTGCTACTAAGTACGTAAAAGGTGATGCCATTGCAGGCTTGATTATTACAGTAATAAATATTGTCGGTGGAACTGTCATGGGAATGACTAGACAGGGACTAGGAGCTCAAGATGCACTTTTAGAATATGGAATACTTACTATTGGTGACGGATTAGTTTCCCAAATTCCATCGTTAGTTATATCTCTTTCAACAGGTATTTTAGTAACAAAGGGATCTAACGAAGCAGACTTTAGTGGCGTTTTAGTAAAACAGTTATTTGGCGTTCCTAAAGTTTTATTTTTAGTAGGTGGAGTGCTTTGTTTCTTAGGTGTAACTACTCCATTAAATACATTATTATTTTTAGCAATGGGTGGTTTATTTCTTTTAACAGGATACAACATAAAAAAAGCAATCGGTGTGGAAACTATCGAAAATGAGGTAGAACAAACCGAAACAGAGGCAGAAGAGATACGAAGGCCAGAAAATGTTGTGTCTTTGCTTAAGGTTGATCCAATAGAACTTGAATTCGGATATGGAATTATACCACTTGCCGATGTCAATCAAGGCGGAGATCTTCTTGATCGAGTCGTAATGATAAGAAGACAAATTGCCCTTGAACTTGGTACCGTAGTTCCAATAATACGGCTAAGGGATAATATCCAGTTAAATCCTAATCAATATATAATTAAGATAAAAGGAATTCAGGTTACAGAGGGGGAAATTTTATTTGACCACTATATGGCCATGAACCCAGGCTATGTAGAAGAGGAAATCACAGGTATTCCTACTTATGAACCTTCCTTTCATCTGCCAGCAATCTGGATAACAGAAGGACAAAGGGAGAGGGCCGAGAGTTTAGGCTATACAGTGGTTGATCCTCCTTCTATTATTGCAACTCATTTAACAGAAGTTATAAGAAGTCATATAGCAGAGTTACTAACAAGACAGGATGTTCAGAATTTAGTAAACAATTTAAAAGAATCAAATCCTGTTATTGTTGATGAATTAACGCCAAAGATTTTAGGACTAGGAGAAATCCAAAAAGTATTGCAGAATTTGCTTGATGAAGGAATTTCTATTCGAGATTTACTTACAATTTTTGAATGTCTTGCAGATCATGCAACTACAACTAGAGATACTGATGTATTAACAGAATATGTTAGACAAGGCTTAAAACGTGCAATTTCAAGTAAGTATTTTCCAGCGAATGAGGTTACAAGTATTGTAACTCTTGATCCAAAAGTTGAGCAAGAGATTATGCAATCTGTAAAGCAAAGCGAGCAAGGTGCATATATAACACTAGCTCCAGATCGAACAAAAATAATTATGGATTCAGTGGAAAAGGAAATTGGTAAGCTTGAGAGTTTAGGTAAAAATGCGATAATTGTGACATCGCCAATTGTAAGAATGTATTTCAAAAAACTAACAGAAGACTATTTCAAAAATTTAATTGTAGTTTCCTACAATGAAGTAGAGTCTGATGTGGAATTACAATCAGTAGGGATGGTGACAGCATAATATGACAATAAATAAATATATAGGGAAAACAAAAGAAGAAGCAATTGAAAAAGCCAAGGAAGAACTTGGTGAGGATGCAGTTATAATGAATGTTAAGACGGTTAAACCAAAAGGAATTCTAGGAGCTTTTAAAGGGGAGAGTTTTGAGGTTACCGCAGCTATTGAGGAAAAGGAGAATTATACAACTACTATGAATCCATTTAAGAATCAAATGAAAACCCATGAGAGTATTAATTTATCTGCGGATGAAGATATTGAAATCCCAACAGGAAACACATCTGCTACAGCAACATTAGAAGATGAGGGTGTTGAAAAGATTTTTAAGGTTGATGGTAAAAAGAATTCCATGGGTCAGGAATTAGAAAAATCAAGAATTACAAGCAAGAGAACAGAAGAAAAAGTAGAATTTAACACTGTAAAAGATGAAGATGGTTTTGTTAGAAATGTAGACAAAAAAGAATGTTTCAAAGGTGGACTTTATTCAGAGGAGCAGGCAAGGGATAAAGTAAAAAAACCAATTTTTAAACAGTTAAACGAAGAGGTGGCATTAGAAAGTGTAAAAAAATCTAAGGTTGATACTACAAAAACAGCTGTAGATAGAATAGTACACAGTCCAAAAGAGGATCAAGCTATGGAAGGTAGATTAGAAAATCTAACTAATATGTTTGAAAATCAATTAGGTGGAACTATTGACGCTGATAAGATGTTTTATAAAGCGCCAACACCGGAAGAAGTTAACTTCGTAAAGATATTGTATAAAACTTTGCTCAGTAATGAAGTAAGTGAAAAATATATTAACCAGATTTTAAGTGAAGTTGAAAAATTTATTAGACCAGGAATTAGTCTAGATACAATCTTGTCTAATGTTTATCAGAAATTAATTTTAAGATTAGGTACTCCTTCCACAATTAATTGTAAAGGTAAGATGCCTAAAGTAATCTTTTTTATAGGACCAACAGGAGTAGGCAAAACAACGACAATTGCAAAAATAGCATCAAAATACAAAATGGAAGAAAATATGAAAGTCGCATTTTTAACAGCAGATACATATAGAATTGCAGCAACAGAACAGCTACGGGTTTATGCAAACATTTTAGATGCACCATTATCAATTATTTATTCTGCTGATGAGTTAAATAATGCAGTAATGCAACTAACAGACTATGACTTGATTTTTGTAGATACTGCTGGATTTTCTCATAAAAATGAAGCGCAGAGATCAGACACAGAAGATTTAATTAAATGTTTAGACAAAGAATATGAAAAAGAAGTTTATTTAGTTCTTAGTGCAACAACAAAATTAAAAGATTTAATAGAAATATCTGATAGTTTTCATAAAATAGCAGATTATAAAATAATTTTCACGAAGCTAGATGAAACAACATGTTATGGAAACATTTTGAATGTTAAATTACATTCGAAAGCAGAATTAGCATATGTTGCTTACGGACAAAATGTTCCAGATGATTTTTCAGTTATTGATACGCAAAAAATAGTAAAGCAACTTTTAGGGGGTAAATAGAAGATAATGGATCAAGCGCAACAGTTACGTGAAGCCGTGAACTTGCGAAATCAAACGTCCACAGAAAAGGAGAAAAAAGTTGCTAGGGTCATTGCAGTAACTAGTGGCAAAGGTGGAGTTGGTAAATCCAATATTTCAGTAAATTTAGCAGTGACTTTAAGAAATATGGGACAAAAAGTTATTATATTTGATGCAGACTTTGGACTTGCAAATGTGGAAGTAATGTTTGGAACTGTGCCAAAATATAATTTATCAGATTTGATATATAGGGGAATGAGTATTAGAGAAATAATTACGCAAGGACCGCAAGGTATTGGTTTCATATCAGGAGGATCAGGAATAATTGGGCTTAATAATTTAGGCAGAAATCAAATTTTATATTTGGTTAAATGCATAGAAGAGCTGAATGAATTAGCAGACTATATAATTATAGATACAGGAGCAGGAATATCTAGCCAAGTTTTAGAATTTTTAAAGGTTAGTCCAGAGGTTTTATTGGTAACAACACCTGATCCAAGTTCTATAGCTGATTCTTATTCATTGCTCAAGGCGTTATTTAAAAATCCAGGCTATGTCAAGGGACATACAAAAGTGCATCTTTTAGCAAATAAAGTTTCATCAAAGGATGAAGGTGCAGGAATATATGAAAAACTTGATACAGTTGTAAGTAAGTTTTTAGAGGAAGATTTGGATTTTTATGGCATTATTCCTGAAGATAATCAGTTAGAAAAAGCAGTAAAGCAACAAAAAATAGTTTCTTTAATGTATGAGAATGCCAAGTCAACTAAAGCTTTTAAAGAGTTAGCCGAAAGAATTTTAAATAACGACAAGGATGTCAACCAAAAGAGAAGATGGGGGATTTCAAAAATTTTCTCTGAAATATTGAGTGGTAAAGCTTAAGGAGAAGTAATTATGTATTTAAAAGAAGTAGTAGAACCTGGCGATAAAATTAAGATTTATTTGGTACAACCAGTAGTACAACATTTAGATGATGAGGAAGATAAAAATCAAATAGAATATAAAAGTGAGATATTAGACATTACAGATGGAGGGAAAATAGAAGTCGCTATTCCTACGTTAAAAAATAAGGCGATTCTTTTTCCTTTCAATGTAATGTTTAATTTTGTTTTTTTTACAAAAAAGGGAATATATCAGTGCAAAGTTGAGATAATTGACCGATATAGAATACAGAACCTCTCTTTCATGGCTATAAATGAAAAATCAGAAGTAATAAAAATTCAACGAAGAGAATACTATCGACTGTCTTGTACACTCGACATGAAATACTATCTATTAACTCCAGAAGAAAGTAAAATGGATTCGGTTGGAGAAATTTTTGAAAGCCTAAAGGAAGATGGCGGTGAAAGATTAAAAGAAAATGAGGCCGTTATTGTTGACATAAGCGGCGGTGGAATGCGTTATGTGTCAAAAGAGCAGGTTGGAAGGGAGAATTTCATTCTTGCTAGGTTGAATCTAGTCACAGATAAGGCTGACACTCAACTTTATGTTATTGCAAAGGTAATAGCATCAGCACGTTCAAAAAATAATGAGGAAATTTTTGAACATAGAATACGTTTTATAATAAAAGATGATAAAGTTAGAGAAGCCATTATACACTATATCTTTGACGAACAGAGGAGAACACGCAATAAAGAGAATGGGTGACTTTAATGAAAAAAAATATTTTAGTTGTTGACGATTCTGCACTCATGAGAAGAGTTATGTGTGATATAATAGACTCAGATAGTAATTTCCAAGTAGTTGATACGTGCAGAGACGGATTAGAAGCATATGAAAAACTAAAAAAAAATAAATATGATGGCGTGATTCTAGATGTTAATATGCCTAGGATGGGCGGCCTAGAGTTGTTAGAGAAGGTAAAAGCCGACCGCATCAGGACAAATATTATCATAGTAAGCACTGTTGCAAAGAGAGAGTCAGAGATAACTATAAAAGCTCTAGAACTAGGTGCAATAGATTTTGTAGAAAAACCATCTAATATCATCGAAGCCAAAGGTGAAGATTTTAAGAGACGTTTATTAGGAATCTTATCACATGCTTTAAAGACTACATCAAGAAGTAGTAGTATTACAAGAGACAGAATTAAAAACACAACGAGAGAATCGACTTCTCAGATCACTTCTAGACGGACAGAGAAGGTGCCAGATAGATTAGCACCTACAGAAGCTACTACAATTCCACGAGAAAAGATAAGACCAGCAAAAACAGCAAATAAAATATTAGTGGCAATTGCTTGTTCAACAGGTGGACCAAAAGCATTGCAGAAAGTGGTTCCATTTATTCCAAGCAATTTAAATGCACCAGTTGTAATAGTTCAACATATGCCAAAGGGGTTTACAGGTTCCTTAGCGGACCGACTTAACGATATAAGCAAGGTTAGCGTAAAAGAAGCAGAAAATGGTGAAGTTTTGAAAAAAGGTGTTGTATATATAGCACCAGGAGGAAAACACCTAGAAATAAAGAAAGTTGCTGATAGTACACACAAGATTTCATTTAATGATATGCCAGCAATAGGTGGCTTAAAACCTTGCGCTAATGTAATGTATGATTCGCTTATTACTTCAGGATACGACAAAATAGTATGTGTCGTGTTAACAGGAATGGGAGCAGATGGTACAAAGGGTATAACAGCATTAGCGTCAAAAAAACCAATATATGTCATATCACAAAATGAAGCAACATGCGTAGTCTACGGAATGCCACGAGCCATTGCTTTGACAGGACTTGTGGATGAGGTTCTACCACTAGAAAATGTTGCGGGAAGTATTACAAAAAATGTGGGGGTAAAATAAAATGGATGTAGGCCAGTATCTTGAGATTTTTATTGATGAAAGTAGTGAACATTTACAGAATTTAAGTGATTGTATCATGACACTTGAACAAGAGCCGGATAATAAAGATACAATAAATGAAGTTTTCCGTGCGGCCCACTCATTAAAGGGTATGGCCGGAACTATGGGATTTAAGAGGATGCAGCACTTAACCCATGATATGGAAAACGTATTTCAAGAAGTACGAAGTGATAAAATTCATGTAGACAGTTCAATGATTGATTTGTTATTTGAATGTCTAGATGCTTTGGATAAATATCTAGAAAATATAAAAGGTACTTCAGATGAAGGAACAGATGACAACGAAAATATTATCAAGGAATTGAATGATTTTATCGCAAAAGCTAATGGTGAAACGCCAGCAGCGGCACCAGCAAAACCAGCAGCAGATGCGGCTCCAGCATCATCTGATGCAGCACCAGCTAAGGCAGCAGCCCCAGCAGAAGGTGGCGGTGGACAAGACGATGGAATTCCAAACCTTGAATTAACAGATAAAGAAATTGGAGATATTAAATCAGCAAAAGGCAGTGGCCAAACAGTATATTATGTTAACGTAACTATTCAAAAAGATTGTTTGCTTAAAGCAGCAAGAGCATTTTTGGTGTTTAAAGCAGTTGAAGAATTTGGACAGATTTTGGTATATCGTCCAGGCTCACAAGAAATTGAGGATGAGAATTTTGAGTTAGAGTTTAGTTTCGTTTTAGCAACATCAGAAGATTTTGAAAAGATAAAAGCTGCTGCTACAAGCGTTTCAGAAATTGAGAGCGTAGAAAATAAGATATTACCAGATTCAGCGTTAGAAGATCAACCAATAGAAGAAAAGAAAGAAGAAGCACCTGCAGCAGCGCCAGCACCTGCAGCGCCAGCTCCAGCAGCACCAGCTAAGGCAGCAGCCCCAGCTCAAAAGCCAGGTTCAAAGGGTACAAATAAAGTTGCAAAACCAGTAACAAGTAGAACAGTCCGTGTAGATATTGAAAAATTAGATGCCCTTATGAATCAGGTTTCCGAGCTTATTATTGCGAAAAACTCTATCGTAGCTATGAGTGGTGCATCAGAAGGTGCAAGCTCACAGGGCTTTAATGAACAAATTGAATATCTAGAAAGAATTACTACAAGCTTACATGAATCAGTAATGAAAGTTCGAATGGTTCCTATTGAATCAGTTGTAAATAAGTATCCACGAATGATTCGTGATCTATCTCGTAAATTGGATAAGCCAATGGAATTTACAATGACTGGTGAGGAAACAGAGCTTGATAGAACTGTAGTTGATCAGTTAGGTGATCCATTACAGCATTTGCTTAGAAACTCAGCCGATCATGGTATTGAAGAACCTGATACTCGTGTAGCTAGAGGAAAGACAAAAGAAGGTCATATTTTCTTAAATGCTTACCAAGAAGGTAATAACGTTATTATCAAAGTTGGTGATGATGGTAACGGTATTGATGATCAAGCAGTTAAAGCTAAGGCTATTGAAAGAGGTGTTGTAACAGCAGAACAAGCTGAAACATTATCTCAAAAAGAAATAGTAAACCTATTATTTATGCCAGGATTTTCAATGGCTAAAAAGATTACAGATATTTCAGGTCGAGGCGTAGGTCTTGATGTTGTAAAATCTAACATTGAAGGTTTAGGTGGAGACGTAGAAGTTGAATCTAAATTAGGCGAAGGATCAACATTTACAGTTAGACTTCCACTTACACTTGCTATTATTCAAGCACTTCTTGTTGAAGTTAGAGATGAAAAATATGCAATTGCATTAGGTTCGATTTTGAACATTGAAGATATCCCAATTGGAGATATTAAATATGTTGAAAATAAAGAAGTAATTAATTTAAGAGGTACTGTAATTCCAATCATAAGAATGGATGAAGTATTAGGACTAGAGCCAAGAGAAGAAAAGCCAGAAACACTTACAGTTGTTATTGTTAATCGAGGAGAAAACAATGCAGGTCTTGTTGTTGATAGCTTAGTTGGACAGCAAGAAATCGTAATTAAATCTCTCGGTGACTATATTAAAGCAAACAAGTTAATTAGTGGAGCAACTATCCTTGGTGATGGCGAAGTAGCACTTATACTTGATGTCAATACACTTATGTAATAGGAGGTGACGAATAGTGGCAGAAACAGTTGAAATTTCAGAATATGATGAAGTTGAAAAAGTTTTTAAACAATTTATCGTAGTTAGAATCGGAAGTGAAAAGTATGGAATTGACATAGGATATGTTGATAACATCGTTAGAATGCAAAAAATTACTAAAGTTCCAATGGCTCAAGATTACTTTGCTGGAATTATAAATCTTAGAGGTGAGATTGTTCCAGTAATGAGTATCCGTACTAAAATGGGCTTAGATGAGGATGTCTTTACTAACAAATCAAGAATTATTATTTTGAAAGTTGAGGGCAGAGGCAACTTAGGAATTATTGTTGACGAAGTTAGAGAGGTTATTACATTAAGTGAGGATGATATTGAAAAGGTAAGTAAAAGTGGTGCCGCTCACAGAAGTAAAAAAGAGAGCTTTATCAATGGAATTGGTAAAAATGGCGAAGAACTTATCTCACTATTTGATATCAATGATATTATTGGTGAAAAAGAAAATCCTTAAGATTTTTTCATATAGTGTTGCTAGGTGCATTTCTTTTTGCATCTAGCAACAAAAGAAAAGTAGGAGGAAAGTAATGGCTAATTTTTCCTTAGATGATGTCAACAATATGTATGTTGATATTTTAAAAGAGTTAGGTAATATTGGAGCTGGAAATGCCACAACTGCAGTAGCTAATATGATTAGCGAAAAAATCGACATGAGAGTTCCAAAGGTAGAATTGATGGAGGCATCTAAACTAGGTTCGGCAATATGTCCAGAAGATGAGACAATTGTGGGAATTTTTCTTGAGGTACAAGAAGATATTTCCGGAAGTATGATGTTTTTAATGAAATTGCCAGCAGCTCATTACCTTGTAAATAAATTGATGATGAGGGACAAGGATTACAATGAGGATTTCACAGAAATGGATTTGTCTGCGCTCAAAGAAGTTGGAAACATTATTGCCGGTTCTTATTTATCGGCGCTGTCGTCATTGACTGGATTAGTCATTGGGCCTTCAGTACCATCAATTGCAGTAGATATGGCAGGTGCTATATTAAGTGTTCCAGCTATAATGTTTGGCCAGTACGGAGATAATGCACTTTTTATAGCAACAGAATTTGGTGATGATGTCATGATAGAAGGCTATTTTATTTTAATGCCTGATGAGGATTCATATGATAAGATCCTTAAAGCATTAGGAATAAGTAAGTAATATAGCTATAAGGAGTATTCACTATATGGGTGTAACAATAAAAGTAGGAATGGCAGATTTAAAAGTGGCAAAAGCACCGGATTCCCTAACTACTCTTGGACTTGGTTCTTGTATAGGTTTAACATTATATGACCCAGTAGCAAAGGTTGGTGGAATGGTCCACTATATGCTGCCAGATAGTACACAATTAAAAAATAATAAAAATATAGCCAAATTTGGCGACACTGGAATTAATGAATTGTATAAACAAGTCATTAAACAAGGTGCTCAGAAAAGAAGACTCGTAGCTAAAATTGCAGGTGGAGCAAAAATGTTTGGAGGCAGTGGTATTTCAAATGTAGTAAATGTGGGAGAAAGAAATGCCCTTGCAGCTAAAAAAGCACTTAAAGAGCTTGGAATACCTCTTATTGCTGAGGATACAGGCCTTAACTATGGTCGAACTGTAATCTTAAAATTAGATAATGGAGACTTCGTAATTAAAGCAGTCGGAAAGCCATTAAAGACGATTTAAGATAGCAGAAATTTAGCAAAAAGGTGGTAAGAAGTATGAATGCT
Source organism: Lachnospiraceae bacterium C7 (assembly GCA_900113385.1). Taxonomy (GTDB): domain Bacteria; phylum Bacillota; class Clostridia; order Lachnospirales; family Lachnospiraceae; genus Roseburia. The sequence continues at coordinate 92,047 of FOPE01000001.1, forward strand.
AAATATATACCTGCAATTGTTATGTTAATAGCGGGGTTGATAGATTGTATTTTTGCAATAATAAACCATGTCGAACTTTTCGATTTTACACTAGAGTTATTAGTGGTATTGTTGGTTTTTCTTGTTATCGGAGAGGTCGCTAGATTTGTGGTCGAAAGTAACTTTGGCAATTTCAAAGATGAGGAAGAAAATGCTGAAGAAGGTGAAGATCACGAAAACTTAGAAGGTGATAGCGAAGAAAATAATGATGAGGTAACAGAAGGAAATGTCTATGAACGAACAGAGTCACTGGGAGATGACGAAGGTGAGTTCAGCGGCACAAAATAATATAGAAAATGAGGGGTTGCACAAATGATGAAGGTAATTGAAAAAGAAAAACTTTGGCAGGAATATTCAAAAAATCCTACCCAGGAAACTAGGGAACAGCTAATAATAGAGTATGCTCAACTTGTAAAGCTTGTGGCAGGTAGACTTAGTATGTATTTAGGATACAATGTAGAATATGATGATTTAGTAAGCTATGGCGTTTTTGGGCTTATTGATGCAATTGACAAATTTGACTTATCAAAAAATGTTAAATTTGAAACTTATGCAAGCCTTAGAATTCGTGGTGCTATATTAGATCAAATTAGAAAAATGGATTGGATTCCTAGAACAGTAAGACAACGCCAAAAAAAGATTGATGAAGCTGTAAAACAAGTTGAAATGAGAACTGGTAAAAATGCCACAGATGAAGAATTAGCTTTAGAACTTGGAATTACTGATAAGGAATTAAATACTTGGCAATCACAACTTAAAGTTACTAACGTAGTTTCGTTGAATGAATTTGAAGAAACTGGTCCTGAACTAGTTATGGACACAAAAAATAATTCAAAGTTTGCACCACCTGAGGATGTTATTGCAGAGGATGAATTAAAAGCAAAATTAACAGAATCTTTAGATGGGTTAACAGATAATGAAAGACGTGTAATTGAACTATATTATTATGAAGAAATGACATTAAAGGAAATTAGCAAGGTACTTGAAGTTTCAGAATCACGTGTTTCCCAATTACACACAAAAGCCTTAACAAAAATGCGTAAAGTAATGGGAAATTATATGAACATTTTAGTTGATTAGAAAATAATTAAAATTGAACCATAAATAATACAAGTGCCAAGTACTGCATAAGGTATATCTTAGACTTGAAATCATTCAGTTACTTGGCACTTGCTTATAAGGAGACGAAACCATGAGAAACCAAGCCTTTAGATTAATAATAAAAGATAAAACAGTATACATGAAAATAGTTCCGCCGGAAGATGGAGGCGCAAAACTTGATGTGAATATGTTGACATTTTATTTAGGTCAAGTTGGTTTCGAAATGTACAATTTAAAAGAACTAACAGATGCTTTAAATAATATGGAAAAGCCATCTGCAGTAAAAGTTGGAACAACAGAAGAAGAAGCAATTGATGAAATAATGGATTGTGATATTTCTTTCGATAAAATGAAAGCAGTTTGTACGTTTTTTCCTCCAACTAAGGGCGGTAAAACGTTATCAAAGGACGATATAATGGGTATTCTTCAAAAGGAACGTATACGATATGGAATAAATGAAAAATTAATTGACAGTATCGTTGCTAAAAAAGTTTATTTTAAAAAATACCTATTAGCAAAAGGACAGCCTTTAGTTGAAGGAAAAGATGGATATGTAAAATATAATTTTAATACAAATCCAAGTCTTAGACCTAAACAACAGGAAGATGGATCTGTAGATTACAAAAATCTTGATACAATTAGTCAAGCTAAAGAAGGCGATGTAGTTGCTGAGATTTTTCCAGAAGAAGAAGGCACACCAGGTGTTAATGTTTTTGAAGAACAAAGAATGCCTAAGGCAGTAAAAGCAGCTAATGTAACTGTTGGTAATGGTGTATCTATGACGGAAGATGGAAGAAAAGTAATTGCAGATGTAACAGGACACATTATGTTAGACAAAGGAAAAATTGTAATGTCGGAGGTCTTTGAAGTGGCTTCAGACGTAGACAATTCAACAGGAAATTTATCTTATGCAGGTTCTGTAACTATAAAAGGAAACGTTACTAGTGGCTTTAAAGTAACTGCTAGTGGAAACATAGAGATTGAAGGCATGATAGAAGATGCTTACGTAGAGGCAACAGGACAGGTGATTGTTAAAGGTGGCATAATGGGTAAAGGCAAAGGTACTATTAAAGCAGGAGAAAATGTCATCGTTAAATATATTGAAAATGCTAAAGTTATAGCAGGTGGATACGTTGAGACAGATATTATTTTAAATGGTGATGTGTCGGCAGGAATAGATGTGCGTGTTGCCGGGAAAAAAGGCCTTATTAATGGTGGAACTGTTCAAGCAGGTCACTTTATAGAGGCAAATAATGTAGGAACTACTATGGGATCACCAGCCACTTTAATGGTAGGAGTTAATCCACAGCTAAGAGAAGAACATAATGCATTGGTAAAAGAATTAACTGAAGCTAAAGAAAAGTTAGATCAATTAAAGGCAACAGTAGTTAACTTTAGTGAGAGACTTAAAAAAGGCGAACAATTTCCACAGGATAAAATTTTATATGTACAAAATTTAGCAGAAGTTTATAAAGAAGAACAAAAGAAGTTGGCGCCTAAGAAAGAAAGACTAGATGAAATAAAAAAAGAAATGGCTGATTCAGATAAAGCATACGTAATAGTATCAGGAGATGCCAATCAAGGAACCATGATAAGTATTTCAGATGCACAGTACACCGTTAGAACAACTACAGTACATAGTCGTTTTGTAAAAAAAGATGGTGAAGTTACAATTGCATCAATAGAATAGTGATAGTAATTAATGGAGGTAGTAATATGTCGTTGACTCCTATAACACTAAATGGTGTAATTCAGAGGCTAGATGATGTTAGCCAGATTAAACAACATGAGCAAAATAAGCCTGTTGTAGATCAACAACACATTTCTCAGGAAGTTACAAAAGAACAGGAGCTTAAGTATACAAAAGTTCAAGAAACTGAGAAAAATAATTCTTTAGATAACGAACTTGACGCAAAAGATGAAGGCCAAAATAAATATAAAAAGAAAAAACATAAAAAAGAAAAAGAAGAAGAAAAGGATGTGAATAAAGTTACTGTAAAAAGTAAAGATACAGGTTCACATTTTGACATGACAATATAAAGTAGAAATATTATTATAGTGATAATTAAAAAGCTAAAATATAGTCAATAATAAAAAAGTTAAAACATAAGTCTTAATATGAAGGGAAAAGGGGAGATATTATGACAGTTGCAGAAATTACAATGATAATTATTGGAGTTGTTTTTATGGTTGCAAGTTTTTTTATAGAAGAAAAACTATCAACTAAAGATGTCGAAAAGCTTTCGGAGATGAGCGAACAGCAGATGAAGGTAATTGCTGAAAAGCAGTTTAAAAATGCTGATGTTGTAATTGATGAAAAAATTACAGAGCAATTAGACTACAACCTTGAAATTGCCGAAAGAGCCATGGAGAAAGAAACTAATGAAAAAGTTATGGCAATTAGCGATTTTTCAGATACGGTTTTAGATTCAATGAATAAGACACATAATGAAATTATGTTTTTATATAGCATGCTTAATGATAAGCATGAGGAATTGACAAGTCTTGCAGGAGAGTTGTCTGAATTTTCTACGCAGATGAAGGCTACTCAAGATAAAGTATTAAATCGTCTTGCTGAGGCAGCAGATGATATGAAGGATAGAGTTACAGCAGCTGAAGAAATTGATAGAGATATGCTTTTATCAGAAGCTGCAATGCAAAGTAAGAGTTATGCAAATTATGAAGATGACTTTTCGATGGATGAATTTATGGATGGTAGCGGAAACCTAGAAAATGCAGTGCCAAGTGCTGAAATGGCAGCATCTTCTAGTAATTTGGGTGCAAAGATTTCAGAAACTCAAAGCGGTGGCAATTTGAAAAATAATAGTTCTAGCAACAATAGAGAAAATTCTGCAAATAATTCAAGTTCAAATCACAATATAGATGTTTTAAAATTGCATAAAGCTGGTAAAACAGATGTAGAAATTGCAAAAGAGCTTGGTCTTGGGTTAGGCGAAGTTAAATTTGTAATTGGTTTATATACAGGGGATAGTGGAGTAAAGAGTGCAATTTAAATTATAAAGCTAAAGCTGAAAAGGGGATTTAGTATGAGACTTAAATATTTTTTTAGAGGATTAGGAACTGGAATAGTTGGAAGCACAATAGTTCTTATGATAATTTTTCCCGGAAGTGGAGGAAAAGAACTTACAGATGCACAAATTTTACAAAAAGCCAGTGAAATTAAAGAATCTAGAGAAAGTGGAACAATAAGAGACGATAAGGAATCATTAAATAATACTCAAACAACAGAAAAAACAACAGAAAAAGCAAGTGAAAAAGCTATAAAAAAATCAAAAAACAAGGCAAATAAGCAAAGTGACAATAAAAATTAAGTAATTAAGTATAAAAGCAAATCTAAAGGTCATGGAATGTAGACCTAAGGTTTGCTTTTATTTTTTTGTATAAAAGAATGCTTAGTTGACAAAAAAATACTTGATGCATTACAAAGATTATGTGAATCAATTGATTAAAGCTGTTCATGATAAAACGATAAGAAATTCTGAAAGCGCTGTATACCGAACGGTACGTACGGTGCTGTGAGAGGACGGGAGCTAATCACTCCCTCCTACTCGACTTTGTAACAATTCACCAAGTTCTAATAAATTGTACACCAAAAAATACAAAAACATTTTCCAAACCACTTGACAAAACTGGGGGGGGGCGGTTATAGAATAAAATTTGGTTTCCAGAGTAATTAAAAAAATAAAACAAATTTTTAAAACTAAATTATTTTAAAAATATAATTAAAATAAGATTTCCAATTAAATTATTCATGAAACCATAAAATTTGAAAGGAGGATTCTTAAGTGAGTAAGAAGACGATTGCTCTATATGCCACTATATTGTTGGTATTTGCAGTAGCAGCCGGATTCTTGGGGTATGATTTGGGAAAATCTAAGGAAAGTATTTCTGCATATCAAGTTAATTCTAACAGCCAATCTAATGCGACTGCTAGAACAGCTGAAGCTAGTAAAGATACGGATGATAACAAGACAGCAAACGCTTC
>FOPE01000001.1:97202-127762 GCA_900113385.1 Lachnospiraceae bacterium C7
AGGCTATAAAACACCTGACGAACTATTTGAGGATGAACTAGATAAAATCTATCAAGTGGATGTTTCTTAGTAGGTGTCCAACTTGTTATTGCAATTTAGAAAATTCCTTTCGTTTATAAAATTTAATGTTTTGCCTATAAATTAAAGTACATTATCATATGCAAAACTAAGTATACGAAGAGAGAAAAAAAAAGTCAAGAAAAAACATAGCCTATCTTTTCAAACTAAGGTATAATTAACAGTATATGGGCATAAGGAGGACTTTTTAAATGGCAGAATCTAATAATGAAGATAGACCATTTGATCAGTCTGACAAAACTTTTAATAGGGTATACGCAGATTTGCGTAATGGTTTGTCAGACGAACAAGTGTTGGCTAGAAAAAATGCAGGAGCTACTAATAAACAGGTAGAACCGTCTACAAAAACGTCTAATGAAATTATAAAATCCAATGTATATACATATTTTAATTTAATATTTTTCATATTAGCTATTTTATTAGTTATAGTTAGAGGATGGGCAGATTTAATATTTTTGCCCATAATTGTAATTAATACGGGAATAGGAATTTGGCAAGAATTTCATGCAAAAAAAACGTTAGATTCGCTAAAATTGGTTAATGATGGAAAGTATTTTGTTTTGAGAGGCGGAAAAAAGGAAGAACTTACTTCAGAAAAATTAGTGCTAGATGATATAGTGATTTTTAAATCTGGAGATCAAATTCCCGCAGATGCAGTAATTGGCGAGGGTGCCATTAGAGTTAACGAATCAGCTATTACTGGCGAGTCAAACGAAGTAGTGAAAAAACCAGGTATGAAAATCTTCTCTGGAAGCTATGTCGTTTCAGGTAAAGCCATTGCAAGACTAGATCAAGTAGGAAAAGATTCAAAAATATCTCAGATAACTTTAGAAGCAGCAGAGTACAAAGATGAGGAAAGTTCAGAACTCATCAAATCTTTAGATAAAATTATAAAAGTAGTTGGAATTATAATTTTGCCAGTGGCAGTGGCATTGTTTATTCAGTCATTTATATATAATAGAAGTAGTTTTGAAGTAAGCGTAAAAAGCATGATTGCCGCAATTATTGGAATGATTCCAGAAGGATTATATTTGCTTGCAAGTATTACAATGGCAATTAGTAGCGCACGTTTAGCTAAGCGAAAAGTTGTAATTCATGACATGAAAAGCATAGAAGGCCTTGCAAGGGCTGATGTCCTTTGCATGGATAAAACTGGAACAATTACGGCAGAGGGAATGAAAGTTGTAGGATATAATACTCTTGGAAATACACTTACTGATAGATCGAAATTGTTTGATATTTTATGTGAATTCATTCAAAATACAACGGATGTTAATGGAACAATGACAGCATTAAAACAATTTTTTAATGTTAAGCCTAAAATGATTCCACTTGAGAGAATTGCATTTTCACATAACACAAAATATTCAGCAATAACATTTGGAGAAACTAAATATGTTTTAGGATCAGCAGAAAATATTTTAAGAGAAGATTATAATGAGTATAAGAGAGATATAGAAAATTACGCAAAAAAGGGATACAGAATACTGATTTTTGGAAAATATGAAGGTGAGATTATATTTGACCAAGAATTGGAAAATAGAGTAGAACCTTTAGGAATAATCTTTCTGGCAAATCCCATTAGAAAAAATGCCAAAGAAACATTAGCATTTTTCAAGGAAAATGATATTGGAATAAAAGTATTGTCAGGAGATAATCCTATTACAGTTTCAAATGTAGCAAAACGAGTAGGCGTTCCAAATGCAGACAAGTGTATTGATGCTAGAGAATTAGAAAGTTCTCAAGACTATAAGGAGGCTGTTGAAAACTATACAATTTTTGGAAGAGTTACTCCAAATCAAAAGCAAGAAATAGTAAGGGCGTTAAAAAGTAAAAAATACTCAGTAGCAATGATTGGCGATGGAGTAAATGATGTTTTGGCATTGAAAGAAGCAGATTGTAGTATAGCAATGGCGGCAAAGGGAACAAATGCAGCGTCTCAGGTTTCGCAGTTAGTTTTATTAGAATCAGATTTTGCTAGACTTCCTTTAATAGTAAAAGAAGGTAGGCGAGTTGTAAATAATCTTGAAAAAACAGCTACATTATATATAGTAAAAAATATTTTTTCATTTTTATTAGCAGTTTTCTCAGTAATATGTATGTTAGATTATCCACTTTCACCAGCTCAAGTTTCGATAATCAGTTTATTTACAATAGGAATTCCATCCTTTGTACTTGCATTAGAAAATAATAGTAAAAAACTTAAAGGCCATTTCCTAAAAAATATTTTGATAAAGGCATTACCAGCAAGTTTAACGGATTTTCTAATGGTAAGCAGTTTAGTTGTATTTTGTAGAGAATTTAAGATAGATGCTGTAAGTACATCTACATCCTGCGCAATATTAGTAGCAATAATTGGGTTTATGATATTATTCCAAATTGCAAAACCATTGACAAAACAAAGAGCACTTATGCTTTTTGGAGTGATTTTAGGATGGCTCATATGTATAGTGGGCTTTGGAAAAATATTTAGCATAACACACGTAACACGAAAAAGTATTATGCTTACTATTATTTTTGCAGTTGCAGCAGAACCAATTCTTAGATACTTAACGAAATTTGTGACATATATGACTACTGAATTCTCATTGAAGGATGTTGCTAAAACAGTTATAAATTCTTTGCCAGGTGTAAGAAGATTTAGACAAAGATTTATAGATCGTGATTATACAGAAGAAGAGGAAGAAACCCCTCGTACACGAGAAAATGCAGAAACAGAAGAGCGAGAAATCCCTCGTACACGAGAAAATGCAGAAACAGAAGAGCGAGAAACCCCAGTAGATGATGCAACAAATACTGAAAAAAATAGGGAATCAAATAACGAAACAAATGAAAATAATGAATCAAGCAATGAAGAAGATTCAGAAGAAAATCAAGAATAAGAAGTAAAACAACTAAATACAAAAGTAAAACACGAATGCTCCGATTATGTTGTAACCGGAGCATTTTTTTGCTAGTAACAAGAAAAAATTGTACAAAAATATAAATTGTAAGATTATAATGGAACTTGCCTGTGTTAGATAAATAGTTTATAATTTTATGTATAGTCAGAATATTTAGGGAGTTAGGAAAAGTTTGGCTAATAATGAAAAGTGGGTGACAATATGAAAAAACGTATAGGACAAATTGCAATGGGTAATGTGCCCTTTATGAACAGAGAAATTAAATTTTCTCCGGAAACTATAGAGATACAAGTCTATAAAGATGAAGTATATACAGGAGAATTTGAAATATGTGATATAAGTAACGAAAAAGAAGAAATTCAAGGTTATATTTATTCATCAAGTTCTAGAATGCGTTGCTTACAGGAAGAGTTTAAAGGAAATAATAGAAAAATAAAATACCAATATGATGCAAAAGGATTAAAAGAAGGGGATAGTAGAGAAGGAGAATTATATATACTTTGCGATCAAAAGGAAACTAGTCTGCATTTCCAAGTGCAAGTTATAGAAAAATATGTAGAGACTGTCAATGGCAAAATTAGAGATTTAAATGATTTTGCTGAGTTAGCACGAATTAATTGGCACGAAGCATATAAAATCTTTTATTCCCAGTTTTTTGTTGAAACTATATTAGAAAATAGACCAATATGTAGAATGCTATATAGAGGCATCAATAAAAGTGAACATAGCAATCACAACTTAGAGGAATTTCTTATTGCAACTCACAAAAAGAAAAACAACATTTTATCTGTCGAAAAAAAACAGTTGGAATTTTCATTAGCAGATAAAAGTAGCAAGGAATATATTGAAATACGTAAATCTACATGGGGAAGCTTAGAATTTACTGTAAGTACAGATTGTAAATTTATAACTATAGAAAAGGAAACTTATACAGAAAAAGACTTTATAGGAAATGCTTGTAGAATATTTTTCATGATTAATAATGAAAAAATTCATGATGGAAATAATTTCGCAAAAATGACTATAAAAAATGTATACCAGACAATTGAGATTAAGATTACAGTAAACAAAGACGTAGGCCTAGAAGAAATTGTTAAATCCATACAACGCCAGATTAAAGAAAGCAAATTAAAAGTAGGACAGGCATTTATCGAGTTAGCTACAAATGCTATTACTAAAGAAAAATTTGTAGAAAAAAGTATTATGAATCTAAATCATTTAAGTGCTTTAGAACCAAATGAAGAGATATATAATTTATTAAAGATTTATACATACATTTTAGGAGAACGAAGATTTGACGCGAAATTTGAAATGGACAATATCTTTGTAGGAGAAGTTCAAAAAGAAAAATTAGAGGACCTTGAATATAAGGAATTCTATCAGCTTTTAAAACTGATGTTAGGAGATAACTTTTCTAAAGACTCCGCTGGAGAAAAAGTGGAATCTTTAGTTAGTGATGCTACTGATGAAAAAAAAGAAAATAGTGATATCAGTGATAATATTAATGATAATATTAAATTGATTCGTATTTTAAAGGAAGCAGTAGAAGGAAACGATAGAAGAAATACATACAATGAATTACTCACTTTATTAGAAAAAGGAAACAATTCAGTGGCCCTAATGAATGCAATGTATGGACTTATCCGTCTAGATCCGATTTTAATAGGAAAAATCAGAAAAGAAGAAGAAAGATTATTGATGTGGGCATATAGACATCAAGGACTAACACTAGAAATTGCTAATCAAATTTTTGAAATTAGCGCATCAGTAAAGAAATATAGCCACAAGTTTTATCTTATAATGTGCGGAGCGTACAGTTTCTCACAAAAGAAAGAACATTTAGCAGCAATTTGTGGTTATTTGATTAAGTCCCAAAAGTTTGAGGAAAAGTATCATCAGTGGTATGAGGAAGCCATTAGTGAAAAAGTAAAGATTACAGGACTCTATGAAGCATTTTTACAGTCAGCAGATGAAAACAATCTTAAGACAATTCCACAGGAAGTAAAACTATACTTCAAATACGGAGAGACTGTTGAAAACGATAAATTAGCTATTTTATATAGCAAAATCATAAAAGAAAAATATAAAGATGTAGAAACATATGAGGCATACAAGGAAATTATAAGAAAATTTGCAAGAGAGCAATTAGAAAAAAATAAGATAAATGAAAATCTAGCTGTAATTTACAATGATTTCATATCTCTAGAAGACGATTTCGCTAGTTACACAACAAAAGAACAGCTAGGAAAAATTATTTTTACTAACAAGATAAAGATTGATAATCCAGAAATTGTAAGAGCTTATATTTACGAGATGCCTCTAAAAAAGGAAAGAGAAATAAGCTTTATAAAAAACCAAGGATATTTTGAAAAAGTAACAGATCAGTATGAAATTATTTTTCAAGATAGATATGGAAAAAGATATAGTAACAAAATAAGTTATACAATTGTGCCACTATTTGATGTAGAAAAATGCGTAGACTATTTTTCAGATTATATAAAGAACGAAAAAAACTATTTAATATATAAAATGGAAAATAACCAGCCACAGTATATTTTGAAAATGCAAAATCAAGAGCTGCTAGAAGAGGGGTATAAAGCTAGAACTTTATTTACTGCTGCAGAATATTTTGACAAGCAAGAAGAAACTACAAAAGCAATACAAGCAATCAAAGAAATAGATTTACGATTACTTGATCCAGAAAAAAGGAAAAAAGTGGTAGATATGTTTGTTAAATATAAGCAATTTCAAAAAGCAGCAAAAGCATTGCAGGAATATGGTGATGACATAATAGAAACAGGTAATGAAATAGGGGTAACAAATTATCTGATAAAAGAGGATTGTGGGGAGTACAAAAACTTAGTAAAAAGTTTAGCAACAAGAATTTTTATTAGCGGTTATTATAATGAAGATATAATAAACTTTTTATGTGAAAATTTCATGGGTTCAACATTGCTTATGCTAAGAATTTGGAATACTTCACTAGACATGTCAGATGAGATTCATGTACTAGAGGAGAGGATTTTGCAACAAATGATGTATTGTAACGTAGAAGTACCAAAGAAAAACAACATTTTTGAAAGCTATTGTAGGAATGGCGGTAAAGAAATGATAGTTTTAGCTTTTTTGACAAAACTATCACATGAGTATTTTGAAGGAAACGAAACTATGCCAAAATATGCAGTGAATTTATTGAAAACACGTTATATAAAGTGTAAACCATTAAATGATACATGCAATTTAGCATTGTTAAAAATTCTTTCAACTCAAAAAGAACTAGATTCTAATGAATATGAGATAGCAGAAGGCATTTTAGAAGATTTTGTATCTAGAAAAATTCTTTTTGGATTTTATAAAAAACTGCCACATAGTTTAGTAGAAAAATTTAATCTCGCTGACAAAGTGTTTGTAGAGTATAAAGGGAAACCAAATAAAAAAGTTATAATAAAATATTGCTATGATAAAAATGAAAAAGAAAAGAAGTTAGCAGAGAACGAAGAAGTGACATATTACACAGAAGAAGTAAAGGAAATGTATAGTGGAATATATGTAAAGGTCTTTACTTTATTCTTTGGAGAGTTACTCAAGTACGAGTTTTTACAAGAAAAAAACAGAGGATTTAAAGTAGTAAAAAGAAATCAGGTAGTAAATAATTTCTTGAGAGACAAAGATGAAATAAATAGATATAACATGTTAAATCAGATGATTATTTCAAATCGATTAAAGGATGATGATTTGATAGAATCCTTAGATGAATACAAAAAATTAGATGATTTAACAAGCGAAATGTTTATAATCTTATAAATTGTGACATTAGATGGAGGGAAAATAATGTATGACAGAATTCCATGCTATATAGGGGTAGATTTAAACGAAAAATTTGCAATGGTAACATATTTTAAAGAAGGAATGAAAGATCCTGAAACTGTAAGCCAAATTATAGGAAGCGATAATTTCCAAATTCCAATTGCAGTAGCAAAAAAAGATGATATATGGCTTTATGGAAAAGAAGCTTTAGAATGTGGTGAATTATACATAGATGATTTGTATAATAGAGCATTGCAAAATGAAAAGATAGAAATGTTAGATGAAACATATGAAGCAGTGAACTTATTAGGCGTTTTTTTGAAAAAAGTAATAGCGCTTCCAACTAAGCTAAGAACACCTGTAAAACAGATAAAAGTTACAGTAGCAATAGATAGCATAAATAGGGAAAAAGCTAATATGTTTTATAGTATTGCCAATAAACTTTCCATAAAAAAAGAAGATTTTAATCTGATTGATCATAAAGAGAGTTTTTACTGCTATGTTTTAAGCCAAGAACCAAATATTTATATAAACGAAGTGTTTTTGTTTGAATGTAATGGAGAAGGATTAAAAAAATATAGACTAAAAAGAGATACAGGAACAAAACCACAGATTATAAGTATAGAGGAAGAAAAAATCTCTAGCTTTAGGAGTGGAGAAGATAAAGAATTCTTAGAAATTTTGCAACAAAGTTTCGAAAGTAGAAGAGTGTCAACAATTTACTTAGTGGGAGACGGATTTGACGAAAGCTGGATGTTAGAATCTCTTGATTTTTTGTGTAAAGGGCATAGAGCTTTTGTAGGAAAAAATCTTTTTTCAAAGGGAGCTTGTTTAAGTACGATAGTAAAGGATGGACTGGTAAATTGGCCATACGTATACATAGGAGAAAACGATTTTAAATTTAACATAAGCCTAAAAGTTACTAGAAATAGACAGATGGATTTTTATAGCTTAATTTCCGCTGGGGACAATATGTATAAGGCAAAAGGACAGTGTGAACTTATTTTATCAAAAGGAAATTCAATAGATTTTTGGAAACAATTTCCTGCTAGTCGTGATGCAAAAATAGAGACAATAGAACTTACAGGATTACCAAAAAGAGAAGATAAAACTACACGAGTTCGTGTAACTGTAATTCCAATTTCAGATAAGAGAGTAGCCATAACTGTTAAAGATTTAGGATTTGGTGAAATCTTTAAGGCTACAGATAAGGAATGGAATTATACAATGACAATGTAATATGTTAATTAAGAAATAAGGGGAAAAAACATGGGTGAATTATTATTATGTGCTGATAAAGTAGCAACAAAACCATTTAAATGGCATGGTGTAATAGAAAAAATATATTCTTTAGAGGAATTAAGTTATTTATTGAAAAAAAATACTTTCTTAATAGATGACAATTTGATTTCAGAAGAATTATGCGATTGGATAGAAGAGGAAACATGCAATAAAGAATTAGCAAACAAACTTAGAATGTGTTTGCAAAAAGACGAACGTAAATCAGTTTTTGTTATGGTACTATTGCAAGAAGTAGGGTATTTAACCCCAAAGGAAAGAGATAATGTCTTGCAACTTATGAGAGAAATGGAAACAAAACCTAAGTTTGAAGTTGATAAATTAAAAGCAGACCAGCTTCTAAAAAACGGTAAATTTATAAGTAGTATCAAGGAATATAAGCAACTTTTAGCGTCAGAGTTAGAAAATGTAAATAGTACAAAAATTGGAAATATTTGGCATAACATAGGAACAGCTTATGCAAGATTATACCAATTTGACGATGCAAGAGAAAATTTTTTGAAGGCATATGCCCTAAATGCCAACGAATTATCTCTCGAAATGGCTTTATTGACAACTTTATGTGAAAAAAATGAAAAGAAATTTAATGAATTAGCCGAAGAATATGATGTGGATATTGTAAAAGTAAATAAGATGAAGAGAGCTTATGAAAATTACAGCTTTAACAATGACACAGTAAATTATATGGAGAAAACCCATAGTCTAGAAATTCTAAGAAAAAATGATTACAGACAGTATGAAAAAGATACAAATGAAATAATTATTGAGTTAAAAGAGGAATATAGAAAGTTATGTAGTGAATAAGTAATAGTGTAAGAGTAACAAAAGAATAACAAAAAGGGGCTGAAAAGAGATGTTGTTTAAAAAAATTGGGGCGAAAAAAAACAATTCTAAAAATGACGTTGATTTAGATGAAATCAATTTACCTGAGGAAGAAAATTCTGCAGATAGTGATAAACATTATATAGTCGATCAGTGTGAGCAGATGATTGAACTTGCAAAAAATGTCATGGATTCAAAAGACGAATTCCGGGTAGTTTCAGCATATTTACAGGATGTAGAAGTGATAGAAAAAATCAATAAAGAAGAAAAAAATCCTGTAATTGAAACTGCTAGGGAAATTGCAAGATTAATAAAAGCTCGTGATGACGTAATGAAAAACAAGCACAATATTTCTGCAGATAGATATGCGCTATTCAAACAAAATGAAGAAGAAATTCCCAAAGCAATAAAAAGATTAAAAAGTAATGAAGAATATCAAAATGCAGCACGAAAAGACATGAACTATCTAGAAGGAGAAAAAATTCAGTGGGTAGACTTAAAAGAAGATAGTTTAAGAGAACAAAAAACTTTAAGACATGTAACATTTTTTTTAATAGGAATGTTTGCCATTATTATTGGAGTTTTGTTTGCTGCTTCATATACTATGCAGATGGATATTCAATTGTATATGATTGTAGCAACGGCATTAGCAGTAATTTCGGTAAGTTACATCTTAATCAGATATCAGGACACTACAACTAATATAAAGAGAGCAGATGTAAATAGGAAACAAGCAGTAATGTTAGAAAATCGTGCAAAACTAAAATATGTAAATGCAACAAATGCAGTGGAGTATGCAAAAACTAAATTTGATGTAAAGAATTCTTACGAATTTACATACTTGTGGGAGCAGTACAATGCTGTTTTACAAGAAAAAAAGAAATTACACGAAACGAATGAGGACTTAGTATATTTTACAGATAAATTAGAAGACTTATTGATTGATTTAGACTTGAATGATGTAAGATTTTGGAATAATTATACAGAAGCTTTGGTAGATAAGAAAGAACTTATAGAAGTAAAACATAATCTAGTGAATAGAAGAAATAAATTAAAACAAAATATTGAATTTAATAAGAATGAAATAAATTCAATTAAACGAGAGATAGACTCTAAAGTAGATGAGATGGGACAAGACTCAGATTTCATCGAAAACATTATGGAAAAGATAAATGTAATGATAAAAGATGAAAATATTGAAGATGCTATTAAAGCTGAGAAGAGAAGAAGAGCTAGTAAGAGAAGACAAGAAGAAAGTGAAGGAAAAGACACTCTAAAAATTAGAAGAGATAGATATACAGCAGCAGCTAGTCCAGTAAAAGAAAAAGATTTAAGTGGAGAGGAAGATGCTGAAGAAAATTCAAATGGCGCAACTAGCAAGGAAGAAGTAGAAGAGCCAGGAACGACAAAAGAAAAAGTAGTAAATATTTTGAAAAATGGAATAATTAATCGTAAACCACCAGAAATAGATGAAGATTTTGAGGAGCAAGATAAGAAAACAGCATATACTAAATTGGAAAATAAAGAATTTGAAGATTTAGCACAAGAAATTGATTCTGTTAATGAGCAAGATAAAGAACAACACGGTACTAAAACGGCAAGTCAAGGAATTCAAGATGCTGTAAATAGAGCAACTCAAGAAATCAAAGAGGATAAGGCGAAACGCCAAAAAGAAAGAGAAAAAGTTAAGCGAGACAAAATGCTAGAGGAGAAAAAACGTATTGAAAAGGAAAAAAGAGAACGTGAAATCGCTTTAGCAGAAGAGGCAAAAAAAGAAAAAATTAGAAAACAAAGAGAAATTGAAAGAAGACTTAAAGAACAAGAAGAAGCTAGAAAAGTTGAAGAAATTCAAAAAACAGCTGCGTTACTTCGAGCTCATTCTAGTCGAGAATATGCTGGCATAGAAATAGACCCATTTAAGAATCAGTCTCAAATGGATGTGGTAATGAATACGCCAACTAAAAATGTAGCTGTAGAATTATCAGAGATGATAAATGAAGGAAACCGTGTAAGTAACGATATAAGTGGCAATGTAAATGATATTAATAGTATCAATAGCATAAATAGTAATATAAAAAGTAGCAATAGTGCCATAGATAATGATTCAGTAAAAGAAATGGAATTTATTTATAGAAATAGTGACATGCAAGAAAATGAACGCAAGAATCAAGAAATGAGAATGCAGATGCCTGAACATGACAAAAATTCCACTGT
Source organism: Lachnospiraceae bacterium C7 (assembly GCA_900113385.1). GTDB lineage: Bacteria > Bacillota > Clostridia > Lachnospirales > Lachnospiraceae > Roseburia. Next base: position 108,326 of record FOPE01000001.1, read on the forward strand.
TGGACAAAATATTGATACATCAACAGATATGAAAGCAGAAATAGAAAGACTTAAAAGAGAAAGAATAGAGAGAATGAGAATTGCCAGTGAGCAAAGAGAACAACTCAAAGATGCAGTTTTAAATAGGGCAAATAGACAACAGCAGGTTTCATTTGATATTTCTCTTGATCCAAGTGGAGCAATGCAAAAAAATGAAGCGGACTCAAGAATTAATATAGGTGATAATGCTAAAGATAGACAGCCACCTATTGAAAAGAAGGAGCCACGTCCTATGACCCAAGCCGATATTTTAGAGGCTAGAGTTCGGGCTAATAAAGAAATCACTATGCAAAAGAAGAAAAGAGAAGAAGCACTAAATAGATTAAACTCAGAGGATCCACTTGTTAGTGAAGCAGCAGCTTCAGAATTGTATGGACAAATAAGTGGAAACTCAGATTATGTGATTAATCAAGGAAATGTTGGCCTTCTAGAAAGAACAAGTGTTAATAAAGACATAGAAGTAAGACCTCATAGAAAAGCAGCAATAGAGGAATTAGTTATAGATGTTCCATGGAATCCGATGCAATCAGGCATTGAACAAACTAGGAAAAGAAAACCAACAGCGGAGTCAAAAAGACAAGAGGAGGCAAGAAGAAGACAAGAAGAATTAGAAGTTGCCAAGCTTCCAGCCATTGAAAGAGCAAAAGTTTTAAAAAAAAGAGCAAAAAAGAATAACACGTAAAATATTAATAGGAAAAGCCAAGATAATGAAAAAGCTGATAAAACACTTATAAAGTTTAGTTAGCTTCAAAGTATCTTGGCTTTTTTGTTGAAATTTATTAAAGATACTTATATAATTTTAAATAAGTTCAATTGAAGGAAAAGGAGGTCAATTCAAATATGAACAGTGAAAAAGAAAATAAAGTAGAATCTGCTTTAAATGAATATTTCTCAGATAAATTAGAAAAAAATATGAAATTTATAGGGGAAGAAATGGGAAAAGCTCTTTTGCAAGGTTTTGAAGGCGGTATAAAGAACCTAAAGGAAAAAGAAGACAAAAATACAAAAGAGAATAAGGGGTAAGTTAAAAAATGAAAAAGATTAGAAGTTTTGTAATAGATTTAGTTTTAACAATAAGTGTTGTATTAATTTTTTTACCACTTATTTTAGCAAAAGCACCTAAGACATTAGGAGGCTTTCAAATTGTATCAATAGTAATATTAGTTTTAGCAGAATTTATTCCAACATTTTTATATGGAAAATTAGAAAGAAAACATTTATCCATCAGTAGAAACGGATGTGAATTTTTAAAAATCTTCTTAGCATCAACAGTTATAACAAGTATTATGCTTATAATTGGCTTAGTAGGTGGCGATGAGTTTATAAGAACAAAAGATAATTTATTGCAGTGGGCAAAAATTATAGGCTTACTAGTTTTAGTAGAAAATATCATTTTTTGGAGTGGTATAATTAGAATTTACGTTTCTTCAATTCAATTAGGGGCAAAATGGAGAATAATTGGAATTGTATGCGGTTTAATTCCTATTGTACATTTATTTGTTTTAGCCAAATTGATAAGCATAGTTTCTTATGAAGTAGAATTTGAAAACAACAAAATTTTGTTGAATCAAAGTAGACAGTATAATCAAATTTGTAAAACTAAATATCCAATTTTATTAGTTCATGGTGTATTCTTTAGAGATTTTAAGTTATTTAACTATTGGGGAAGAATTCCAGAAGAATTAGAAAAAAATGGAGCAAAATGTTATACAGGAAATCATCAATCAGCAGCTCCAGTTGCAGGAAGTGCAAAGGAGTTAGACGCTAGAATTAGAGAAATTGTTGCTAAAACAGGTTGCAAAAAAGTAAATGTAATAGCACATTCTAAAGGTGGTTTAGACACACGTTATGCTCTGTCGGAACTTGGAACAGACCAATTTGTGGCATCCCTTACAACTATTAATACACCTCATAGAGGCTGTGAGTTTGCGGACTATTTATTAAATAAAATAGGACCAAAACAGCAACAGTTTGTAGCTGCTAGATATAATGGTGCATTTAAAAAATTTGGAGACGAAAATCCAGATTTTCTTGCAGCAGTTAACGATTTAACTGCAAGTGCATGTGCTAGATTAAATTCTAAAATACATGACGCAAAAGGTGTTTGGTATCAAAGTGTAGGAAGTAAATTAAACAAAATGGTAAGTGGTCGTTTCCCACTTAATATGACGTATCAATTTGTTAAATATTTTGACGGACCAAATGACGGACTCGTAGGAGAGGAGTCATTTAGATGGGGATCTAATTACATATTTTTAGAAAATCAATATAGCTCTAGAGGAATTTCTCATGGAGATATGATAGATTTAAATAGAGAAAACATAAAAGGATTCGATGTTAGAGAATTTTATGTACAATTGGTTGCAGATTTAAAAAATAAAGGGTTTTAAGGGTAAGAAAAGGGACACCTAATATGTAATACTAGTTTCATAAGAATGTCTTACAAAATGTTATGTCACTGTTTTTTTTGATTTCAAAGAACAGTGACATAATTCATAACTGAAATTTATACTATAATTGCAAAGGAGTGCTTATAAGAATGAAAATTTGGTTATGTAGTTTTATAGTAAAGTCAGTAAATGAAAGTAGTTCTAATGGGGGTATAATTATTATTGCAATTTTTGCATTTGCTATTATAGGGTTATTTGTTATGGCTGAATGTGGCCAAGATAATGAGACAAAAAGGCAAATGAAACGTTATAAAAGTGTCAATGAAGTCTATAATGCAGTTCCTAAAATAACAAATTTTTGGTTTAAACAATGGAATGTTAAATACCGAAAAAAATCTGATTTCGAAAAGGTTGTTTCCAACTTTTTTGAATTTCAAAGTTGTTGTAATGATTTTGATAAAAAAATCAAGAAAATGAGTAAGGAGGGCTATTCTCTTGATGGAGGTTGGAATTATCAAGGTCAATGGGAAAAATGCATGAAAAAAGTAACAGACTATGGCACTAAATTAACTAATGAAAAGCAAGAAGGAAAGGTCTATGACTTCACAGAACAAACTAGACTTTTAAAAGAAATCTTAGGTGTGGTTGGTGAATTAAATGATTTTTGTAATAAATTCGCAGATGAAGCATCAAAGAGTATGCTAAAGTGGCAAGCAGAAACATATTTTAGACCAGCCTAAAGATAGGTATAACATAAGAAATGCGCAAATCAAATTAGGGATTTGCGCATTTTTTATATAAAAATTTATAAACAATGAGATAAGCGTTTTACAATATGTGTGCTGATTTCTATCTTTGAGTGATGAAAAGTTTTAGATTCAATTTGTGTAATTAACTGTCTAGCTGCTGTTTCACCAATAAATAGACGAGGTACGTCCATAGTAGTTAAACTAGGTTCTACGATTCTACTTTCTGAAATATTATCGAATCCAATAATTGCAATGTCTTCAGGAATTTTATAACCTCTTAGTTTAAAGGCTTTCATAGCACCAATTGCAATAACATCATTATCAGCAAAATAGCAAGAAGCAATATTTACGTTGTCATCTAATAGTTCAAGCATATCAGCCATAGCATCCTCAATAGATGGAGAAAGAGAATGAATAATGGATCTAGATTTAGACATTCCATTTTCTTTAATGGCTTGGAAATAACCTTCTTCTCTCGATTCAAAATTGTAAATAGGATAACTTGATTTAAGGTATCCAGGCTGGCTGTTAGTTAGTCCTATAAGATATTCAGTAGCAAGGTAAGCGCCTTGTCTGTTATTTATAAGAACACTATTGCAGTGTAAAGATTCAAAATACGTATCAAGGAGAGTAAGAGGAATTCTTAAATTAAGGAATTTTTCACAAATCTCTTTTTTGATTTCTGTACCAACTAATACAATTCCAATACAATCATTTCCACGAATGTCTGCAAAACATTCATCTAAATCATCTGTTTTTTCGTAGAATTGAATAACTCTTGTTTTGATTTTCTTTTTTTGACATATAAGTTTGACACCTTCATAAAGTTCCTCAAAAATTGGAGTATATGATAGGATTGCATTACTTGTTTTATAAAAAATGACATAAATTGTTCCGGATATATCATCTGATGATTTTATTTTTGAAAAATCGTAACCAGCTTCTTCAGCTGCGTGAATTACTTTTTGGCGAGTAGCAGTACTAACGCCAGGTTTGTTGTTTAGTGCCATAGAGACAGCTGTTGCACTTAGACCAAGGGAAGCTGCTAACTCTTTTGCTGTTATACTCATTATTTCCTCTCCTTTGTGAATTGCATATTACCTTTAAAATAAAGCAAAAATAGATGGTTTATTTGTACCACACGGAAATTTTGGAACAGAATATGAAGTCGCACGTCTTGCAAAAAATATGAATTTACCAGTTCTTTTATGGGGACCAAGAGATGAAAGACCAAATTCAAAAGGCGTTAGATTAAGAGATAGTCAATGTGGTTTATTTGCAACAGGTAAAGTTCTAAGAAGATTTAAAGTCCCTTTTACATACCTTACAAATTGCAACATTGATGATAAAGAATTTGCAGAAGGATTAGATAGATTCCTTAGAATTTGTAACGTTGTAAAAACATTTAGAAAAACAAGAATTCTTCAAATTGGACCACGTCCTTTTGACTTCTGGTCAACAATGTGTAATGAAGGAGAGTTGTTAGAAAAATTTAATATTCAGTTGGCACCTATTCCACTTCCAGAACTTACAGAGGAAATGGCAAAGGCAAAAGAAGAAGGCAAAAAGGTAGCAGAGGTTATAGAATATTGCAAGAAAAATTTTGAGGTTTGTGTAAATGATAAACAACTTGAAAATATTGCAGCATTAAAAGTTGCTATTAGAAGTTTAGCAGATAAATATGGATGTAATGCAGGAGCTATTCAGTGTTGGAATGCTCTTCAAGGTGAAATCGGAATTATGCCATGTGCAGCTAATTCTCTTTTAAATGAGGAAGGATTCCCAGTTGTTTGTGAAACAGATATTCACGGAGCAGTTACAGCACTTATGGTTGAAGCAGCAGGAATGGATGAAAATCGTACATTTTTTGCAGATTGGACAGTAAGACATCCTGATAATGATAATGGTGAACTATTACAGTACTGCGGACCATGGCCTATTTCATGTGCTAGCTGTAAACCAAAAATCGGAACACCACTTGCTTTTGATTATCCAGGAGCTGTTGAAGCAGAAGCAAAACATGGTAATTTAACATTAGCTAGATTTGATGGAGACGACGGAGAATATTCATTATTATTAGGAAATGCTAAAGGAATTGATGGACCATATACTAAAGGAACTTATCTTTGGGTAGAAGTAGAAAATTGGCCAAGATTAGAAGCAAAAATCGTAGAAGGTCCATACATTCATCATTGTGTAGGTATTCATCAAGATGTGGTACCTGTATTATATGAAGCATGTAAATATATTGGTGTAAAACCAGACCTTTATGATGATGTAGAACAAGAAGTTATAGATAAGATACATGGGGTGAGATAAATGGAGAAAAGTAGAAGAAAGGAATTAGAAACATTATCACTAGATTTAAGAAAAGACGTTGTAGATATGATAATGAAGTCAGGTGGCGGACATATCGGTGGCGATTTTTCAGTGATGGAAACTTTAGTTACATTATATTTTGAACAGATGAATATAAGTCCAGAAAAAAAGGATGATCCAAATAGGGATTACTTTATTTTAAGTAAAGGTCATTCAGTAGAAAGTTATTATGCGGTATTGGCTAAGAAGGGATTTTTCCCTAGAGAAGAAGTGATTAATACTTTTTCTAAATTCGGTTCTAAGTTTATAGGACATCCTAATAATGAACTTGATGGAATTGAGATGAATTCAGGTTCATTAGGACATGGCCTTCCTGTGTCAGTTGGAATTGCCTTAGGATGCAAAAAAGATGGTCGTAAAAATCGTACCTATGTAGTAATGGGAGATGGAGAACTTGCAGAAGGATCTGTATGGGAAGGATTTATGGCAGCAGGACACTACAAACTTAATAATTTATGTGCAGTCGTAGATAGAAATAAACTTCAAATCTCAGGAACTACAGAAGAGGTAATGACACATGAAAACTTACATGAACAAGTAGAGAGCTTTGGCTGGAATGTTATCGAAGCAAATGGAAATAGCATAGAGGAAATGAATAATGCTTTTGAAGAAGCCAAAAAAGTAACAGATAAGCCAACATGTATTATTGCAAATACTATAAAAGGATTTGGTGGTGGAGAAGTAATGGAAAATAAAGCAAGTTGGCATCACCATGTACCAAATGAAGAAGAATATAAAATGATTATGAAAGCTATAGATGAAAGAAAGGAGGCTATTTCTAATGAATAAGATTCCAAATAGAAAAGCAATATGTGATACATTAATGGAGCATGCAAAAACAGATAAAAATATTGTAGCATTATGCTCAGATTCAAGAGGTTCTGCTTCAATGACTCCTTTTTTCGATGAGTATCCAGAACAATCAGTAGAAGTGGGTATTGCAGAACAGAATTTAGTTAGTATTTCAGCAGGAATGGCCCATGTAGGTAAAAAACCATACTGTTTCTCACCAGCTTGTTTCATTTCAACACGTTCGTATGAGCAAGCAAAAGTAGATGTGGCATATTCTAACACAAATGTAAAATTGATAGGTATTAGTGGTGGAATTAGTTACGGTGAATTAGGAATGAGCCACCATAGTGCTCAAGATATTGCAGCAATGAGTGCAATTCCAAATATGAGAGTATATTTGCCATCAGATAGATTCCAAACAAAAAAATTAATTGAGGCGCTTTTAAAGGATGAAAAACCAGCTTATGTTAGAGTAGGAAGAAATCCAGTGGAGGATATATATTCAGAAGACAATATACCATTTGAAATGGATAAGGCAACTGTTTTTAAATATGGAGAAGACAATAAGAAAAAAGTAGTTATTGTAGCTTGTGGAGAAATGGTAAGCGAAGCAAATAAAGTTGCTAAAGAGTTAAGTGAAAAAGGAATAGCAGTAACTGTTTTAGATATGTATTGTTTGAAACCATTTGACAGCAACACACTTGTAAGAGAAATCCAAGATGTAGATGTAGTGATTTCAATAGAAGAGCATGCACCATTCGGGGGACTTGGTGCAAACGTAGCCTCTGTTGTGTCAGCAAATAAACCATGTCAGGTTGTACAAATGGCATTACCAGATGATCACGTAATAACAGGAAAATCAAAAGAGGTATTTAATTATTATAAGCTTAATGCAGAAGGTATAGTGGAAAACGTATGGAAAAAAGATATATTATAGGTATAGATCAAAGCACACAAGGCACAAAGGCGCTATTATTTGATAAAAAAGCCACATTAATGTGCCGTCAAGATAAATTGCATGAACAAATTATAGATACTCAGGGTTATATAAGTCATAACCCTGAGGAAATATACGAAAACGTTATATCTGTAGTTAAAGGGGTTCTTGCAAAAGCAAATGTAAGTCCAGAGCAAATTGCTGGAATTGGAATTAGTAACCAAAGAGAAACAAGTTTAATTTGGGATAAAAATACGGGGTTGTCTTTAAATAAAGCAGTAGTTTGGCAATGCTCACGAGCAGAGGAAATATGCAAAAGAGAGTCAATTAGTAAATATGCAGACTATATTTACGAAAAAACAGGAACAAAACTTTCACCTTATTTTCCAGCAGCAAAAATAGCTTGGTTGCTAGAAAACACAGATGGGGTAAAAGAAAAAATAAAAAATAATGAAATATGCTACGGCACAATGGATAGTTATTTAGTTTATAGAATGACTAAAGGGCAGACATATGCAACAGATTATTCAAATGCAAGTAGAACACAACTTTTTGACATTTTTAATTTAAAATGGGACGAGAAGCTATGCGAAACTTTTGGATTAAATCCACATAATATGCCAAAAGTCATGGATTCAAACGCATGCTATGGATATACTGATTTGGAAGGCCTTTTCTCAGAACCAGTACCAATTCATGCAGTCATGGGAGATAGTCATGCTGCATTGTATGGACAAGATTGCAGAAAAAAAGGCATGGCAAAAGCAACTTATGGAACAGGTTCATCAATTATGATGAATATAGGGGACAGAGCTATGCATAGTAAGAATGGTTTGGTAACTTCTCTAGCTTGGGGAATAGATGGAAAAGTAGATTATGTACTAGAAGGAAATCTAAATTATACAGGGGCAGTTATTACATGGTTAAAAGATGATTTAGAGTTAATCGAAAGTCCAGCCGATACGGAAAGTTTAGCAGAGCAAGCCAATAAAAATGATAGTTTATATTTAATTCCAGTGTTTTCAGGCCTAGGGGCACCTTATTGGAAATCAAAGGCAAAGGCTACAATAGTAGGAATGGATAGAACTACAAGAAAATCAGAAATTGTTAGAGCTGCATTAGAATGTATTGCATATCAGATTACAGATATTGTAAAAGCAATGAATGAGGATTCAAAAATAAAACTTTCAGAACTTCGTGTAGATGGAGGGCCAACGAAAAATAATTATTTAATGCAGTTTCAAAGTGATATAGCAGGTTGTGATGTACTTGTACCAAATCAAGAAGAATTGTCAGGCATCGGAGTAGCATACATGGCTGGTATATATACAGGGGTTTGGACAAACGAGATTTTTGGCAAGATGAAAAGGAAAATCCATCAACCTAAAATGGACCAAAAGAAAGCAAAGTTTAAATATGATGGATGGAAAGCAGCAGTAGGAGGTATATAGATAATGAGTAAACACGGTATGGTAAAAGCGGTAGGAACACACTTTGAATATGAAGATGGAACAATGTTTTATCCATTTGGAACAACAATTTATGCATTAGCACATCAGACACCAGAATTAGTAGAAGAAACATTAAATACGCTAAAGGATGCACCTTTCAATAAAGTTCGTATGTGTGTATTTCCAAAGCATTATCAATTTAACAATAATGAACCACAGTTTTATCCTTTTGAAAAAAGAGAAGATGGAACATGGGATCCCCAAAAGCCAGTTAAAGAGTATTGGGATAATCTTGAGTACGTAATAAAACGACTTGATGAAATGGAGATTCAGTGTGATTTGATTTTATTCCATTCATACGATAACTGGGGATTTGCAACAATGAGCCAAGAAGATAATTTGAAATATCTAGAATATTGCCTTAAGAGATTAGGTGATTTAGACAATGTATGGTGGTCTCTAGCAAATGAATATGATTTGCTTCTTTCAGAAATAACAATGGAGCAGTGGTATGAAATAGAAGATTTTGTAGCAAAACATAATCCAAAAGGACACTTGATTTCAAATCATAATTGCTTCTTATTGTGGGATGCTTCAAGAGAAAACATTACACATGGTTCTTATCAAATTAAATGTTTGGCCAATGTAGGACGAGATGTGAAAAAATTCAATAAACCTATTTGCGTAGATGAATGTTGTTATGAAGGAAATATTGCAGCAAATTGGGGAAATCTATCAGGAGAAGAAATGACTGCAAGATTCTGGCAAGCAATTGCAAGTGGTGCATATTGCACTCATGGTGAAACGTTTTTAGATGAAAATGACGTCCTTTGGTGGTCAAAAGGAGGAAAATTAAAAGGAAAATCTCCAGCTAGAATTAAATTTTTAAGAGATATTGTAGAAGCACTTCCAGCTCCACTTGAACCATATCAAGCATCATTTTTTGAGTTTTTAGACACTCTCCCAGATGAAGTAAAAGCAGATTTTGATTCAAATCCAGCAGGACGTAGCTTTAATTTAGCTCATGGTCAGCAAAATCACGATGATGATGTCATTATGAGTGTATGTGATCATGAATATATTGCAAGAGCAAAAGACGAGTCATGTTTATTAAAATATTATTATCAGCGTTGTCAAGCTTTTGATAATGTTAAACTTCCAGAAGGAAAGAAATTTAAAGTAGAAGTAATCGATACATGGGAAATGAAAAAAACAGTAGCCTATGAAAGTGCCGAAGGCTTTGCAAAAGTAGATTTGCCAAGTAAGCCATATATGGCTGTTGTAGCAACAGAAGTAAAATAATTAATAAATGAAATAACCAGTAATGATGTTTACATTAATTGGAGTTGAGATCATTGGAAAGTGATGATGCTATTATAGTATTTTTTTATTTTAGTGGCAGCATTAATAGGTATAAATGTCAAGTGTTTATTTTTAAAAAAATTTAATTAAATACTTGACATTTTTTTCTTTTTTTTTATAATGTCATAGAAAAATATATGGCATATTATATTGTTCGTCATGTTTTACATTTGTTTTAGGGTTAGTTGCAACCATTATGGTAACTAGTTTTTTGACAGTATGATGGACTCAAGAATAAACAAGGAGAAAAATTATGAGATTGACTAACGTATGTGTAGGATACGGAATAAAGACAATAGTAAAAGATATAAATTTAGATTTCGAAAAAGGTAAAATTTATGGAATCATAGGAAAAAACGGTACAGGAAAAACAACGCTTATGAAAGCTATGATGGGGCTAAAAGAAGTGCAATCAGGTTTTGTTGAAAAAGAAAATACAATAGGTGCTTTAATTGAAGAACCAGGATTATTAAAAGATCGAACAGGTTACGACAATCTTAAGATTAAAGCAATGATGGAAGAAATTGATTACGGCGAGATAAAAGAACTTCTTAAGTTAGTTGGCTTGGAAAATGCGGCAAAAAGAAAGGTGAAATCTTATTCATTAGGAATGAGACAACGTTTAGGAATTGCAATGGCCATTATTGGTAAGCCTGAAGTCTTGATTTTAGATGAGCCAATAAATGGATTAGATCCTGAGGGAATAAAAGATATAAGAAATCTGTTTATTTCGCTTAGGGAAAAATATAATATGTGTATAATTATTTCAAGTCATATTTTAGAAGAATTAGAAAAGGTATGTGATAAATTTATTTTTATGAATGAAGGAAGGGTAATCAGTGTAAAATCTAAAGAAGAGCTAAGAGAAGACTTGGTTAATTGCACGATTATAAAGATAAATAAAGAAGATGGCATCGATAAAGTAATGAAAAAACTCAATGTAAAGAAATATTCAGTTGAAAAAAATGTAATTAAATTATATGGAGAAGATATTGAAATATGCGATGTTATAGAGCAATTAGTAAAAGATAAATACAAAGTATCTGAAGCATATAAAAGCAGATTAAATTGTGAGGAATATTTCTTTAAGATGATAAGATAGGAGAAAAAAATGAGAGTAGTTAAGGCACAATTATATAATACTTTAAAAAACTGGTCGACATGGATAATTTTGGCAATTTTTATGTGGGGCCAAATTGAAAATATAACAGATAAAGAGAATTTGGCAAATTCGTTATTTGAAAGAAATTTAATATTTTTTCGTATAGGAAATACAGAAATTTGTGCTTTGATTTTTTCTATACTTGTAATAGGAAAAATAATAAAAAACAATTACATAAAAAATATAAAAAACTTATATGAAAATAAAGAGAAAATTGTAGTAGCGAATACAGCAGTATCATTAATTTATGTATTATTTTTATATGCTGTTAATTTTGTAATTGATATAATTTTTAAATTTGTTCAAAAACAATCATTGGGAAATACAAAAGAATTGGGTGAATTATTAAGTTATATACCTCTTATTTTGTGTACGGTTATATTTACTTCTATCATAATGATGGTAACAAAAAGTACATTGCTAGGTTTGTTTTTGGGATATGCATTTTTATCTGGAAAAGATTTATTGTTTATGCAAATGAATATTAGTAATAATATTGTAGCTTGTGTTATTGTGGCGATAGTAATAAGTTGTGTTTTATTGGTTTTAAATCGAATAATTGCTAAAAGGATTTATAGTGTAGCATAAGAATAGATAGCGTATTTGTATTTTACGAATTCCCAATGGAAATCAGTAGAAGTATTTACACAAACTTCTTTACACAATCTTGTCCTAAATTAAGAAAATTATAGTTACAATTAACAAAACAATTATATTAATAATCAGGTTGACAAATTTTACAAACAAGAGTACAATGGAGACGATTTATGGTAAAGGACACAAAACAACAGTTTTTTATTCAAAATAATAAGTAAAAAAATTGGTAGGCCAGGGACTAGTTCCTGGCCAAATTTATGCTAAAAAGGAGACAGAAGGTTGAAAAACAAATTATTAAGTATAGGATTAAGTGTAATTTTAGCAATATGCTCTGTTGGAATTACTGGATGCGGAAAAACAAAAAAAGATGAAAAAATATCTAAGGTATACGAAAATTATGTAGCACTACCTAATGAAATCTCAAGTGTGGCTGCATTTACTACAGATAAAGATAATATTTATATTTTGGGAACTGATGCAGATAAGAAATACGTTGGAATATACAAAACATCAGATTTAGGAAGTAACTGGGAAAAAATAGATAAGGGTAATGCACAAGTAAGCTCTAGAATTGATGAAGCTGTAATAAAGCCAAATGGTGAAAGTTATATTTTGACAGAAAAGGATTTAGAGGATGATTCTGATGAGGAAAGTGGTAAGATTTTAAATAAAATTATCGAGGGAAAAGAGCAACTCGTCACTGATAAAAGCGTAGATCAATTAAAAAATATAGATAATAAAGTGTTTTTTATGGAAGATGGTAATCTCATTTCAGAAGATGGTAAAAAAATACTAAATGCGGAGGGCGATTTTTCGGGAAATATTGACGCAGTAACAATAGCTAATGGAAAATTTTATATTGCACAAGAAGGTAGTATAAGGGCTTTTAATGAAAAGACACATAAAGAGGAAACGGATAATAAATTTGTAAAAAAATTAAACAAAGTTATAGGGGATGGTGGAGTTAATATAGGTTTAACATCTGATGCTAATGGAAAAATTAAATTATTGACTCAAAGTAGTGTTTATAATTTTTCACAGAGTAAGATGGAAAGTAAAAAAAAGCTTGTAGGTGCAACTATTAATTCTAGAACTACTATGATAGAAGATAGTAAGCCGTTTGAAGATGGTTTATTAGTACAAACCTCAAACGAGAAGACAGATAAATTAGTTTATATTTCTAATAAAAAAATAATGAAGAAAAACAATATTAAAGTGTATTCATTATATCAGAATATGTACTTGAATAATGTAGTAAGAGAATATGCTTCAAAAAATCCGGGTACAAGTGTTGAATTAGAAATAGGAATTACAGAAGATGACGAAAATACAACGCCATCAGATGCAATAAAAAAATTAAATACAGAATTGTTATCTGGAAATGGACCAGATGTTATTTTAGTTGATGGATTACCAGTCAAAAAAATGAAGAAAAATGGAACATTAGAAGACTTAACAAATTTAAAAAGTGAGATTGAGTCTAAGTATAAGGTGTTTAATAATATTGTAGATGAAGATTCTAAAGAAGCATATGAGATTCCAACTCATTTTAGTTTCGCGGTTCAGGCTGGTAGTGAAAAATTTTCTAAGGCTGATTCAATAAACAAGATATATAATCAATTTGATAAGATGAGTAAGAAATCAAAACCAGCATACATTACAAAAACTTACTGTGAAATTATGAAGCAGGTATATAAATATTATCTTTCATCTAATATAGAAAATGGAAATTTAAAAGAAAGTGAAATACATGATTATTTTAAACTTGCCAATAAACTTATAAATATAAAGAAAAAAACAGGCGCTGAGGATGGTGAATTGACTTTTGATATGCGAGCTATGAAAGGTACGGTTTATCAAGAAACAGGCTGCTACAAGGTAAATAAAGGAAAGGTACAAGCAAGTATAGAAGCCATAGTTGCTAGTGGTGGAGCTGTAGAATTACAAAAATTAGATGAAAATTCTAAATTTACTTATAACGTGATTGAAGAAAACAAATATATGCCATTGTACCGTATGGCTGTTAATAAGAAAAGCAAAAATAAGAAAGGTGCAAAAGATTTTATAATCGAAGCTATTAATAAAACAAATCAGGAAAGTGATACGTTAGAAGGATTTCCTGTAAATCTAGATGCTTTAGATACATATTATTCGGCATCTACATATGTATATGATGGCGAGGAACAATTGCCACCATTAACTACTGAGCAACAAGCAAAATATACTGAAGTTATGAAAAATCTAAAAAAACCAGTCACTGTTGATTCTTCCATGGAAGATATTGTATATGAACAAGTTAATCAATTAAATGCAGGAAAAGTAACTATAGATGAAGCAACTAAGAATGTAATGCAGAAGGTTAAACTTTATCAGAAGGAAAGCTAAATTATGTTTTTTGGAATAAGACAGCACGATGAAAAGGATTGTGGAGTTGCTGCTTTTGCCTCAATATGTAAATATTGGGGCATAATTAGCTAATAGGTGTGATGACATATTAAGTCTAGATGGAGTAGATGATGAAGAATAAAAAAAATAAAATTTCAAAAGCATGGTTCTTTTTAATGCCAAGTTTTTTGGGTGTATGTATTTTTTACATATACCCATTGCTTGATGTTGTAAGAAGATCATTCGTTAATAGCGAAGGATCTGAATTTGTTGGAATAGATAATTATGTTGAAGTTTTTAAAAATGAGGCATTTCAGCTTGCAGCATCAAATACTATAAGGTTTATTTTTATTGGAGTACCAATTATTTTGGTGATTTCATTATGGATTGCTGTTAAAATCGTAGATAATGTATGGTTAGAAAAACAATTAAAACATGTATTATTATTACCTATGACTATACCAGTTGTGTCCTTGATAATTGTATGGCGTTTCCTTTTTGATAGTAAAGGAATTGTTAACGGCTTACTGCATATTTTTGGCATAGCAGGGGTGAAATGGTTAACAACAGACTCTTCATTTTATGTATTGATTTTAAGTTTTATATGGAAAAACTTAGGTTACTGTACCATTATTTGGATAGTTGGACTTTTAGCAGTCCCTGAGGAGATATATGAAGCAGCAGATATTGATGGAGCAGGCCGTTATGCTAAATTTTGGTATGTAACATTGCCGAATATTATCCCAACTATAGTGCTTCAAATAATTTTAGGTGTGATTAATACATTTAAAGTATATAGAGAAGCTTATTTAATTGCAGGAGATTATCCAGCAGATGGAATATATATGTTACAGCATTTATTTAATAACTGGTTTAGGGAGTTAGAGATAAGTAAAATGGCTACGGCAGCAACTATTAATTTAATAGTTATTACTCTCCTTGCATTATTTGTTAAGAAATTAGGAGAAGTTAATTATGAATAATAAAAAATCAAATATAATGGTTAATATTGTAATGTTAATTATAATGTTGTTTTGTATGATGCCAATAATTTTGCTTTTTGTAGGTTCGTGTATGACAGATACAACGTTATTGCATTGCTTAGGACCATTAGGTGAAGAAAAAGTTTCTTCTTATACAAGTTGGATTGTTTTCCCAATTGACATTTCGTTTAAAGCATATATAAAGGTACTTTTTGATAGTCCAGAATATTTTGTGGCCTTTTGGAATTCTATGAAAATAGCAATAAGTGTCACACTAGGTCAAGTAATTGTAGGTATGCCAGCAGCTTGGGCACTGGCCAAATATAACTTCAAAGGTAGAAAAATAGTTGAGTTTTTGTACTTAATTATAATGTTTTTACCTTTTCAGACAGTGATGCTACCTCAATACATAATTTTGGATAAATTTGGATTGTTAAATACTTTAATAGGGATTATTGTAATTGATATTTTTCAATCGTTTCCGGTTTTTCTTATGCTTGGTTCATTCAAAAATATTCCAAATAGTTTAGTTGAAGCAGCACAAATAGATGGAGCAAATGATTTCATCGTATTTACTAAAATTGGTATTCCACTTGCAGTGCCAGGTATTATTTCATCAATGATTTTAAATTTTCTTGAGTATTGGAATATAGTTGAACAACCTATGATTTTTTTGAAATCGAAAAGCTTATGGACATTGTCGTTATTCTTACCAAAAATAGATTTGTCGAATGCAAAATATGCTTTTGGAGCATCCGTAATAATGATTATTCCTTGCATAGCTTTGTTTAGAGAATTTTCAGATGAATTAGAAAATGGTGTAGCGTCATTAGGAGAAAAGTAAATAAAAAAGAAAACAAATAGTAATAAAAAGCAAATAAATAGTAAATAATAAAAAAGTTAATAGAGGTAGAGGATAAAAATATGTTAGCAGAAAAAATTACTAAAAAGAAAAAGAAACTTTTTTTGACAGTTTTAGTGGTGATTGCACTATGTACTTATGCATCTAGGCAGATAAGTTCGCTATGCACTCCATTAGTGGATACAACAAATGCAGATGAAGGCTCTTTAGATAATGATTTTGAAGAACAGGGAAAGGTAAAGCCGGAGTCAGATATTGCATTATATAGTGTAGAAAATTTAAGAGTGTCTAAGGTTAATTGCAAAGTAGGACAAGAAGTAAGTAAGGGACAGTCCTTAATTGAATTTGAGCAAAAATCTTTATCAGAACTTCAAAAAAAAGCTCAAAATGAGTATGATGCAGTTAAAGAAAATATAGATGTAAGTAAAGCAACTAATGATTTAAAGTTGTCTCAAGCTAAAGCAGATTATGATAATGCAGTTAATTCTAATAATCAAAAAGTAGCTCAAGCAAAACAAAATTTAATAGATGCACAAAATCAATTGAATAATTATAAACCATCTTCAGAGGATGATGCCAAAGCAATAGCGGAAACCAAGAAGAGTATGCAAGATGATATTAAACAAAAACAACAAGAGTATGACGATGCCTTAAGTACTGCAAAATCTGAAGCTGATACGGCAAAGAAAGAAGTTGATGAAGCTGCTCTTCCACAACAAGATGAAGGTACACAAAAAAGTGATTTAGAGGAAAAACAGGATACACTTAATAAAAT
Source organism: Lachnospiraceae bacterium C7 (assembly GCA_900113385.1). Classification (GTDB taxonomy): domain Bacteria; phylum Bacillota; class Clostridia; order Lachnospirales; family Lachnospiraceae; genus Roseburia. Next base: position 125,189 of record FOPE01000001.1, read on the forward strand.
AAATGAAATAGTTTCTGATGGAGGAATAATAAAGGCACCTGAGGATGGATTTATTACTGAAGTTTCTATAAAAAATGGTAATTTAACTACAAGTGAAGCTTTTATACATATAGCTGGTAAAAATGACGCAAAACAAATAGAGGTCAATTTAATCAAGGAAGAATATGATTTTCTAAAAGAAAAAGGAAAAATTAAAATTTATAATTCTGATGACAAAAAAATTAAAGCAGACTTGATTTCAATTGGACCAAAGACTTATGGTGTTAATAATGATAGTAATGAAGAAGAAAGCGGAAATAGTGATAGTGGACAGGTTGCTGATACAACATCAGAGGGAGATGATGCTACAAATTATGTGGCCATTTTGGAAACCTCAAGCGATGATGTAAAAATTTCGGATAATGTGAAAGCAAAAATTCAGGCAGGTTCTAAAAGTTATCAATACGTAATTGATAGGTCAGCATTAAGACAGGATAATGGAGATTTTTGCGTATACACATTAGAAGAAAAGGATACTATTTTAGGCTCAACCAATATTATTAGAAAAGTAGATGTAAAGGTGTTAGATAAAAATTCAGAAAAAGTAGCAGTTACAGGAAATTTAGATTACACAACACCAATAGTTACTACTGCAACTAAGGCCATAAGTGAGGGAGATAAAGTTGATAAAAAGTAAAATGAAATATATCAAAAGTATACATGTTTTGATAGCATTTATAATTGTTGTAATACTTTTTATGGAAGTGTCTGCAGTCTCTCAAAAAAGTAAAATGGCTGATGCAAAATGCAGAATTGACTATTCATATGAAGACATGCCATTGACACCTAAACAAGTTAGTAAAAACTTGAAAACAATGAAAAAAAGCAAAGCGTGGAAATATACTTTTTGGGGAGACGCAGGTTATAAATCAGTTAAGGTTGAAGGCCTAGACTCTATTAGTAATCAAAAAATTATATATTTTTGTGGTAACAGCAAAAATATAGTAAAATCTGATACAGAGTTATTTATTGATGATATTAATTGCTGTATTTTAGGTAAGAAGACAGCATTCGAGCTTTCGGGAACATTAAATGTTAAAGGTCTAAAGATTCAAATTAATGGATCAGAATATACTGTTTTAGATGTGGCAAAGGATGTAGATGAGGGTATTTTTGCCGAGGTTAATGAAAATTCTAAAGAAGCAAGTGAACCTGTTTTGAAATATGGAACAGCATATAAAAAATATGCTGCATCTTTAGAAGAAGGCACCCAAGCAGATATGAATAGATTTTCCATGGGAAAAAATCGCTACGCGTACGAAAGATTGTATTTTTGTGCGGATAGTTTAATAAAATTAGTTATATTAATACAACTAATCCTGTTAATAATTTTTATCTACAAAAGGAAAAAACTTCAATTAAGTAATTGCGGTTGGAATAACAAAATTTTTGCAATGTTGATTGTAATATTAAGCGTGATAACTTTTAAAAATATTACAATTCTAAGGGATTTTCTACCTACACAATGGTCAGATTTTAACTTTTTTAAAGAGTTAGTTTGGCAGGAAATAGCAACGTGGAAGCATTTTGAGTTGACAAATAAATTGGATAATCAATATCAGATAATGGAAGCCTTTAAATCATGTATCCAGGATTTAAAAAGTGTTTGCTTAATGATGCTTACATTAATTGGAATTAAGATCATTGGGAAGCGATGATACTATAATGACGGAACAAGAGACTGGGAGGCAGATGTTGCAATATGGATTGGATTTAAAGAAGATGGAGGGGAATCAGACATTAAAAGAATGGATAGAAATGTTTGATGATGAAGAATTAAATGAAATAATAAGAAAAACTGAGAAATAGTATTATGAGAGCACTCTTAGCAAAATTATTTTGTTAGGAGTGTTTTGTTTATGACCAAAATTCATTCTATAAAGCATAAACTCACTTATGGATTTGATTCGGTGCAATGCAACCAATCCTGTAAATTATACACCAAAAAATACAAAAATATTTTTCAAACCCCTTGATAAATCTGGGGGGTAGCTATAGAATAAAAACTGGTTTCTAGGGTAATTAAAAAAATAAAACAAATTTTTAAAACTAAATTATTTTAAAAATATAATTAAAATAAGATTTCCAATTAAATTATTCATGAAACCATAAAATTTGAAAGGAGGATTCTTAAGTGAGTAAGAAGACGATTGCTCTATATGCCACTATATTGTTGGTATTTGCAGTAGCAGCCGGATTCTTGGGGTATGATTTGGGAAAATCTAAGGAAAGTATTTCTGCATATCAAGTTAATTCTAACAGCCAATCTAGTGCGACTGCTAGAACAACTGAAGCTAGTAAAGATACGGATGATAACAAGACAGCAAAAGCTTCAAAAATAGCCGTCGTTAATCTTGACGAAGGGACAAAAGTCGGAAAGAAAACAGTATATTACGCTGAGAAGACAATTGAGTTTCCATCGCCAGATTTCCAATATACATCATTATCAGAAGCTGAAGATGGCCTAAAAAAAGGCACACTTGGAGCTTATATTATAATACCAGCTGAATATTCAGACAACGTAGTAAGCCTTAA
>FOPE01000077.1 GCA_900113385.1 Lachnospiraceae bacterium C7
GAGTGTGAAAATGCATCATATCAGGCAGGAAGTATGGATAATTACAATATTATCTTAAAAGAGTTAACAGAAGATATCCAAAGAAGAAAAGAAGACTTTGAGGATGCAAGGATAGATGAGCCACTTCTTACACCAAGTGAATATGCAAGTAAGTTACAAAGAAGTTATATAGTAATTGACGTTATTCAAGAAATAACACAGTTATATAAAGATGAGATGAAGATAAGTGAACTTGATATACTTGCAGATGCAATCGATTGGGGAATTATTCCAATAGTAACAGCAGATACAAGGTTTGGTATAAGAACAGGCAAGCTAGTAGATAATCTTCAAGCATTAAAAAATGGAATCATTTTAGGAGATGCCACAGCACAGATGATTTTTGAAGTTGGTAGAATTAGAGAACATAATAAAGATATTCATTTTGGATATCAAATGCAACCGACAGGAATAAGAAAAATTATGTTGGCTGATGAGATATAATCATGTAATTTTTAAAATTACACCATTAAAAGAAAAGGAGTAGATTAAATGGATCCAATATATCAAGAACAAATGAATTCATATTCAAAAGACATTAGTAAATTAAAAAATCTATTGACTAAGTTTGATGGATATGAAAGACGCGCTGAAGAATTAACAAAGCAGTATGATGGACTACAAAAAAAACTAGTTGGAGATAATCTAGAAGTTAAAATAACAGGTACATTTGAGGGAAACTTAGCTAATTCGCTAGCTGAAAAAATAAAAGAAATAAAAAATATTTTGGATTCAGCCACAAATTCAGCTAAAGAGTTACAAACAGGAATAAGAAATGAAAAAGTAATAATAAAAAAAGCAATAAATGAAAAACAAAATGCGTATAACGCAGTAGAAAATCAAATGAAAGGAGCGATGAATAGTGCAGGCTAAAGGTACAGATGTTGGAGGCGGCGAAAAAACAGCATCAAAAAAAATATGTGTAAATGATGAAGAGTATACAGATTTAAAAGCAAAACTAAATGCAGAACACACAACTATTAAATCTGAAATAGATTCAATTGTAAATACAGTGAACCACATGGTTGAAAAAAATGGTGGATTGTATGCTGATAACGTCTCTGCAAATATAAAAAAATTTACAACACAGTTTAAAACTGTGGGAGATAATCTCCAAAAATTGTACAGCAACGAAGTAGAGTTAATAACAAAATATGTCGCAGATATAGATAAATTAGATGTTATGAAATAGGAGATGTTTAAATGGCTTCAGAAAATATAAAAATTGATTATAAAAAAGTGGAATCAGATATCAATAGCATAAAATCATCTGCAAATGACAAAATTGAAGTGAGTGGGAATAATATTAATCAAAGTGCTTCTTCTATTTTACACGATGCAGATGGAAACTTTGCTGGTGGTACTAGGATACAGTTAGAAATTGATAAGGCATTATGTTCTTCAATGTCAGGAATGATAAATGAATTGGCAACTGCAGTTTCGAATGTGTTACAGACATTCAAACAAAGTGATGCATCAATGTCCAAAAAAATGAATAAAGGCAAAGGAAAGAAGAAGTAATGAAAAGAGTTTTTGATAAAGATAAAATAACAGAGATAATCGATGAAGATCGACAGATAATGAAAAAACTTATAGACTATATAAATGATTCCAAAAAACTAGCATCAGATGTTAATAATAGTCTACAAGGACAAGGTGTTAGTGAGGACGCAAATATAAGTGGTGCAGTAGCAAAAATAAATAAATTGTCATCACAAGATGTTGATGATATAGATACAAAATTTTATCATGCTAAAGGCACATTAGATGAAATAATGCAAACAGATGCTGATTATGCAACTAAACTTGCAGAACTTTGTGCAGCTCAGATGTCATTGGGAAAAGTAATTGATGAACTAAAAAGTTTTATTTCAACACATTCATTGATGGCAGATAAAGGCGATTTTGACAAGGCAATGGAAGCAAAACAAAAACAGTGGACTAAAGAATTAAAAGCAACAAAAAGAGTAATCGATGATTCGTTAAAGAATATAAAAGGCGCAAGTAAAAAAGTTGCAACATTTAGTAAAGATCCAGTAAATCTATCTTCAGGAAACTTTATCTACCAAAAGACAGATTTATACTATGGAGCAGACGAGGATGATGGAGACCTTGTATTTTCACGATTCTACAATTCTATCAATGATTTTGAAGGAATTTT
>FOPE01000015.1 GCA_900113385.1 Lachnospiraceae bacterium C7
AGAGCTAATTCCTGATATGAGAACTCACTTGATAAATATGATTCTACCATTGCTAGTTTAAAATCAAAAGAATAATTTTTTCTTATTCTAGATCTTTTTAATCCATCATCTCCAAACTGTTCATAGTAATGAACCCAATTAAGAACTTGTTTTCTATTTTTTATACCATATTTCTCAGCAAGAAAAGTGTACCCACCTTCTCCACAAAAATAGGCATCAACAACTTGTTTTTTTAAGTCATAACTATATTTAGTCATAAAAATACCGACCTCCCATCGTTAGATTTTTTAGGTCTAACTTTTGGGGGTCGGTACATTTTGGTGGTGGCTTTTTTATTTTACATTTTTAGTATAGATTTAATAAGCGATTGTACAATTTCTCATATTCTTTTGCAGATGATGTCCAAGAGAAATCTTTTTCCATATCTCTTATCATTATATCTTTCCACTGCTCTTTTCTGTTATGGTACACCTCTTCCGCATATCTTACGGCATCCATTAACTCAAATGGGCTATAATTGGCAAATGTAAATCCTGTACCTTTATTTTCGTATTCATTAAATGGCTCTACTGTATCAACTAGTCCACCTGTTTCTCTTACAATTGGTACTGTTCCATATCTCATTGCCATAATTTGGCTTAATCCGCAAGGCTCAAAAAGAGATGGCATCAAAAATGCATCTGCTGCTGCGAAAAATTTATGAGCTATACTCTCTGAATAACCTATATATGCGCAAACCTTTCCTGGATATTTGCCTTGATAATAACGCAACATATCCTCATAGCGTTTTTCACCTGTTCCTAAAAATACAAACTGTATATCTAGTGAATTTATAAGTTCATCTAAACCATAATCAATGATATCAAATCCTTTTTGATCTGTCATCCTTGATACTACTGCTACCATAAATGCTTCTTTTCGCTCTTCTAAGCCAAGTTGTCGCTGTAGTAAAAGTTTATTTTTTACTTTTTCTTCCAAGGAATCTACATCAAATGTATAATTTATCGATTTATCCTCTTTGGAATTATACACATTATAATCAAGTCCGTTTACTATACCGACTAAATGGTCTCCTTTTGCTAACATTACTCCATCAAGTCCCACTCCACCTTCTGGAGTACAAATATCTTTTGCGTATGTTGGACTTACTGTAGTTACATAATTAGAATATACTGAACCACCCTTTAATAAGTTAGCTTTTCCATATGACTCCATTTTTGTATCTGTAAATACATCATCTGGCAAACCTGTAATATCTTGTACAGTTTCAATGTCATATCGGCCTTGAAATTTTAAATTATGTATGGTAAAAATTGTCTTGATATTTTTATAAAATTCGTCATTTGAAAATTTAGTTCTTAGAAAAACTGGTATCATGCCTGTTTGCCAGTCATTACAATGAATTATCTCTGGACAAAAACCAATGTGAGGCAAAACCTCTAATACTGCTTGCGAAAAGAATGTAAATTTTTCAACATCCTCATGTAGCATATTATATGGTTTATCTCCATTAAAATAATATTCGTTATCAATAAAATAATATGTTATTCCTGAATACTCCGCTTTAAAAACACCTACATATTGTGTTCTCCAATTCAAATCTATATAAAAATTAAACATGAATTCTAAATCTTGATTAAATTTTTCATCCATGCACCTATATTTAGGCAAAATAATCCTTACATCATAGTGTTTCTTATCAAAAAATCTTGGCAGTGAACCAACTACATCTGCCAATCCCCCTGTTTTAATGTATGGCACCGCTTCTGATGTTGCAAATAAAATTTTGTTCATAACCCCTTTTTTCTCCTTAACCATTCCTTATTTTATATCCTAATTTAATTATAATTGTTCTGTTTTTATATTTCAACAATGAAAAAATCGTTTTTTCAAAAAAAAAGATATTATTTGTTTAAATGACAAATAATATCCTTAATTAACGTTATTTTTTCACACTTTTCTTTATTTATTTAATTAAATTATTCGAGAAAAGTGTTTTCTAATTAGCTGTAATTTTTAGTTAACTGCTTCATTTTAGTTAGCTGTGGTTTTTCTAGTTGACAGCTTCTTTTCAGCTGCTAATTCCTTCATTTCTCTTGCATTTTGCAATACGGTATCGGTAATTTCAACACCACCTAACATACGAGCTAATTCTTCTACACTTTGCTCATAATCTAGATTATGAATTCTAGAAACTGTTGTTTCTGATTGGTCCGACTTAGTCTGAACCGATTTTTCTATCAAATAATGATTGTTTGCCATTGCAGCAATCTGAGGTAAATGAGTAATACAAATAATTTGATGACTTGCACCTAATATATCCATTTTTTCTGATACCATTTGTGCTGTCCTACCACTTATTCCACTATCTATTTCATCAAAAATAAGTGTTTCAATTTCATCACCTTGGGCCATTACTGTTTTTATGGCTAACATTATACGAGACAACTCACCACCGGATGCAACTTTACCTAGTGGGCGAACTGGTTCTCCAGGGTTAGTCGAAATCATAAATTCTGCATCATCAAATCCGTTACTTGTATATTCTTTTGTTTGCTTAAAATTCATTTCAAACTTAACATCTAAAAAATTCAAATCTAACAAAGCATTTTTTATAGCCTTAGTTAATTTTTTAGCAGAATCTTTACGAATGTCTGATACTTCTTGACAGATTTCTTTTAACTCGCTTTCTTTTTCTCTTATTTTAACATCTAACTTTGCTATATATTCATCATAATCCCTAAGCATTTCAATACGATTGCTTTTTTCTTCTAATGATTCTAAAATCTCATCTATAGTTTTTCCATATTTGGATTTCAAACGATTTATCAAATTAAGCCTCTTGTCTATTTCATAGAAAGCACCCTCATCAAAATCCATATCTGCCATATATCCTGAAAGATCATGATTAAAGTCGCTTAATAAATTATTAATTTCCATCAATTCATTTGCTAAATCTGCAACTTTATCATCATATTCAGACACAATCTGTATTTCATACATAGCTCTATCTAACATTTCAGAAGCGCCACTTACATCTCCACTTGTAATTTCTTTAACACTACCAAGATGTTCCGCTATCTTCTTTCCGTTTAAAAATAATTTATATTTATTTTCTAATTCTTCGTCTTCGCCTATGACAAGATTTGCTTCTTCAATTTCATTAACTTCAAATTCTAAAAAAGATAACTCTCGTTTTCTATCTTCAGAATTTAAGTTACAATTTTCTCGCTCTGTGATAATTTTCTTATATTCACTAAATACTTCTGCTAGTTTTTCTTTTTTATTGCCTAGCTCATTTTTAGCAAATTCATCTAAAATTTCTATATGTTTTTTCTTGTTTAATAATGATTGGTGTTCATGTTGACCATGGATATCTATAAGAAGTGATGCAATTTGTTTTACTTTTGTAGCTGAAGTAGTCTCACCATTAACTCGACTAATAGCTCGTCCATTTTTTATTTTTCTACTTATAACTACTAAATTGTCATTTTCTATCTCAATTCCCATGTCTTTTAATTGTTTAAGAACATTCTTATTTTTTACATAAAAAATCAATTCTACAAGAGCATAATCTGCATTCTTTCTAAGCATTTCCTTTGGTGCTTTTTCGCCTAAAGCCATGTTAATAGAACCTATAATAATGGATTTTCCTGCACCTGTCTCTCCTGACAGAATATTAAGTCCTTCTCCAAATTCTACATCAGCTTCTTCTATGAGCGCCAAATTCTTAACATGCAAATTCTGTAACATTTTATCTCCCTTTCTCTCCCAATCAATGCACGCTAGTCCAAATCTCACATCACAAGATTTAGTTTTAATTGTCTGTTATTTTTCTAAACTTAGATACTAATTTTTCTGCATCTTCTGTGGTTCTAACAACGCACATAATTGTGTCATCTCCCGCTATTGAACCCACAATTTCATCTATTTTCATAGCGTCAATGGCTGCGCATACTGCATTTGCCATTCCAACTACTGTTTTTACAACTAATATGTTTTGAGCAATATCCATAGAAATCAATCCATCTTTAAATACTCGAATATATTTTTCTGACAATTCTTCACTATGCTCTGCTATTGCTACATATTTTTGTTTTCCTGATGATGTTAACACCTTTGTAAGCTTAAGCTCTCTAATATCCCTTGATACTGTAGCTTGAGTTACTTTATATCCTTCATCTATTAAAAAAGCAGATAACTCATCCTGTGTACCAATTTCATTTTTTTTGATAAGTTCAAGAATCTTAGTCTGTCGCTTAGTCTTCATTTACGCCTCCTAATTAAATGTAGCCATTTTTTTTCGAAGAATTTCAAGGAAACTCTTACGGTTTAACTTACATATTTTTATATTATTTTTTGCTTTAGAGATGATAAAACTTTCTCCGACTGAAAGTTCCTTTACAAAATCTCCATCAAAGCTTACTTGGGCAACTTCATCCTTTTGTGCCCTTCTTTTACATAGTTTAATTTCAATTATAGCATCTTGACTTAAGACTATGCTTTTTGAGTTAAGGTTATGTGCATTTATTGGAGTAAGAACAATCATTTTGCCCTGTGGATCAACAATTGGACCTCCTGCTGACATATTATAGCCTGTTGAACCAGTTGGAGTAGCTATAATTATTCCATCAGCATTATAATTACTTAAAAATTCACCATTTACGTAAACATCTAAGCTTAAAATGGATAATGCCCCCATTTGGTGGATAACTATATCATTTAATGCTATTTTAGAAAAAGCATTATCTCCATCGTGGCCTGTCAATGCCATTCTCTCTTCTATATAGAATTCATCATCCATAAGAGCATCTATAGCCTTAAATACTGTAGCTTCTTCAACTTCACATAAATATCCCAATGTGCCTAAGTTGACTCCTAACACTGGAATATTTAATGCCCACACCTTTGTAGCAGATCGAATCAATGTACCATCTCCGCCTAATACAAAAATGCATTCTGTTTCTTTTGGAATATCTTCTACTGCAAATTGTCTAGACTTTGTGGCCTCTACACCACTTACAAGACATTTTGCTTTTCCACCTTTTTGTTCAACATAATCTATAATCTGATTGGATAAACGAAAATCTTTATCCTTATATTCATTTGCAACAACAACAAAATTTTTCATAACCTATTTATCTAATTGACCATGAGCCAGAGCTACGACTTCATGAATATCAACTGACTCCTCCTTTGATGTATTCTCCTCTTTGCGTAAATAAACTAAATATTCAATATTTCCTTCAGGTCCTTTAATTGGAGAGAATTCTAAATTAAGAACTGAGAATCCATTTTCTAGCGCAAAAGTAACAATTTTCTCAATTACTTCTTCATGCACTTTAGGATCTCTAACAACACCTTTTTTGCCTACTTTTTCTCGTCCTGCTTCAAACTGTGGTTTAATTAAGCAAACCATTTCTCCATTATCATTTAATAATTCTCTTGCTGGAACTAATACCTTTGTTAAAGAAATAAATGATACATCGCATGAAGCAAAATCTAATCTATCGTCTATGTCCTCTGGTGTTACATAACGGATATTAGTCTTTTCCATGCATACTACTCGTTCGTCTTGACGTAATTTCCATGCAAATTGACCATATCCTACATCTACTGAATATACTTTTGTAGCTCCATTTTGAAGCATACAATCTGTAAAACCACCTGTCGATGCTCCAATATCCATACATACTTTTCCGTCTAATCTAAGACCAAATTGAGCCATGGCTTTTTCTAATTTTAAACCTCCACGGCTCACATATTTAAGTGTTTGGCCATGCACTTCAAGCTTTGCATCTGAAGGGAATGTATTTCCTGGTTTATCTTCTCTATTATTATTTACAAAAATCTTGCCTTCCATAATCAATGTCTTAGCTTTCTCTCTTGAAGGTGCTAAACCATTTTTTACAACAAGTACGTCTAATCTTTCTTTCATAAAATATATCTCACATTTCTTTATCTATTTTAGTTTGTATATAATCATACTATATTTTTGTATGTTTTCACTTATATATAATTATACATTATTTTTGTATGTTTTCACTTATATATAATTATACATTATTTTTGTATGTTTTCACTTGTATATAATTATACATTACTTTTGTATGTTTTTCCATTTTTCCACAATTTTTTCATAAATGGAATCTGAATCTAGCTTAATACTTTGTTTAAGGATTTCAACATTACCATGCTCCACGTACATATCAGGAACCGCAATATTTAATGTTTCAATTTTAATTTTTGAATTTTCAATAAAACTTGAAACATGTTCTCCAAAGCCTCCACTTAATACATTTTCTTCAAATGTTACTACTAGACTATGAGTTTTTGCCAAGCATTTAATTAAGTCTTTATCGAATGGCTTAGCAAATCGAGCATTAATAAGTGTCGAATGTATACCTTTTTCTTTAAGCATGTCATGTACTATTTCTGCTGTTTTTACCATGCTGCCTAATGCAAAAAGTACAATATCTTTTTCCTCATATATCACTTCAGCTCTTGCTGTTCTGATAGGCTCTCTATATTCTTCTAAGCCGTCATATGCTTCACCTCTAGGATATCTTATAGCAATTGGTGAATTATACTCAAAAGCATATTTAATCATATCCGCAAGCTCATATTTATTCTTTGGCGCTATTATAGTCATATTTGGAATAGATGCTAAAAATGAAACATCAAATATTCCTTGATGTGTTTCACCATCGCTTCCTACTAGTCCAGCTCTATCTACTGCAAAAACTACAGGTAAATTCTGCAAACATACATCATGAACTAATTGATCATATCCTCTTTGTAAAAAAGATGAATATACTGCAAAAACAGGTTTCATACCATTTTTAGCTAGTCCTGCTGCAAAAGTAACTGCATGTCCTTCTGCAATTCCCACATCAAAAAATCTGTTAGGATACTCTGCTCTAAATCTATTTAATCCTGTACCATCGGACATAGCCGCTGTTATTGCTACGATTCTTTTGTCCTGTGCTGCTAATTTATATATTGTATTAGAAAATACATCTGTATAATTGGCCTTAGTTTGCTTTTTGATTGGTAATCCAGTTTCTATATCAAATGGTGGTGCACCGTGGAATTTAGATGGATGTCTCTCAGCCGGAGGATATCCTGCACCTTTTTTAGTAATTACATGAACTATAACTGGGCCTTTCACTCTTTTGGCTTCCTGAAAGACTCTTTTCATATCTTCTATATTGCTTCCATCAACTGGTCCAAGATATATTATACCCATTTCTTCAAAAAACATTCCTGGAATAAGTAATTGCTTAATTCCGCTTTTTGTTCTACGAATATGTGAAACTACTCTTTTTCCATAAATTGGTATTTTGTTTAAAGAATTCATAACACCATCTTTTAAGCCTCTATATGCAGACGCTGTTCTAAATCCATTTAAGTACTTACTCATTCCACCAACATTTTCAGAAATTGACATATTATTATCATTTAAAACTATGATAAAATTTGTTTTTACATTAGATGCATTATTTAATGCTTCATATGCCATTCCACCTGTTAATGCACCATCACCAATTACAGATACGACATAATTTTTCTCACCTTTTATATCTCTAGCTGCTGCTAAACCTAAGCCTGCCGAAATTGATGTTGAACTGTGTCCTGTATTAAATGCATCACAATCACTTTCTTCTGTTTTTGGGAATCCACTCATACCGCCATATTGACGTAGATTCGAAAAGCCCTCTCTTCTACCAGTTAAAATTTTATGAGTGTATGACTGATGCCCTACATCCCATACTATTTTATCTTCTGGCAAATCAAACGCTAAATGAAGTGCCATAGTTAACTCTACTACGCCTAAATTAGAAGCTAAATGCCCACCTGTAACTGAAATTGTATCAATTAAAAAATTTCTAATTTCTGTTTTTAACTGTTCTAATTCTCTTGGACTTAGACTCTTAATATCGTTAACTTTTTGTATCTTATCTAAAACCATACCAAAGCCTCTCTACAAACTAATTTTTTCTGTATACCAAATACATAAATAGTTGTTCTAAAAATTTATCTTCTTTGTCAAATCCATGAAGGAGTTCTATTGCTTCGTTTGTAAGTTTAAGAACATCTTCTTTTGATTTATCTATGCCTTCAAAAGTAACGTATGTTGGTTTGTTATTTTTTTCATCGCTACCTATTGGCTTTCCTAATTCTTCAAATGAACTTACAACATCAAGTACATCATCTTGAATTTGAAATGCTAATCCTATTTTAGATGCAACATTTTCTATCTTAGTAACTTCTTCATCTGATGCATCAGCTAAAATTGCACCTATCATCATAGATGCTTCTATTAAAGCACCTGTCTTTAATCTATATATAAAATCAAGTTTTTCTCTCGATACTTTTTCATCAGGCTTTTTCTCTGATTCTACATCAACAACCTGTCCACCAACCATTCCAAAAACTCCTGCCTTTACAGCTAAGACTCTCAAAGCTTTTCCAATATTTGAATTAGTTGGTTCTTCTTCAAATGCTAATGTAGCCGTTTCAAATGCATAATTAAGCAGTGCATCACCTGCTAAAATGCCCATAGCTTCTCCAAATTGTGCATGTGTTGTTTTTTTGCCTCTACGATATTCGTCATTATCCATCGCTGGTAAATCATCATGTACAAGAGAATATGTATGTATCATTTCGATTGCTGCCATAAATGGCTTAATTGCAGAAGATTTTCCTCCAAAAAGATCGAAGGTTGCCTTCATTAGCATAGGTCTAATTCTTTTGCCTCCTGCTAAAATACTATAGTTCATTGCTTCAAGAACTGTTTTTTGAAAGTTTTCTTCTTTTGGAAGATATTCTTGAACAATCTCTGTTATTTTGCTTGCTCTCTTTGTAATCTCTTCTTTAATTTCCATTTAAATTTCCTCTAATTCTCCGTTTTTACACAGTTTGGCCATCTGGCCTTCTACTGATTCTAAGACCTTATATGATTCTTTCACTTGGTCTAGGCCTTTTTTATATAATTCAAAAGATTCCTCTAAAGAAACATCTGAACTTTCCATTTTGCTAATTAAATCTTCTAAATTAGCAAAACGTTGTTCTAAAGTTAGAGAATTTTCTTCCTTAATCTCACTTTTTATATCATTGTGTGCCTCGTTTTGCATTTCATTTTTTGTTTCATTTTGTAATCCGTTTTGCATTTCATTTTTCATTATATCACATCCTTTGTAGTAACTTTTGTTATCTTAGCATTTGCACTACCATCTATAAGCTGAATTTCGATATTATCTCCTTTTTTGATTTGAGATATACTTACTAAATTCTTACTATCTTTAGATGCATAAACAAATCCTTTTGACAATTTTTTTGTTGGAGAATTTGCCTCAAATCGCTCTGTTAAAATTGCTAAATGCTGTTTTGCGTCTTTTAGTCTTTGATTCATTAAATTTAACAATTTGTCTTCATATTGAACTATTAACGTCTTCTTTTCATTAAGTTTTTGAATAGGATTATTATATTCTATTTTTTGTTCTATATATTTTAATTGCATTTTAGAATTTTCTAATTTGCGATTTAGAATATTATTCATTCTTATAATCACATTTTCTAATCCTGCTTTTACCTCTTCATAATCAAAAACAGCCAACTCCGCTGCTGCTGATGGAGTTGGTGCACGTAAATCTGACACGAAATCTGCAATTGTAAAATCTGTTTGATGTCCAACCGCTGATATAATAGGCACGCTACAATTAAAAATAGCTTCGGCTACAATGCGTTCATTAAATGCCCATAAATCCTCTATAGAACCGCCACCACGACCTACAATCATAGTGTCTACACCATATGCTTCTAAGGCTCTTATTCCATTTACAATACTCTCACTTGCTCCTTCGCCTTGCACTTGGGCTGGATACAATATAATTTGAATATGTGGGTTTCTTCTTGTTGCGACATTTTGAATATCTCGAATGGCTGCGCCAGTACTTGCAGTTACAACACCTAATGTCTTTATATATCTAGGTATAGGCTGCTTATATTCTTCTGCAAACATTCCCATCTCTTCTAATTCCTTTTTGAGGGCATCAAATTTCTGGTATAAATCTCCGGCTCCATCTAATTCAATTTTATTTGCATACATTTGATAGGTTCCGTCTCTCTCAAAAACTTCTACAGAACCTGTAACCACTACACTGTCTCCATCCTTCATTTCAAAATCTAGACCTTTTCTACGACTTTTGAACATTACACAATGCATTACGCTTTTTTCATCTTTTAGTGAAAAATAAATGTGACCTGAATAATGATATTTGCAATTGGATATTTCGCCCTTTATGCTAATGTTTCTTAGCATAAAATCTTGGGCAAACATATTCTTTATATAGCTGTTAATTTGTTGAACTTTATATACGTTTTTATTCATTTTCTCTCTATGCAAACTTTGCAAGTACACCGTTTACGAATGTTGCTGATTTATCTGTACCATATCTTTTTGCTAATTCTACTGCTTCGTTAATTGCAACCTTAGTAGGAACGCTTTCATCATGTTGAATTTCATAAACTGCTAAACGAATAATAGTTACATCTACCTTATTCATTCTAGTTGTTTTCCAATTCTTTGACACTTCGTTAATCTGTGTATCAATATCTGAAATATTTTCCATTATTTTTTTACATTTATCTACCACATCATTTTTCTCATCAAATGACATTTTAGATACGTCATCTCTAACTTCTGGATAGTCCATAATTACACCAAGATCATCTTTAAAAAGATCAAGCTGTTCAATCATAGCCTCTCCTTCGTTAAAGTCTAAACGAAATAATAATTTAAAAATATTTTCTCTGATTTCTCCACGTCTCATTGTTTAATTTCCTTTCAAAAAAATTCAAAAAATAAGGATGTCTGAATGACATCCTTAATTATACTATAAATCCAACTGATAAAAAAGCACTAATTATTTTCTGACATATCTACACTTGCAATTCTTACATTAACAACTGCAACTTTAAGACCTGTCATGTTTTCTACTGCACTCTTAACTTTGTCCTGGACATTTTTAGATACTTCTGGGATGCTGTATCCATAATTAATGTTGATTGCTACATCAACCTTTACTTCCTCGTCTAAAACTTCCACAACAATTCCCTTTGAAAGGTTCTTCATGCCAAGTTTGCTAACAATCTCATTTGTGATGTTGCCAGCCATTGAGCTTACACCTTCCACTTCTGTTGTTGCAAGGCCTGCGATAATAGCTACAACTTCATCTGCAACTTTAACTTCGCCAAATGCCCCTTCTTTTATCTTAAATGTTTTTCTACTTTCAGCCATTTTATTGCCTCCTCAGTAATTATATACTTCATTATAACAAATAATTTTTCGTTTGAAAACCTTATTTTGCTTAATTGTCCTTATCTACTTCTTTAGTATTTCGTTTACATCAAGGAAATCATAAGGTGTTGCCTGATATACATAATAATTGAGCCAATTTGAATACAATATACTTGCGTGAGATCTCCATGACATGACTGGTTTTTGATTTTCATCATTTCCTGGATAATAATTTTTAGGCATTTCGATATCATGACCTTTGCTTTTATCTCTTTTATATTCTGTATCTAAAGTATATCTATCGTATTCAGGATGTCCCATAAGGAAAATCTGTCTGCCATTATTAGCCATTACTAAAAATGCTCCTGCTTCTTTAGATTCTGCTAATATTGTTAAATCTTTATTGTCTTCAATGTCTTCTATAGCAACTACTGTATGTCTTGAATGTGGTGCCATAAAATAATCATCAAATCCTCTAACTAGCGGAATTTTTCTATTTTTCACTTTATGCTTAAAAACACCAAAGCATTTTTTACCTAGCTCATGTTTTTTGATTCCATAATGATAATACAATCCTGCTTGAGCTCCCCAACATATGTGAAGCGTTGATGTTACATGAGTTTTAGACCACTCCATAATTTTTGTGATCTCTTCCCAGTAATCAACCTCTTCAAAATCCATAAGTTCAATTGGCGCTCCTGTAATTATTAAACCATCAAAATGTTTGTCTTTTATGTCACTAAATGTTTCATAAAATTTATTTAAATGACTAACAGATGTATGTGTTGATTCGTGGGATTCTAGTGTCACGAATGATACATCTACTTGTAAAGGTGTGTTAGACAACATCCTAAGTAATTGAACCTCTGCATCTTCTTTTAAAGGCATTAAATTGACTATTCCTATACTTATTGGACGTATATCTTGGTGTATAGCTCTATTTTCATCTATCACGAAAATATTTTCCTGTTCTAACTTTCCCTTTGCTGGTAAATCGCTTTGTGTTTTAATTGGCATTATTAATTCCTCTCTTTCCCAAACTTTTCTATGAACTCATCCTCTGATATAATTGGTACTCCCAAATTTTGAGCTTTAGTATTCTTTGAAGAAGTAGAGTGTAAATCATTATTTACAAGGTAATCTGTCTTCTTTGAAACGCTACCTGTAACTTTTCCTCCTTGTGATTCTACATAAGCTTTAAATTCATTTCTATTCTTAAACGAATGTACATCTCCTGTAATTACAAATGTGAGGTTCATACATGTTCCCTCTTCTAATTCAACTTTTTCTCCATCTGTTAGAGTAACCTCCTCTAACAAATTATAAAACTCCTCTTGATTTGTTTCGATTGCATACCATTTAAAAATCGATGCTGATTTTTCACTGCCGATTCCTTCAATATCATCAAAACTTATTCCTTTTTTTAATCTATTTACAAATTCATCAAAACCAAGTGCTCCAACTATCTTTTTAGCTGCATCTAAGCCAATCATTGGAATACATAAGGCATAGATAAAATTGATTGCTTTAACTGTTTTACTTTTTTCTATGGCTTTTCCCATGTTTTCACAGGATTTTTCTCCAAAGCCTTCCATTTGTCTAATTGTATCAAAATGTCTGTCTAAATGATACAAATCAGTAAATGATGATATAAATCCATCATTCATAAATTTTAATATTGTCTGTACTGATAATCCATCAATGTCCATACCTGATTTACTTACAAAACGAGTAAATTTTTTAAGGTGTTTTGCTGAACATTCTAAATTAGTACAGTGTAATGTTTTTGTTCCTGTAGGACTAATTCTTATTTCAGTTTTTGCATGACATACTGGACATTCCTCTGGTATATGTAGCATTTCGTTTTCAGGATTTTCCTGAACGGAAATAACCTTTGGAATAATCTTATTGGCTTTTATTACTTCAATAGTCGATTTCTCTCTTAAACCTAATCTTTCGATTTCACTAAGATTACATAATGAAGCTCTTGTAACTGTTGTTCCTTCGATCTGGACTGGTTTAAAAACAGCAACTGGTGAAATTGTTGATACTGCACATGACCATTCTACGTGATCTAACTCTGTCTCTACTGATTCATCTTGCCATTTAAATGCAAAACCTGCTCTTGTGGCATGATGTCCCGTTACACTTCCAGTTAAAGCATAATCTGTATCTTCATAACAAATTACTAATCCATCAACTGGAATAT
The DNA here is from genome assembly GCA_900113385.1 of Lachnospiraceae bacterium C7. Taxonomy (GTDB): domain Bacteria; phylum Bacillota; class Clostridia; order Lachnospirales; family Lachnospiraceae; genus Roseburia. Next base: position 13,512 of record FOPE01000015.1, read on the forward strand.
CCATTCTTCCTTGTTCTACATCTGCTGTCCATTTATTTACTACATCTGGTAATGTTAATGCTGTGCACGCCTCTCTTTTTACAACATTGAATCCTAGTTCTTCAAGATAATTCATTCGCTCTCCCCATGAAACTATGTTGTCATCTATGTGGACTAATGTAAATGCATTAAACATCACGTGTCTCTTTTTAACTTCTTCTGGATCATCTAAGTTAAGAGTTCCGGAAGCAAGATTTCTAGGATTTGCATATTTTTCATCATCGTCTTCTATCATATCATTGATAGCTGCAAAATCTGTATACGAAATTGTTGCTTCCCCTCGGACCACTAAATGTCCCTTATACTTTATTTTCAACGGAAAGCCCTTAATGGAATTCTTTAAATCAGTAATATTAGTTCCAACAGTTCCGTTACCTCTAGTCAAAATCTTAGTAAGTTTACCATTATCATATGTCAAAACTAATGTTAATCCATCTAACTTCCAAGATAACCAAATATCTCTATTTTCTGACCATTTAATCAATTCTGAGACCTGTTTTGTCTTGGCCAAAGACAATGCTGGATATTCGTGCTGTTCTTTTTGACCACTTGTCTCTTCGTATCCTGCATTCTGAGTTGGTGAATCTGGCATAATATATCCAGTTTTCACCTCAAGCTCTGTTAATTCATCAAACATTGCATCCCATTCATAGTTAGACATTATCTCGTCTTTACCATTATAGTATACTTCTGAAGCCGTATTAAGCTTCTTTACTAATTCTTCAATTTGAGCCTTCTCGTCCATTCTCAAACCTCTTTCTGATATTTATTTTCATATGCCTTATTTAATAAAAATAGAACAATTATCTTCCCATAAGATCTTTGTTAACTGTTGCATATATTTTTTTCTTTGTGGTAGGCTTTTTACTTGTGATAGCTTTTTTGCTTACAGTAGGCTTCTTGCTTGCAGTAATTTTTGTACTTGTGCTAAACTTTTTACCTTTTTCTGGAATGTTTTTAGGTCCATTAGTTGAATGAGAAATTAGTTTATTTAATTCCTTCATTTCTTTCGAGGTTAAATTACGATATGTTCCTATCTCTAAATCCCCTAAATTAATATTCATTATTCTAACACGTTTTAACTTATTAACGTGATATCCAAATACTCTACACATTCTACGAATTTGTCTATTAAGGCCTTGCGTTAAAATAATCTTGAAAGTTTTATTACTTATCTTAGTAACTTGGCACTTTCTTGTAGTTGTCTCTAACTCATCAAGATACACTCCATTTGACATACCTTCTATAAACTCTGCAGTTATATTTTTATTAACCGTTACAATGTATTCTTTTTCATGAGCATTACTTCCTCGGATAATTTTATTGAAAATTTCTCCGTCGTTTGTTAATAGAATAAGACCTTCTGACTCTTTATCTAATCGACCTATTGGAAAAATTCTTTTAGGATAATTGATATAATCTATTATATTATCTTTTTCACGTTTTTCAGCAGTGCATACTATTCCTATCGGTTTATTAAAAGCAATCAATACAAATTCTTCTTCTTTTGTTATTTCTTTACCTTTGTAGAACACATGCTGACCTGGCATTACACGCATTCCGCTTTCAGCCACCTTACCGTCAATTATAACATTTCCAGCCTCTATTTGTCTATCTGCTTCACGACGTGAACATATTCCCGCTTCACTTAAAAATTTATTTATTCTTGTTCCACTTGGATTATTCTCCATTATTTACCTCTCTTCTAGCAAAATACGGAGACTCATTACAAGCCTCCGTACTTTTATGTTGAACTCTATTCTTTTTCTCTAAAATCAAATCATCTATATGCCATGCATAAAGACTAAAGTTCTATATACTTTTCTCGATTCATAATTAATTCTTAGTTAATTATTGAAGGAAATCTTTTTTAACATATCCGTTTTGACCATTAAAGTCAATCCAAATCCAATCTCCATCTTGTCCGAGCTTCTTGTATTTCTCGCCCTGGCTAACAGAACCAATTAAGTTACTGTCTGTAGATGCTTTATCTCTTACTAAGATATCTGTACCTTTTACAGTTACAGTATTTGAATCTTTTTTTTCTGTTGTCTTCTCTGTGTCTTTCTTTTCTGTATTTTTTTTCTTAGAATCCTTCTTGTCTGTATCTTTTTTCTCTGAGTCTTTCTTCTCTGTATCTTTCTTGTCTGAGTCTGAAGTTTTCTTCTTATCCTCTGAATCTTTAGAGTCTTCTTCTGAATCCTCTTTAATACTATCTGCCCATTCTTTAATTGTATCTGGGATCTTAGTAGTTACAGTTGAAGCAAGATCTTTGTCTTTTGCTAAAGCTTTCTCGTACTTCTCTTGAACATCTTTCTGAAGTTCTACTACATCACTTTGCTTCTCGTATTTAGTAATTACGTTATATACAGTTTTATCCATATCGTTCTCATTTCTAGAGAAGTTAAACGCACTGTATAAGTTGTTGATGTAAAGTTTTCCATCTTTATCTGTATCGATATAGAAGAAATCTAAACTTGGTGCTTTTGTATCAATATCCTTAAACTTAACGTTGTATGTAACTGATACGAAATATGATCCTTCTGTTAAACCGTTCTTAGCATATACTTTGATATCCTCATGTGAATCATAATAATCTGCTACCGCTTTAATATAACTCTTTTCTTTCTCAGAAATAGGTGTGGCAACCTTAGATAATGCTTTAATGTCTCCATCTGCATAAGCATCAAAATATTTTTTCATTAAAGCTTCTATCTTCTCATTAACCTTTTTGTCTTCAACGAACTTGTTATCAAATTCAAAGTTATCTACTGATGTCTCACCAGCTACTGCTTTACCAGAGTGTTGTAGCTTGTCAGTATTAAGAGCCGCTGCATACACTAATACTGCAACTAAAATAACTAAAACAACTGCTGCTGCAATAATTCTAAAATTTCTTTCAAAGAAACTTCCTTCTTTTCCTTTTGGAGAGAAGAAAGCTTTTATTTTGTCAAGCAAATTCTGCATTTTATTCCTCCTAAAAACTACTTCTTAAAATATTACTTAATATTACTTAATATCTTCGTTCCTGCAACGTGCAGCCGGCGGGAATCGAACCCGCATCGCAAGAGTCGGAGTCTTGAATTCTATCCATTATACCACGACTGCATATTTTTTGCCACATACGTTTATATATTAACAACTTGATACAAAAAAGTCAAATATATTTTAAGCAAAAGAAAAACCGTTAAGATGGCGCTTAACGGTTTTTCAAGATCTACACTAAGTTTTACAAATTTTTCCGAGAGAAAAGATATGGCGAATCTTTTTCGGAGCAATAAATATAATATATAGCAAGAGAAGCTGGAGTCTGCCTCTACTTGTTAACGAATTATTTGAAACTCATATGAGTTTCTTTTTTGGATTAAACAGAAGCTAACTGTTTTCCAAGTGCTGCACATTCTTCTAGTGCTGCATCATCAGGTGTTTCCTGACAAATTACGCCTTCGTCGTTAAGGACTTTAGCGCCTGCTGATTTCATGCGATCGACCCAATCTCTCATCCATTCGCCGTCGCCCCAGCCGTATGATCCAAATAAACCAACTGTTTTTCCTGATACAAAACCTTCTACTTCTTCTACGAATGGTTCCATCTCAGATTCTTCTAATACCTCAGACCCCATTGCTGAACAGCCCATTGCAAATGCATTTGCATTCTTAAGCTCATCCATTGGAGCACTGCTACAATCTACTATTTCTGCTTCATGCCCTGCATCTTTAATGCCTTTAGCCACGCCTTCTGCCATGGCTGCTGTGTTTCCTGTTTGTGACCAATATACTACGTATACTTTACTCATGTTTCCCTCCTAAACTGCTACCAAACCCTCTTCTTTTTTATGATAGCCATTTATAATCTCGACCACATCGCATCCATCTGCTACTTTTCTCAAAAGTTCTTCCTGTGCAATATCAATTTTTCTAAATAACATTGCTTTAGCTTTAGGATTACTATAAACTTTCCAATAACCTGTTATTAATGGTCTTTCTCCTTTGTTCTCAATAAAACCAACTACGTCCTCAATTGGGTAACCAAGGAAAATCCCAAGCTCATGTGGAAAAACTTCTTTCTGAACCAAGTAGTTTTGATAGCGTACTTGAAACTCCCTGATTTTCTCTTCTAAATCATTGCTTACATAACCTAAGTTCTTAAGATATTCATAACACTTTTCTTCTTCAGTATAAGCTTCTAAGGCTTCACAATCATATAATAAAAATGTTACTCTATCATTTAATTCAGCAAGCATTACGTAAGAAATCGAGGTTTTATCTAAAACCAAACGAACTGTAGGCGCAAGTTCTTTTTCGATAATCAAAAGATTTGATGTCTTAAGATTCGTGATAACTGGAGTACATTGTAAAATTAATTGTGTCTCAATTCGTTTTAAATTGATTCTTTTTATAATTTCAAATACTTCGCTGCTCATATGGCTCCTTTTAGTTAGTTTTCTCTAACTGTTATTAATGATACCTAATGTTAGTTAGGTTGTCAAGTGTTTTTATTATATTTTTTTAATTTTTTATTTTTTCTTCTTATTTATTTGTATTTGTTTTTATTTTGTTATTATTTTGCATTATTCTCCTTATGCTTTTTGGTTATATTTTTATACAAAAAAAGCCCCTTTACATATCTATAAAATATGTAAAAAGGCCTTTGATAATCTGTGCATTATAATGTAATGGCTATCGCTTATATATTTATAACACTTAATTTTACCATATTAAATTTTATTTAATGTAATCTTCCATGCTCTTTATACTAAATGCAAGTGTAGATGCATTGTGTAAAAGGGCTGATGTTGTTGGCTGTATAGTTCCTGCTATTCCTAAAAGAATAAGTGACAAATTAAAGCCTACAATTCGTTTGTAATTAGTGTCTATACGCTTCATCAATCCATTACTTATGGCTTTTAAAGCTACTAATTCAAACAAATCATCTGATCCTACTGTAATGTCTGCAATCTCTCTAGCAATTTCTGCTCCATCACTGATAGCTATACCTACGTTCGCTGCTGATAAAGCTGGTGAATCATTTATTCCATCACCTATCATTATTACAGATCGACCTGCATTTCTTTCTTCTTCTACGAATTTTGCTTTGTCTTCTGGAAGGACTTCTGAAAAGTACTTATCTATTCCAACTTTTTCAGCCACAACTTTTGCAGTTCGTTCACTGTCTCCTGTCATCATTACAGTATTTTTGATTCCAGCTTTTTTCAATGAACTAATAACTGCAGCGGCTTCTGGTCTAAGTGGATCTTCGATACATATTACTCCACATAATTTTCCTTCAATTGCCAAATACAAATGTGAATATTGCTGTGGTAAGTTAGCAAATAAATTTATTTTTCCGCTAGGAATCTCGCATTGCTCGTCTTCTAGAACAAAATGATAGCTTCCTATAACTGCTCTTTTTCCACTTATGGTAGTTGCAATGCCGTGAGCTACAATATACTCAACCTTAGTATGCATTTCTTCATGTTCTAATCCTTTTTCTTTTGCTGCATCTACTACAGCTTTTGCCATAGAATGTGCAAAATGTTCTTCTAAACATGCCGCTACTCTCAATAGTTCATCTGACTCCATTGTATCGTCAAAAGAAATTACTTCAGCAACTATTGGTGTTGCCTTTGTAAGTGTTCCTGTTTTGTCAAATACAATTGTATCTGCGTCTGCAATTGCTTCTAAAAACTTACCACCCTTTACAGTCACGTTATGAAAACTTGCTTCTCTTATGGCTGAAAGGACAGATATTGGCATAGCAAGCTTAAGCGCACAAGAAAAATCGACCATTAAGATCGACAATGCCTTTGTAGGATTTCTTGTAATGGCATATGTCAATGCTGTTGCACCTAAACTGTATGGTACAAGTCTATCTGCTAAATGAGAAGCTTTTCCTTCTGCTTTTGATTTTAATTTTTCAGTTTTTTCAATCATAGAAACAATCTGTTCAAACTTACTGCTTCCACTTACCTTAGTAACTTTAAATGTTATTTCGCCTTCTTCAACAACTGTTCCTGCATAAACAGTTGCATCTAATGTCTTAAACATTGGCTCTGATTCGCCTGTAAGAGATGCTTGATTAATCATAGCTTCTCCTGCAACAACTGTGCCATCAAATGGGATAACGTTACCCATTCTAACTACAACTTCGTCGCCTTCTTTTATATTTTCTGAAGAAACAAGTACTTCACTATCTTCTGTCTTTAACCAAACCTTTTCAACGTGAAGAGACATACTTCTTGCCAAATCATCTACTGACCTCTTATGGGTCCACTCTTCTAAAAGTTCACCTATGCTTAACATAAACATTATGGAACTTGCTGTTTTCATGTCGTTTCGTAAAATAGATACGGAAATTGATGTAGCATCAAGAACTGGAACTTCTATTTTTCCAGAAGCTAGTGTTTTTAAGCCTTGACAAATATATTTAGCTGAACGACAGACTGTAAAAACTTCTCTAACTGAAACTGGTAAAAAAAGACGTCTTCCAAAACGCATAACAACTTTACTAATTAATTTTTCCTTATATTCTGCATTTAAAGCACGTCCTGAATTTTGTAAATATGATTCAGGCACTTCTGCTGTAGTATAATTAAACTTCTTGAGGATTTCTATAATTTCACTTCTACTACACACATAGCGAATTACAGCATCCCCAGTTGCTTCATATACTTTTGCTTCATCCACGTATTTATTTGTATTTAAATAATATGCTAAAATGTCTGCTTGTCTAATTGACATTCTACATTGTTTAACATGAAAACGCATTCTGCCTTTCGATTCATGTTTTATTATAAAATTCATATTATTCCTCTACTTCGTTTTCTGAAACTTCCTTTGCTTCATCCTCGAAAATTTCTACTTCTTTTTGCGCATCTCTTTTTTCGTTGATTTCTTTAGCATCTGCTAAGATATCCTCAGCATTTTCTTGAATTGTTGTAGCAGTAGCCATTACTGTTTTCTTAGCTCTTAATACTGCTGCTGTACACTCTGTATATACTTTTTTAGCATCATCGCTAGCAAGGATTTTAACTCCAGCTGTTCCGAGTAAAACTCCTCCTACGAATGCTCCTGCTGTTTTTGTGAAAATTTTTTCAAATGGTTTAATCATTTAAATTGCCTCCTTAAAATTGCCTTATAAAAAAATCATTTTTCAAAAGTATATTCAAATAGAAACATTTCTATAAGCCCTGAAGTTTACCTTAGTTTCACTTTTTATACTTCCAAAATATATTCTATCTATTATATTACGTTTTTTTACAACATTTTATGCGTTTTTAGCCTAATTAAATGCATTTTCAGCCGGTTTTATAAAAATTTTGGGTCTTTATTCAATGTTTTTCAAAGCTAACTCCATCGGTATCTCCCTAACCTTTTTGTAAACTACTGCTTCTGTCAAAAAATATGTGATAATTCCTAAAACTATCATTTCTACAAAAACAATAATAGGAACATCAAATGGCATCCACCCTGACATCATTTTTTTAATCATTGGTCTATAAATTGCAAACACAATATAATATGTCAATGGTACACTAACAAAAACACTTATAAAAACAACAATACGGGATGCAATTAAAAATAATTTTTTTGTTTCTGAATTCGAATATCCTAAAATTTTCAACATTGATATAATGTTGGAATTTCTTTCTACCGAAAGCTTCGCCAACAAATATATAACTAATGCAAACATTACTACTGCAAAAGCATCTACAAGATAAAATAGATCTCCCATAGATGTTTTTAATTGACGAGTTACTTTAGTCAAATCATTTTTGTCTATAACAGTAATAACATTCTGTTTATTTAAATCTGTTATTTTCTTATTTGAGAAATACCCATTAAAAGATGTTTTGTCAACTTTAAATTTATTTGCAAACGTAGCTTTATTCATAAAAATACTCTGCGATACTGGATAATTATATATCCCATCTATCTTAAATGAATATTTTTTCTTTGTATATTTTTCCTTTAATTGTATAGTGTCACCTTTTTTTAATTGATATTTTTTTGCAATACCATCACTAATATAAATTTCGTCATCATCTAATGTCAAGTTCACATAATCACTTTTCTTATTTATTCCATAAATTGAAATATCTTCTTGTATTATTCTATCGTTAGGAATATTACTTAAGGTGGTGAACATAAATTTTTCTACTCCAGGTGTCTTAGTTTCCTCCGGCATATTTATGTACACTTGATATTTAGAAATCATGTTGTCTAAAATACTTGTTTGATAATTTTCCAAAAGTGGAGACAGAACAAATCCAAAAAATAAAAATACATTTGCCAAACAAATTCCCACAAACATTATGATATAGCTTTTTGCATTTTGTGATAAAATTCTAATTCTAAATCTTGTAATGAAAGAAAAATGCTTTAATTTTGCGTGTTTTTTATTTTTATGTTTTGATAAATCTCCTCTTAGGAATTTAATCGGAGCCAAATAAATTTTTCTATTTAGCATAAAATAATTTATTATAATCACTATCATTGTTGTAATAATAGTTGTTTTGATAAACGCCACTGCATTTAAAGTTGTTGTATATTTCAACAAACTATAACTTCCATAATACATTGACGCAGCAACCTTTTCAAAGACAGTATACCCAAACATATTTCCTACAATTGCTGAAATAATCGTAATTATAACTGGCGTTAACATGTAATGTGAAATAATTTCTTTTTTTGAATATCCTAATGCTCTTAAGGTTCCAATCACTTTTGCTTCACTTACTACAGTGTTATCTGCTGTAACTGCAAAAATAAATGCTATAATTGCAATTATCATGTATAAAATTACTTCCATCATTACGCCATCTTTCCCCATGTCATCTCCAGCAAACTTAATTGCCTTATTTAGATATCTTGGGATGTATTCTTGCACATTTCCATGCTTAACTAAATTCTCCCCTATCTTATCAGAAGTCTTCTTTTCTATCACTTCATTTTCTATGGCATTGCTTAAATTGTTTTTTGTTTTTGTCTTGTTTTTATATGTATAAATATAAGAATATTTATATATTTCATTTGAATTTATTTCTTCGTAAGCCTCACTATTTACGATTCCCACTCCAAAAAGATTTGCATCAAACATCATATCAGAATTTTCTTTAAAAAGAGTACTATAGTCTGGGAAAGCCACAAAGCCACTAATTTTGTATTCTTTTTTATTCAAAAATATTTTATCGCCAACCTTAAATTTATTATTAGTTGCATACATTCTGTCTAAAGCAACCTCATTTTTATTTTTAGGCATTTCTCCTGACATCATACAAATTTTATTCACTTTTTTTCTATCTTTGTAAATTCGCAATATATTAGATTTATTTATTCTATTTTGTTTTTTTCCTACACATACATCCTTATAAAACAAATTATAAATCTTAATATTATTTTCTTTTTCAATTATATTTTTTTCTTTGGAATTTATCTTTTGACTATATGTAAAATTACCGTTTTCTACATTGTATTTATGGAAACTTTCCATATATGTATGAATCATACTTTTATCTGCTACTAAAAAGCCTGAAATGAACCCTATGAATAACGTCATAAATAGAAATAATGCTATATATTTTCCTATATTATGTTTGATTTTTCTAAAAACTCTCTTATTTATCGGATTAAACATACATACGCACCTACCATTCTAAATCTCTAGCACTGATTTTTTTATTATTTTTATAATTTTTCAAAATCTTTCCGTCTTTTAAAGTAACTATTCGATCTGCCATGTTTTTTATAGCCTCATTATGAGTCACAATAATTATGGTTGTATTATATTTTATGTTTACTTCTTCCAATAAATTTAATATTGCCTTAGATGTTTTATAGTCTAATGCTCCAGTAGGTTCGTCACACAATAATATGCTAGGATTTTTAATTATAGCTCTTCCTATTGCTGTTCGTTGTTGTTGTCCACCTGACAGTTGATTAGGCATTTTATACTGATGTTCCTTTAGTCCTAGTAATTCAACTAATTCTTCATATTCAAGTGGATCTTTGCTTAAATATGATCCCACTTCTATATTTTCTTTTAAATTTAAATTTGGAATTAAATTATACATCTGAAAAACATACCCCAAATGCTTTCTTCTGTAAGTAGTTAAGGACTTTTCATTCATATTTTCTATTTTTTGTCCATTTATAGAAACTTCTCCGGAATCTGCCACATCAATTCCACCAATAATATTGAGCAATGTAGACTTTCCTGAACCTGATGGTCCTATTAAAACACACATTTCTCCTTGTTCAACATTTAAATCTATATTATTCAAAACGGTTACTTTGTTTTCTCTAGCCCCGTAGCTTTTGAATAAACTTTTGATTTGCAACCCCATACTTTATTCCTCCTCGCTAAACAAAATGTACTTTTCTTACGCTACCATTACAATTATAGCCGCAAGCTTTTAATCCTTCTTGTATAACATCATACCAAGTTTTTTCTGATAGGCTAATAGATGTATCGTCATCAAACTCAATTGAGCACGAATCTTTACAATCACTTTTAGTATCACAATTGATCATGTACACATCTCTTCTAGAAATTGCACCAATTTCCTCTAATTTATTAATCATTCTGTAAACGGTTGCTGCTCCAATATTTGGATCTTTTTTGGCTACACGGCCACATATTTCTTTACAACATGTGCAATTTCCTTCTAAAATTGTATCAATTATTATCCCTCTTTGTCTAGTTATTCTATTTCCTTTTTCCTGTAAAAGTCTTAAAATCATAGTTTTTTGCTTTTTAATTCTTTGTTTCTTTTTATCTTCACTCATAGTATATCCCTTTCTGTTCCCTAAATAATTATCCCAACCTAAACATTTTGGAATTTTAACTAAAGTTAGATTAAGCTAACAGTATGTTTAAAAAATATACGGTGAGGGCTTTGACCCCCTCACCGCATGAGGTTTTATTCTAAAAGAATTGGCATTCTTAGAATTACTTTATTAAATTGTACTTTTGCAGATTATTTTGCAATAGCACGTGTATTAATACCAAGCTCATTAGCTTCTTTATATGGTCTAAATAATAGGTAGATGAATCCTACGATAAGTAAAATTGCTACTACAGTTCCTACACCAAATGTTGCTGCTCCAGTGATAAGTCCACCAATTTGGAATACGCAAAGTGATACAGCATATGCAAGTAAGCACTGGTATGCGATTGCAAATATAAACCATTTTGAGTTATTCATTTCTCTCTTGATAGCACCCATTGCTGCGAAACATGGTGCACATAATAAGTTAAATACTAAGTATGCATAAGCACCCATTGCTGAGATATCTGCTGCTGCTTTTGCCCAGTATTCGTTACCAGCTTCTGCTACCTCGCCAAGGCCGAATGTCATACCGATTGTTGATACTACGTTCTCTTTAGCGATAAGTCCTGAAATAGCTGCTACTGAGAATCTCCATGTACCAAATCCAAGTGGTTTGAAGATTACTGCAAGAGCTGAACCAATTGATGCTAAGATTGAATGATGAATTTCTGTTGCTTCAAGCATTGTAAATGATCCTTTTTTAAATCCAAATGACATTAAGAACCATAATACGATTGTTGAAAGTAAAATGATTGTTCCTGCTTTTTTGATGAATGACCATCCACGCTCCCACATAGAACGAAGAATGTTACTTGCTGTTGGCATATGATATGCTGGAAGCTCCATAACGAATGGTGAAGGATCTCCTGCAAACATCTTTGTTTTCTTTAAAATGATACCTGAGCAAACAATTGCTGCAACTCCAACGAAGTATGAACTTACTGCAATAAGTCCGCTGTTTTTGAAGAATGCACCTGCTACTAATGCGATGATAGGTAATTTAGCTGAACATGGAACGAATGTAGTTGTCATAATTGTCATACGACGATCTCTTTCGTTCTCAATTGTACGTGATGCCATTACACCAGGTACACCACAACCAGAACCAATTAACATAGGAATAAATGATTTACCAGATAAACCAAATTTTCTAAAAATTCTATCCATGATGAATGCAACTCTGGCCATGTATCCACATGACTCAAGGAAAGCTAAGAAGAAGAAGAGAACTAAAATTTGTGGTACGAAACCAAGTACTGCACATACACCAGTTACAATACCATCATTAATAAGTCCTGCTAACCAATCTTGACATTTGATTGCTTCTAATAAACTACCGATTGCTGCATGTAAACCTGGAATAAAGATTCCTTTAATTCCAAATAAATGCCATCCGTCATCACCTAATAACTGGTCGTTTGTAAAGTCTGTAGCCCATCCACCAACTGTTGATACTGATACGAAGTAAACAACAAACATAACAGCTGCGAAAATTGGCAATGCTAAGAATCTATTTGTTACAATTTTATCAATTTTATCAGAAACTGTTAACTGACCTTTTTTAGCCTTTGTTACACATTTTCCAATAATTGATGTAATGTATGAATATCTTTCGTTTGTGATAATACTCTCTGTATCATCATCGAATTCGTCTTCAAGAGCTTTGATTTCTTTATCTGCATTAGGGATATTTGAAAGAACATCACCAATTTTGTTATCTCTTTCAATTACCTTAATAGCAAAGAATCTCTTCTGCTCTTCTTTTACGCTTGAATCAAATTTTGCAGATACTGCATCGATTGCTGCTTCTACTTTTTCGTCAAATTTGTGAACTACTTGGTTTGCTTTCTTTGACTCTGCAAGTTTAACAGCTCTATCTGCTGCTTCTTTGATACCTTTATTACGTAATGCAGTAATTTTAACTACTTCGCATCCTAATCCTTCAGCTAATTTATCAAAATGAATCTTGTCTCCATTTTTTTCAACAATATCCATCATGTTAATAGCCATAACTACTGGAATACCAAGTTCAATAATCTGTGTTGTCAAATATAAGTTTCTCTCAATATTTGTACCATCAACAATATTGATAATTGCATCTGGTCTTTCATTAATGAGGTAATTTCTTGCAACTACCTCTTCTAGAGTATATGGAGATAGAGAATAAATACCTGGTAAATCAACGATTTTTACATCCTTATGCCCCTTTAGCTTACCTTCTTTTTTCTCTACTGTAACTCCTGGCCAGTTACCAACAAATTGGTTAGAACCAGTCAAGGCGTTAAACAATGTTGTTTTACCGCAGTTTGGATTACCTGCTAGTGCAATTTTTAATGCCATTATATTTTCTCCTTTTTCTAAATTATGTATTATCAAAGTTTAAAACTCCAATTTATACGCTCTTTTCCTTAATATACTACCCTCTCATAAACATTTGTTTATGAAAACTGATTACTCAACTTGAACCATTTCAGCATCGGCTTTACGAACTGATAATTCATATCCTCTAATTGTAACTTCAATTGGATCACCTAATGGTGCAACTTTTCTTACGTACACTTCTGTTCCTTTAGTGATTCCCATGTCCATGATACGTCTCTTGATTGGTCCTTCTCCTGTAAGTTTAATAACTTTTACAGTTTCACCAATTCTAACATCTTTTAATGTCTTCATTTTTAACTCCTTTAAACCATTATTTTGTTTGCCATATCTTTTCCTATGGCTACTCGTGAATCTTTAACATTCACAATTAAATTGCCCTGCATCTCTGATACTACAGATACAGAACCACCTTGTACAAAGCCAAGGTTTTCTAAGAACTTTCTTGTTTCTTCTTTTCCGCCAATTCTCTGAATAGTATATTCAGAACCTAAATCTACCATTGTCAAAGGCATCATAAAACCTCATTTCCACAGCAGTTCTATTGCTTATTCCCTACTGTTATTATTTTTCTAAGCACGGTTAGTATAAACTAATAATCGTTATCTGTCAAGAACATTTTTCAATAATTTATCAAAAATTTCATTTTTTCCTTATTTTTCCTATCAATTTGTCACCCACTACTTCAATTTGTCCCATTCTACTCTAGTTTGTTGTCTTTAATTATTGTTATATACTTTTATATTATATTTAAAAAAACCAACCCGTCTAAATACGACAGATTGGCTTTTTTGGAGGTTTACTTGCTGGTTTTAAAATATCTTTGTACTGTTTGTAATTCTTGTTATGTTTTTAGTTTTTTTTAATACTTTACTATGTTTTTTAGTTTAATTTTATTATTTTTTAATATAATTTTATTGTTTTTTGGTTTTTTTATATTTTATTATTTATTTAAGCATTTCTTTAAATCTTCTTCTGGTGTACTAATTGGAGCAATGTTGTAGTTTTCTACAAGAAGACTTAATACATTTTCTGAAATAAATGCTGGTAATGTTGGTCCAAGGAAAATATTTTTGATTCCAAGGTGTAATAATGATAATAAAATACCAACTGCTTTTTGCTCATACCAAGAAATATTTAATGAAAGCGGTAATTCATTTACACTGCAACCAAATGCTTCTGCAAGAGCAACTGCAACTTGAATTGCACTATAAGCGTCATTACATTGTCCCATATCCATAATTCTTGGAAGGCCTTCGATTTCGCCTAAGTCTAAATCGTTGAAACGATATTTTCCGCAAGCTAATGTAAGGATAATACTATCTGCTGGAGTCTGTTTAACGAATTCTGTATAATAATTTCTTCCTGGTCTAGCACCATCACATCCACCTACTAAGAAGAAGTGACTAATTTTACCTGCTTTAACAGCTTCTACAACCTTGTCTGCTACAGATAATACTGTATCATGGCCAAATCCTGTCATAACTTCGTGTCCACCGTTAATTCCAGTCATTTCTACGTCATGATCATAGCCACCAAGTTCTAATGCTTTTTCAATTACTGGTGTAAAGTCTTTGTCTTCTCCGATATGTACCATTTCAGGGAAAGAAACTACTTCTGTTGTAAATACTCTGTCAGCATAACTATCTTTAACTGGCATTAAGCAGTTTGTTGTAAATAAGAATGCACCTGGAACGTTTGCAAATTCTTTCTGCTGATTCTGCCATGCTGTACCAAAGTTTCCTTTTAAGTGAGGGTATTTATTAAGTTCAGGATATCCATGAGCTGGAAGCATTTCACCATGTGTGTAAATGTTAATTCCTTTATCTTTTGTCTGCTCTAATAATAATTTAAGGTCATTTAAATCATGTCCAGTTACAACGATAAATGGTCCTTTTTCTACTGTAAGTGTAACTTTCTTTGGAGCTGGTTTACCGAATGTTGTTGTATTAGCTTTATCTAATAATGCCATGCATTTAAGGTTAGCTTCTCCAACTTTCATTACTACTTCAAGTAATTTATCATTTGGTAAGTCTGATCCAATTGCTTCTAATGCTTCATAGAAGAATTCACTTACTTCATCATCTTTGTAGTCAATAACCCAAGCATGATATGCATATGCTGCCATACCTTTTATTCCAAATAAAATAAGTGATTTCAAAGATCTTACATCTTTGTCAGCATACCACATATCCTTCATGTCATAATCTGCTACTGCACTATTAGAAGCTGCTGTATAACCATGAACTTTATCAATCATAATCTGTAAAGTTTCTTCATTGAAGTTTACATTTGTAATAGTTGTAAAAAGTCCTTCAAGGATAATCTTAGTTGTAGCATCCTCATGTTTTTTACCAGAAACAGATTTTGCTAAACCAATTAAAGCTCCTAATAACTCATCTTGAAGTTCTGCCACCTTTGCAGTTTTTCCACACACACCTGCTAATCCTGTACAGCTAGTACAAGCTGCTGTCTGCTCACATTGAAAACAAAACATTTTATCGTCCATCTTTTCTCTCCTTTGTATATATTATTTTTTATTCGCCATATTTGATATATCGAAACAGCTATTGCCTTTCGACAATATTTAGTGTAATATAGTTTTTATAACATTACTGTTGTTGTAACAACGTTTTTGCAGAAAAAATTTTGTTATTATGTTTATAACAACGCATGATAGAATTGGCAAATAATTTGCTTTTTTATAGGAGGATCATATGGATAAAAATAAATATATACCTATTTTAAAAACTACTACTTTATTTTCTGGGATTTCGACTGAAGAAATTTCAAATATGTTAGGTTGCTTATCTGCTACCATTTCTACATATAAGAAAAAAGGGTTTATTATACGCTCTGGCGATATAATTCATACTGTTGGTTTAGTTTTAACAGGTACTGCTCTTGTTATTAAGGAAGATTACTGGGGTAATCGTACTATTATTACAGAACTTACTCCTGGTACTATTTTTGGAGAAGCTTTTGCTGCACTTGCTTTTTCTCCGACTGAATCAAGCGTTATTGCTGATAGTGACTGTGAAGTAATCTTTTTTGATATGAAAAAAATAATGACTGTGTGTAATTCTACATGTGCCTACCACTCTAGACTTATTCAAAACATGCTTACTACTTTAGCTCGTAAGAATGTTTTACTTACACAAAAAATTGATTTTATGTCTAAAAAAACTATAAGAGAAAAATTATTAGCTTACTTGTCTGCTCAATCTTTAAAAACTGGAAGTCCAACTTTTGACATTCCATTTAACAGACAACAACTTGCTGAGTTTTTATCTGTAGATCGAAGTGCTTTATCTAATGAAATTAGTAAATTACAAAATGATGGTATATTATCTTCAACCAAAAATCATTTTACACTTTACCAAAAGTAAAGTACTTTCTTCTTAGCTGGATAATTTTATTTATAATTTATATTATCAAAAAAATCACCTCTATATCTGTAACGTGCACTAGCTGATATAAGCTAGTGCTTCTATACTGCATTTTGTCAGTAACGTTATGATATAGTGGTGATTTTATTTTTATACTAATACTTTATTATAATATTTTATTGTTATGCTAACACTTTACCATCAATGTAGTCTGAGTATTTATGTCCATGTGGTTTAACACAGGTAATTGTTGAATCCATAAATCTTCCAATTGTACCAATTTTTTCATCTGGTGCTGCGTAAACAACTTGGAAATTGTATTCTTTAAAATATTCAACCATTTGCTTAATACGTTCTACTGAGAAAGCGGCAAAGGCCTCATCCATAAATGCTAATCTAGCACAGCATTCTTTTCCTGGATACAAATGATTTAAACTTGCTGCTAAAATAATTAAGTATGGTGTTTGTTTTTCACCGTTACTTGCTGAACCATTTTTCTTAGATAATAAATATGTATTAATACCATCTGTTATCTTCATGTCAAATGTCAAATAATTACGATAATCTGTAAACTCTGTTTCATCTTCTGCACTAAGAACCATTTCCATGAATTCTCTAATTGAAACATTGATTTCATCATCTTCATTTGTCATAGATAAAAATGCTTCTGTTCCCATATAATTATCAAGTTTACGGCTTATATCAAAGAATTTCTTTTTATCTTTTCTCTCTTTATACACAAACTCGTAAGTATCATTACCAAATGGACGGTTCTTAAGTTCAACATTTTCTCTTTTTAAATGTGCTTTTGCCTCTTTAATTTGCTCTGCAATTTTTGCGATGAATGTTTCAATGAACTGTCTCTGCTGTGCCTTAGAAATCTTAATAACGTTTTCTTTAGCTTCTTCTAAAGCAATGTTCTCTATTGATTTATAATATTTTCTAAATTCCAAAATATATGAAACGCCAACTTTTTCTATTCTATCTGACTTAATTTTTCTGTACTCTCTTTGTACATCTTCTAATTCTAAAATAGCCTTAAACACTCTATTATTTAAGTCATTTATTCTGCGCTCTGTAACTACTTCGTAAGTATTTTTTTCTATTCTTTCTTTTTCGTATTCTTCTATAGCTTTTGTTCTAAGCTCAATGAAGTTTTCTGATGTTTTATCAAAAGCAGTTTCAGCTTCTACAATTTCATGAGATAAATTTGCTATATATTCCTTAATTTGTGGTAACTTATCATTAAGAATACCAATCTTTTTAGATACTGCATTTCTTTCTCTATCAATTGCTTCTTTTTCTTCCTTAGCTTTTGTCATTTCGTCAAAGATATTAGCATTTTCTTCATCAAAAGAATCTAATTGTTGTTTTAAATCTGCAAGTTTTATATCTGCTTCTTGCGATTTAGAAGATACCTCAAAATTATACAATTCTTCTTCTAATTTTACTGCTGTAAGTGCATCTAATTTATTTTGAATTGCATTCATAGCCTCTTTAGCCATTTTTTCAGCAGATTTGTAATTTGTTAGCAAAGCTTCATTAGCCTCTAACTGTTTTGTGGCAGCATCTTGTCCTAGACAGATTCCATATTTTAATCTCTTAAGATTATTAAGATGTCTAGAAATCCCTCTAGCTACAATACCATCTTCTGTCAATGCTCCTTTACCTTGTTTTACAGCTTCTTCTGCTTCCTGATCATCTTTACAAAGTAGCATATTTCCTAATAAATAATTTGCGTAATTTCTTGCATCTTGACTTGAAATTTCAAGTAATGCTGCTGCTGAATCAGGATCTAATTCTTTTTCATCTAATTGTCCAGTGTAAACTACATCTACCTTATAAATATGATTTTTAGCTAAAACATTAAATGCTTCTCTTTGATATTTTTTATCAATAATTATGTGGAATCGTCTATCTCCTAAGAAGCTTTCTACCGCTAATTGCCACTTTGGATCTTTTATTTTATTAACTAGTTCTGCAAAAAGTTTAATATTAACATCTTTGCCTTGTTCTTTGAAATGTTTTTCTAAAACTTTTTTTGCTTTTTCATATGCTTCTGGATAAACTGCAACATCAGATTTTTGCTTTTTAACCTGAACTGTAACCTTTTGAATTTGCTCTTGTAATTTATCTAATTCATTTTTTCTTGCAATAAATTCATTATTCAATTGGCTTATTCTTTCAAGGATTGTTGACTTTGCATCCATGAAAGAAGTTAACAATTCATCACTTTTTTGATTTTTAATATCTGATTCAAAAACATTATATGTTTCATTTTTAAATATATCTTCTTCAAAAACATTATATACATTTTGAATCTGTTTTTGTAAACGCTCTAAAACTGCAATCTGCTTATTATAGTTACGAGCAATTTTTTGAGTGTCTTTGTATTCTTTTTCGATTCTTTCTCGAATTTTGCCTGTTCCTTGAGATATACTATTTGAAATTTCATAATATCTTTCATTTGAATCATCAAATTTTTCTTTTAAATCTTTTTCATCTTTTTCTAATTGGCTAAGTTGATTCATTTTAATCTCTAAATCTCTTTTAGCTTTTTCTAAAGATGCTTTTTTTGCAAATGGCTTTTGATATAAAAATTTAAGTCTTGCTAAATCTAATTTATCTTTAGCTTTTTCATACTTATCTATCTTTTCATTAACATATTCAAGGTATTTCTTTTCTTCCGATAAATCATCCCATCTTTTCAACGCTTCATCATATCGTTCTCTCATAGATTTAAGGGAATCAAGTGTTGTAGATTCTTTTTCCTCTAATACACTTTGCTTAATGAATTCACCAATATTATTTTCAGCATTAAAAGTAATCATTTTACCTATTGTTTGTCTAAGTTCTTTTAGATTTCTTCTAATACCTAAAATTTGGGCTATTTTTCTTGTTCCACGTTCTCTATTATAGAACATGTCACTTGTAACTTTATTCCCTTTTATAGTTAATTCATAATGAGGATAAACAGTATTACCATCATCAGATGTATAACGTATATCTGCAATTTTTGTATCTTCAAATACAAACCAATATGAATTACTATGAGATACATCTGCAGATTCTATTCCTACACCTACCACAAAATTATTATCTTCTAATGGATTATAAAATTCTATAAGAATATAAGAGATTACAGTTCCTTCGCCTCGAAGATATCTATTCTCTTCACCTTTATTATCACCACGAACATAAGCTAAAACATTTCTGTCTCTATCTTTTGAAGCTTGGTTAAAATTAGTATATCCATATAATGCATATACTAATGCATCAATTGTCATAGTTTTACCAGTTCCGTTTACACCTGTAAACAAAGTATTTTGTCCAAACTCTACGATTTTAGGGCGCTGGTATAATCCCCAATTCACTAAGCACATCTTAGTAATTGGCTTACTATAAATATTCATCAAGGTCATCTCCTTTCTTATTCTTTTCTTCTAATTCTTCATCTGAATCAAATTCTTCTGAATTCTCCTCTTCTAACTCATCATCTGAATCAAATTCTTCTGAATTCTCCTCTTCTAATTCTTCATCTGAATCAAAGTCTTCTGATTCTTCGTCTTCTAGCTTTCCATCTAACTTTCTTTGCAACTCTGTTTGTAATAATTTTTTTGAAGATTTAACAAAGCTTTCAAAATCTACTGCATCTAAACAAAATTGCATTGACGAATATAATATAACTTTACATTCTTCCTCTTCTATATCACCCTGTACACTAATTAAATGAAAACTTTCTAATTCTCTAAGTATAGGTTTCATAGCGCTTTTGTTAAACTTATCACGTACACCATATTTTTCTAACTCATTAAGCAAGTCTGAAAATTGAATTATAATATATTTGTCAACCTGACCTTTTCTTATTCTACTTGCGTAAAGCTGCCATAATGCACACAAAACTATACTTGTCATTTTATTAAGCTGATATCGATTGGCATATACATTATCTGTACATACTAATCTAATTACACCTGCTTCTTGATCAAGAATAATATCATATCCTAAATACGCTAAAGAATTTCGTATGATATTTTCATGTTTTTTACAAAAGAAAAAATCTTTTCTATCTATCTCATCTTTATCTCTAACAATAAATGTTGTTTTTAAAAGTTTACGACATAAACGTTTCATTCGCTCTTGTTCTGCTGTCGTCAAATTTTCAAAAGTAAGATCTTTTTCATTATCTAGCACCTTTTAATCCTCCTTTTTTATTGTGTAATTAGCAATTTTATATTTACCGTTTTCTATATATTCATCTGTAGGTTTAATAGTAAATCCATTACTTTGAGCGTAACATGCCATAGCAATTGCAGATAAAAAGTCTTCTTGTGTCTCTAATGAAACATCTTTTAAATCAAGTTCTTGTTTATCTCCAATTAATGAATTTGTATATTCTAACATTTGCTCTTTTCCAAATTTATTATTTTTCAACTGTTTTTGTCTAGAAATTTCTTTTAGCGTCTCTTCTTCTGTTAAAGTTTCTATTTTTTCTTTAACACTAGTAATTCTATGGTAACTCTTTGGTTTAGCAACAGATTTTTCTGTTAAAGTTTGATTTCTGTACAATAAAAAAGAAGGCCCTTGCTCTTCTCCTCCATCTTGCTTTTCATCAATTCCTTCTTTAAGCTCTTTGCATAAAATTTGGATAACTTCATTAACTGCATTTACCGTATCTTGAGCTCCAATTCTTGATACAAATTTCATTCGAGCTACTAATGTATATATATATCTTTCTATTTTACTCTGAATATCATATAAAATTTTCTCATATTTATTGTTGATAAAATCTTCTATCTTTTCAAACATCTCATAAACTTTTGTCTCTACTTCGATTTCATCAATTATTTCTTCTTCTAGCATGCAATCCTCTATGATTTTTTGATAAATAACTTCATCATCTCGTAAAGAATTAAGCATTCTTATTATTGGTCGTCTATATAAGTGAATGTTTTGCTTAACTAAACGCTGATACTGTCTGGTAAAATCGCCGTTTGCATATCCATTAAGATTCTCTGTTATCTCTTCATATGTAACTACTGATTGTAGTTCCATAACTGTGTCTTTTATGTAAGTATTAAAATCTCTAAGGGCATCTGAAAGTTCCCTTGAGCAATCATATACGGCTTTTAATGCATTGATATATGGATTAGCTTCCCACTGATTCTTATTAGATAAAATATTGTAGATATTAAAGATATAACTAGAATATTCTTTTTTCTTTGGATGTTCTAAGTCCATAATAAATCTTATAAGCTGCATCCCAGATTTAGTTATATAAATATCTTGCCCGTACTGTCCTTCTGAATTCTCTACTGTAATCCATCCAAAATACGACAATCTACGAATAACCCAGCCTGGTTTTTCATTAAGTTTTCTTTTTTCATCAGAAAAATCACCATCTTCGTCTTCCAATGCAACATTAGTCTCTAAAAGATACAACGCAACTGCATCTTTTACTCTAGTGGCATCTAGTTTATATGAAATTTCATCTTCTGCCAAATCATAAATTCTAAACATACAATCTATGTACACTTGACGATTTGGTGAATTCAATCCTGAGAAAAAACTAACAGATACTTTATTAAAAACATTTGACATAAAGTCTTCAAACACCTTTCTAAGATAATATACTGCTACTTTTATGTTTTTTCACATAAAAATACAGACTAATATAGTATACACTTAGAACATCCGTTTTGTAAAGCTTATTTTGTTTACATGCTTAATAGCAAATATATAAATGGATTTTAAAAATATTTTTCTATGCTTTTATAATTTTTTGCTATTTCTTTGTTTTGAAAATTATTAGTATCTAGCCCATTTTCTATTAAAAGTCTTGCTATTGTAAGATACGCACTTCTTTTCTTTACATTTTCCTTATTGTCCACTGCTAATTCTACTGCTTTAACAAAAATGGTCTCATCTTCTTCGTTCCAACGCAATAATCCTTCCTTGCTATACTTTACATTGCAAACTGAATTTACATCTGCTCCATGGTCAATAAAAATTTTTGTCATATCCACATTCCCATCAATAACTGCTAAAGCAAGGGGTGTACAATTATTTACGTCCTTCTTTTCCATATCTGCTCCTTCATCTAACATTATTCTTGCTCCTAATAAATTTCCTTTTTCTGTTAAAATGTGAAGTGCAGTTTTTTTATCTGGATTATTATTTTTATTTAAATCTACTCCACTTGATTTCATTTTTTTAACTTTATCAATCAATTCTATTTCTTTCCACAAATTGCCCATGTTCTCCCCCTAATTTACTTTTTCACACAATTATTCAACTTTTCAATGTAATTATCGTATTTTTTTGTTTAATTTATTAATCTATTTTTTTATAATCGAGCAGGAGGGGGTTGTACTGGTCAACATTTCTATTAATCCCTTTCTATTCCGTCACAATAAACCTGTATGTCCGTCTTTTCTCCCTTATTTCTTACCTCAATAAGCACATCGGCATATCTACCAAAACTTTCCTTTTCAAAACATTTCCTCAACTCCGTCAGCCACCATATAACATCCATCCCATTATCAAACTGCAAGGTTACGACAGGTATAGATTCCCTTGCTGTCTTTGTTTTAACACAACAGACTTATGTCCTATGGTTCCTCTTGTATAACTTTGTGTGGCTTTTCAAATCTTTCAAAATCACCAACTTCTACAATCATTGAAAGTGCTGTATGCGTTTTAATGCCAAGCAGACAACTCATATGTGACCTCCTATTGTATGCGGTAATCCCTGTTACCTGATATTGTTTTTTTCAATTAATATCTTACAGGTAAATCCACGAATCTACAATTGTGAGGTCACTTCATATTGTCTCCTAAAGATAGTGATGGATATTATCCATTAAGTCACCGTGTTCAAATACATTTATATTGAATAATCTATCGTTTTCATTGATAAGTTAACACCATCAGAAACTATTGATTTGTCAATACTTTCCCTCGTCAATTTGTCAAGTACCTTAGAATCAAAGGGTTTCCCAAAGTCCCATTTTACATCGAAATCCGTTTCTATGAATAAAACATCTACGTCTATAGAGAATTTTCTATAGAACTTTTATCCCTGCAATAATTTTTGCAATATCATGATTTTTCCCTCCTTGTAAGTATTGCTTGGCAAAAATTTTGCCAGCAT
Source organism: Lachnospiraceae bacterium C7 (assembly GCA_900113385.1). GTDB lineage: Bacteria > Bacillota > Clostridia > Lachnospirales > Lachnospiraceae > Roseburia. Next base: position 37,303 of record FOPE01000015.1, read on the forward strand.
TTATGATTTTGTTACTGAGATTGTCTAGAACTATCTTCTTGGCTTCCTCTTCTTTTAAAGCTTCTTTTGCTAATCTTGTTTTTTTATCAGTTGTTTTACGAATTACTTTATAATCAGCATTGATTATCTCCAAATCTCTCTTATTTTTTTTCTCTCTTTCCTCCATTTTTTTTGCTTTCTTTTCAAAAGCTTTATTTAACTCCCCTATTTCTTCATCCATTGAGAGCTTACGATATCCCTGATCTGAATTCTTATCTTTAATATATATTTCCCTTGTTCCATTCTCATGGCCTTGAATAATCTCATCGTAGATACTTGCGTAAGCCTTCAACAAATCATTTACTTTCTCGGTTATATTTCGATACGTACATTCATACTCACCACTCACATCCTTTTCGCCATAGATTGATGGTAATTTACTACTCAACATATAGCCATAATTTGAGATAATTACACCTTTGGACGCTGCGTTTTTTTCGTCTATACTATTTTTGTATGACTTAAATCCTTCTTCTGAAATCGTAAGACTTATAGGATCGTCTAATTTGATGTCATAGTTTTCATCGTCCAAATCAATTATCCTGTTTTTTGTATTAACCGAAATTGAATTTGTCAACACTCCCTGGTCAAATGTATTATTAACTCTCATTATTTTCTCCTTTCATTGTCTTATGCTGGTAAAACCAGCATAAGATAAATATTTAGAAATTATTATTCTTCACCATTATCCTCATACAAATTCATAGAATAAGATCTTGTCCATGTAATTGAATTAGATCCAACTGGTGCAAAATCGTAATAATAATTGAATTCAACAATATCAATCAATCTACCAGTGGATGGATCTATCAATACTGTGACATTATTGAAATTATGTTGATAAGTATTCATAGAATAAGCGCCTGTCCCCAAACAGTTAATCCTATAGAATTGAGTATTGCCAACATAAGTAAGTAGAAGCGCAGGACGACTACTCACATTCATCGCTGGTTTTGTTGAGCTATGATAATAAACTGCAGCCGGCTCATATACATCTGAAAAAGTAATCCATTCTCCAGCATCAGGATCAATAGATATATTATAATATTGACCACCAGCACTATTGGATAAATTATTTACATAAGAATATGAAATATCAATCAAATTTCCATTAACATAATTTACCGTGGCATCATTATTAACTTCAAGTACGATCCCTGCAGATTCACTAATACCAACTATAAATGTAGATGAGCTATCAGAAACATTTGCTATCTTCTTGAAATTAACTGTATAGGTACTCGTTGCAGAATAGACGGAGTTATCATTGGTTGAGACTGCAAAATAATACGTACCGGCATTAGCCTTAATAAATCCATTTGTATTGTCAATACTATATAATCCAGCTCCTGTGCCTGTGCTTCCTGCATAGCCTATAGAATAACCATCTGTAGACGTAATTCCATATTTAATCACTGCAGGGCTATCCAAAGTGATCTTATAATAGTCGTAATCTAGCGGATTATCTATTACTCCTGTTACATTTCCAAATCCTATGGTCGTGGCATCAGCGAGACTGTCATTTATTTCATTTGCCACATCTACGGAACTCTGGAAAAATGCAAACGCATAATTTCCGGTACTTTCACATCCACTAATGGCGAAAAAGTATATCCCAGAATCTACTACTGTATTAAGCAGTTCTGTAACACCTACACCCTCCGTTGCACTTCCATCAATCAATTCCAAACTTGACGTTTCATCATCGACACCAAACAAATATAAATCCGCATCAAGTGCTTCATTCATCTGAAGGAAAATGGTAACTTTACTTGCCGCCTCAGCGTTGAATGCATACCAACGGAATTCATTTGCGTTCTCAATCGTCCCATTCCATGCCGTATTGTTTGTTACGATGTAAGCATTGTTGGGGTCAGTATTAGGCTGTTCTTCTTCGTCTTCCTCTCCAGCCCCCTCATCAGGAAGTTCAACGTCCTCTTCAAGAATCTTTTCTTCAACGGCATGATCCAAATGGTTATAATCGACCTCATGAATCACCTCTGGCGGCATCTCGACTTCCGAAACTTCAAAATCGGTAATCATGTCGCTATCGTCAAATTCAGCGATAATATTTTCTCCGCTTGATTTCACGTACTTTTCTTTTGAAGATTCAGCTGCATATACTGTACTTCCACCAATCCCGGATGAAAGCATAGATACCGCCAGACTAAATGCAATAGCTGAACATAAAAATTTTTTCTTCATTCGAAAGCTCCCTCCTTTTCTCACTCACCGACAGCCTTATCTTTTAAAACTATGCTTTCTTTCGGTCTTTTAGGCTGATGGATAATTCCGCCACAATTGGGCCACCAGTTGGACATGTTGTTCAGCACTTCTCTTTCCGCCACCTTCTGAGCGCATTTAAGAAGAGTCTCCTTGGCTTTACTTTGTTCCTTCATCGATTCTTACCTCCTGTTTGAAAATTTTTGCTAAGCTCATCAATATAGCGCATAAGATAACGCCCATTGACATATATGTTAAGTACATTTCCTTAACACCAATCATAAAGAATGAAGCAATAATACATACTTCGATAGCAAGAATACGCCGTGAAAGTTCTTTTGATTTTTCCAATTCCATGCTGTCACAATCCATATTAGGATGATTAATCGAACCAATGATCATTACCTCTATTGCAGACACAGACAACAAAACATACAATACAAGAGGATGCGAACTCAGCAACGGTTCAATCATCACAACCCCGATAAAAACAGCGGTTGTCGCAATATAGCATTGCCAATATTTATCGCAGTGAAACCCACCGCTTCTCCTCTTTAATAGGTCAAAGAATCCCCAAAACAAAGTCATCGGAATAAGGCGTTTAAACATCATCCCAATGAATATCATCGTGATCAGGCTAATTGATGTCTCAAATATTTTAATAAACGCATATATCAATCCATCTTGCAGAAAATGCACTTTTCAAGCAGGAAATGACTATTGCCCCATACAGCCCTATGCAAAAAGGACAACTTATATAGGATCAGTTGAGCCTCCACAGGCTCGACTTGTCTGGCTGCTGCTTACTCACCACTCCGGCTTTTGCCTATACCCTATTAATTGTGGCCATAGATATACCGGCTTCTTTTGTGCGGCATTTTACCTCGTTGCTGTCCATCGGGCCGTCGTCCAGCATACCCTAATAGCTTTATCGGCCTTAGACTCAGCTTTCTTTACGGTAAGAATACTACGATAACCTTTGCCTTAGGCTATATCCTTCCCACTACCAGGCGGATTCGTGACTTGAACCCGTTAGAAACATGCGCCGTTAGGCGCACACTCAAAAAACCTGTAGGGCTTTTGCTCCCTACAGGTTATATATAAAAACATGGCATATGTTTTTCCCATTATTTATTATGTATCACGCGTTTATGCGCTATGCATTTGTGTTATGTGTTCACGTGTTATACATTTATATAATATGCATTTGTGTGTTACACATTTATGCATAGCTCATCTGGATTTATATTATTATGGTTACCTAATAATTTAGTATTTTTTGATGATTTGTTTTTCTTTATTGATTTTCTGCCAACAGTTCTATGATTGTTTGATAGTCTCTTTGATTTTTTTGTTTTTTCTTTATTATCAATATTTTCTTTGACGAATTCTATTAATTTTTCGTCAAATGGTGCTGGCTTTCCAAATAAATATCCTTGAGCATGATTGCATCCTATTTTTTTCAAAAAGTCAAACTGCTCTTTTGTTTCAACACCTTCTGCTAAAGTGCCAATTCCCAGAGTCTCAGCCATATTTACTATCGCTTTTAGAATTTTCTTTGTTTTAGGATTTGTATCAAAATCTTTCATAAACAACATATCTATTTTTAACATGTTAAAATCAAAATCTTTCAATACATTAAATGAAGAATATCCACATCCAAAATCGTCCATCCATACTTCATATCCTCGAGTTTGGAATTTTTCAATTTGGAATTTTAAATCATCTGGATTTTCCATTAATACGCTTTCTGTAATTTCCATTTTGATAAGATTTTTATCTATTTTATGTTTTTGTACAACCTTATCTATATAAGAAACCATATCTCCTAGCTCAAAGTCTAATCTAGATAAATTGACTGAAATTGGCACTAGTTTAACTCCTTCCTCTTTGAGGTTTGCTAGATTTTCACATATAGCCGAAACCATAAATTTATCTAACTTATGTATAAGTCTATATTCTTCTAAAATTCCAATATAATCTGCTGGAGATAAATTGCCATATACTGGATCAACCCATCTTGACAATGCTTCAAACCCACTTAACTTACCTGTTTTTGCGCTAAATACTGGTTGATAAAAAACAACTAAATGTTTATTTGCAATAGCACTATCTATATTATCAACAATATATTTTTGTTTATTTACTATTTCTACTAATTCATTATCAAAGAATCTATATTTTTCACGATATCTTCCTTTAATACTATCACAAGCAATTTTAGCTCTATCACTTGCAATAATTACATCAATATCTTCTTTTGCTTCATATATTCCGGCTTTTACTTCTAGCTTTTCTGAATCAGAATATAACGCAACGCAATGATAAATTATGTCTATTTTATCAATGATATTGTATTCACTTGATACAACTATAAAATGATCTTGTGCAAAATGCGCCACTAAACTTTCTGGAAAGACCTCATCTAGCGCTTCTGCTAAATATTTTAGTAATTCATCGCCTTGCTTTGCACCGTATTTTTCATTATATTCTTTAAAATTTTCAACATCAAAATGGATAAATTTAGTTGTTTTTCCTTTTTTCATATTTTCACCTAAAATCATAGGTGCAACAGAACTATAAAATACTCTGTTTGGAAGACTAGTAAGAGAATCTAATTCATTTTTTAAAGTATCTTCTTTTCCTTCCTGAGCCTTTATGTAATCACTCATATCAAATACGAAAATATATGCATAAGTACATCCGTCTTCTTTGTCATCAACTAATAAATAATCACAATGTATCCATCTAAAAACTGTATTGATTAAGCAGATAAATTCTATTTCATCGTTATACTGACCTTGTGTAAAACGATGCATCAAAATTCGTCTGTCAAAGAAAAGTCTTACTTCATCTCTTTCCGATAATAAATCAAGTCTACCTAAAATTTTATTCAATAATTCTTCGTATGAGTTGTATCCTGAACTTATAATATTTTTTAAATTGCGCATGCAGCCAAGGTGCTCTACCATCGCTTCATTATTTGTTAAATTTACTTTAAACATTGCTAAATGATCTAATAAATTTTTGTCCGAATAAAATTTAACAATATCTTGAAACCTTTGGCTTTCAATCCAATTAAGCATTACTTTCTGTACTTTTTTAGCTCTAACTACTTGTTTTCTCATAAATTACACTTCCTATTGTAAATCCTCGTTTTTATTGTGTACCAGTTACTATTTTTACTTATTCTATGGCAAATTGAGTAAAAAAAAGACACTATTGTTCTAATAGTGTCTTTTGATGTACTTAATAACAATTTGTCAAAACTATAAACTACACTAAATGAACATTTTGATTTATCTAAATATCTAGTAACCAAAATATGCCATACGCTTTGCTTATTCAATTCCATATAGTGCGTCACAGTTATATTAATTATGCTAATAAAGTCCCGACATTTTATTAGCTACACTTTTCTTTTTTTCGCACATATGTGTAGTATAATAGTCTTAAATTAAACTGTCAATCGTATTTGTATTTTTTAATAAAAACTTAATAAAGTTTCTTTTTTATTTATTTTTTATTAATTTTATCTATTGTCATTTCTATATTGAATAGGAGTTTTGTCAAACATTCTTCTAAATAATCTGTTAAAATGTTCTACATTTGAATATCCTACAGCTAATGCTACATTTTCAACTGTCATATTTCCATTTTTTAACAATGTTTTTGCTTTTTTCATTCTAATGCTTGCTAAATGCTCTCCAAATGTTTTTCCAGATTTTGATTTAATATATTTTGAAATATATGGTTCAGACAAATGGAATTTCTCTGACAATTCTTCTAATGTAACATCCTTATAATTTGCCTGGATATAATTCAAAATTGTTAACAATCTTCCGTCTTTTCCTTCTTCATTCAAACCTATTCCTGGTATTTTATTTGTTGCAACTGTTAGTGCATGAATTGATGCTTTTATTATATCCTCGTCCATTCCTGCGCCCCAATATTTTTGACCATCACAGGTAATTGCAACATATGCCATAGCTTTAGATGATGAACCTTTTGAAAGAGCATGCTCTTCATATTCTGACAATTCATAGCTTACTCTAAAATATTCTTTTATAGTGTTACATACAGCATCTAAACGTCCATTTCCCATAGCATCAACAATTATTTGTCTTTCTCCGTCAACAATTGTAGTTTCTGCCATTATTCCATCATCTTGTCTAAAATGACATTCTGGAATTGTAAAATGTGGTGTGTAATTTATATATTGATTTTCAAAAATTTCATATACCCATTGTGGTGACAACTCTTTATGAGCCTCATCTGATACGTGTTTTACTGCATATCCAACTTCTTCACGCATATTTTTTGGTAACGATAAGCTAAAGTTTTGTTTTAATATATAACTTACTCCGCCTTTTCCTGACTGACTATTAATTCTAATAACATCTGAATCATAACTTCTTCCAACATCAACTGGATCAATTGGCAAATATGGTACTGTCCAATATTGTTCTTTTCTTTCTTCTCTATATGACATACCCTTTGCAATTGCATCTTGATGGGATCCTGAGAATGCTGAAAATACAAGATTTCCTGCATAAGGCTGTCTATCTCCCACTTGCATTCTAGTAAGGCGTTCATATTTTTCTCTGATTTCAGGCATATTTGAAAAATCTAATTTTGGATCTATTCCATATGAAAACATATTCATTGCCAATGTAATTACATCAACATTACCTGTTCTTTCGCCATTTCCAAATAATGTTCCTTCTATTCTATCTGCTCCTGCTAATATTCCAAGTTCTGCATCTGCTACACCTGTTCCTCTATCATTATGTGGATGTAAACTAAGAGTTACATTATCTCTATATTTTAGATTCTTGCTTACATACTCAATTTGTGTGGCAAAAATATGTGGCATTGCTGTTTCTACTGTTGCTGGAATATTAATAATTGCTTTATTTTCCTTAGTTGGTTTCCATACATCTAACACTGCGTTACATACATCTACAGCATATTCTACCTCTGTACCATGAAAACTTTCAGGACTATATTCAAATAAAAAATTTCCTTCTATTTCCTTTGCAAGATCATTTAAAAGTTTAGCTCCATCTACTGCTAATTTTTTTATTTCTTCTTTATCTTTTTTAAATACCTGCTCTCTTTGAGCAACTGATGTAGAATTATATAAATGAATTACAGCCCTTGGCGCACCTTTTACTGCTTCGAAAGTCTTTTTAATAATATGTTCTCTGGCTTGAGTAAGCACTTGCACTGTAACATCTTCTGGTATCATATCTCTTTCAATAAGAGTCCTCATAAACATATATTCAGTTTCTGATGCTGCGGGAAAACCTACTTCGATTTCTTTAAAACCTATTTTTACTAACATTTGAAAAAATTCTATCTTCTCATCTAGACTCATTGGCTCAATTAAAGCCTGATTACCATCTCTTAAATCTACAGAACACCATATTGGCGCTTTATCAATATAATCTTTCTTTGCCCAATCATACACACACACTGGTGGCATAAAATATTGTCTCTTATACTTATTCACTTTTTCCATAAATAAACCTCCAATAAAATTCACTAATATTATTATACAACATAAATAATATTTATGTTATAAATGTTATCATATATTGGTTAAATTTTTAATGATTAAATTTAATCATTGTTCTTGATGTTTTTTAATATTTCGGCTTTTTTATAAAAAAATAAACCCACTATCAAATAACATATAATTTTCTGATAGTGGGTTATGATTAAGTATACTATTTTTTTATCTTTGTAGATAAATATTTCATTATTGTACCATAATTTTCCGGCTGATGAGGGAATGTACAATTCGTACATACCTTTATGGATTTTCCATCCTTTTCAATATACTCTGGTTTACCTAAACATTTATCCAAAAAATACATTGGACAATAACAAAACATACAGTTCATTTTATCTATATTTTTGTGACATGGATAATATTTACATGCACGATTTTCAAAAAATGAGCTAGAATTTGGCATAGCTTCTTCTTTTACTTTTACTACTACTGTTGTTAAATAGCCTTGCAACTCACTTAATGCTTCTATTCCTTTTACAACTTTTTCTGTTGGCAAGCTACAATTCGCCACTCCATACACTTCAAGTTTTCTGACTTTACTTTCTTTTTGTAACATTTCTTGCAATTTCAAAAGTTTTTTGCCAGACTTCATATATATTCTCGTTCCTGTTAGTTCCTTGGTGTCTTCAATATTATATGTTCCTGGAATTATATGAATTTGCTCACTTTTATCGCCTAATGAAATTCCAAGCCTAGCTGCTACTGCACAAAATGATGGTATTCCATTAATTAACTCAAATTCTATTTTATTTTCTCTACATCTTTTCATAATGTAGCTAAATGTAGAATAAACAGTAACATCGCCTATTGTTATAAATGCAAGTTTTTTTCCATTTTTCAAATAATTCTCCATTATTTTAAAGGCCTTGTCATGTGCCTCATCTAATTTTTGGGAATCTTTTGTCATCGGAAAATCCACTGGTACAAATTTTTCTTCCTCATTTGGAACAAATTTCTTTATGGTTCTATAGGCATAGCTGTCTTTGTATTCCTTTGTGGGAATTATTATTTTGTCACATGTTTTTAAAATTTCTAACGCTTTTATAGTTAATAAATTTTCTTCCCCTGGTCCTACACCTATTCCATATAACTTGCCAATGATGTTTTTATCAATATTTTTATCTGTATCTTTATTGGTGTTTTGATCGTTGTTTTTATTAATATTTTTATCTGTGTCCTTGTCTGTGTTTTGATTAGTACAATTTAATTCCAACTTTTTGTTATGGTATTTCTTCATTTTTTGAATGAGATTTTTCACAAAATCAGGACACTGTGGATAATACAAATGTGGGAATCCCAAAAACATGTTTTCTGTTTCTATAATTCCTTCCCAGCTTTTTGTTTTTGAAGCCTTTTCTATAAAGCAACTCTCTCCATTATGTGTACTGTCAAAATAGTGAAATTCATGCCCCTTTGCAACATTCCCCTCATTTAAAAACGTTGGAGTTTTTTCTTTAATAGTAACATATCCAAATCTAACGAGTTTGCTAGTTTTAAAAGTAATTCCATCTACTAAACCAACCATTTGAAATTCTTTTTCATTTTCATCTTTTATTTTTTCGTGAAGATACATAAAGCCACCGCATTCTGCAATTATTGGTATACCTGCTTTTGCGTGTCTGCGAATGTCTAACATTATGTGAACATTTTCACTTAATTGCTTAAGATATAACTCTGGATATCCACCTCCAAGTAAAATTCCATCAATATCCTTTGGTAATTGTTCATCTGACAATGGCGAAAAAAATTCTATTTTAATCCCACTGTTTTTTAATGTGTCAAAATTTTCCTGATAATAAAAGCAAAAAGCCGCATCGTGAGCTACTGCTAGATTTAATTCCATGTCTTTATCATGAGATGCTTCTATTGGAGAATCTATTTTTGGGGAATCTGATTCTTTGAAGTTTACATCTTGGGAATCTACTTCTGCATAATTATCTAACTGCACTTTTTCTACTTTAGATATTTCTAACAATTCTTCTATATCAATGTTTTCCTCTAAAACTTCACCAATTTGTTCAACTCGTTGTTCAATATCTTTTACCTCTTCCGGCATCTTAAGGCCTAGATGTCTGCTTTCAACTGCCAATTTTTCCTTTTTAGGAAAATTTCCCAATACTTTCACGTCAAATTTTTCTTCTATCATTCCCTTTAGGACTTTTCCATAACTTTTAGAAGTTCTATTTAGAATGATTCCTTTAATTAATTTTTCTGTATCCCACTGTAAAAATCCACTAATCAGCGGTAATATACTCTGTCCCATTCCACCTACATCAATAACTAATACAATGGGGCAATTTAATATTTTTGCCAAATGATATGAAGAACCTTCTAACTTTGTTCCACCTACTCCATCATACAAACCCATAACACCTTCAACTACAGCCATTTCATAGTTTTCCATGCTTCTTTCAAAAATACTTTTTGTTTTATTTTCTCCAGTAAAAAAAGTATCAAGATTTCTACTTGGAATTCCAATTACTTTTCTATGAAACATTGGATCTATATAATCTGGACCACATTTATAGGAACATACATTAATATTTCTTTTTTTTAAAACTGATAAGAGCCCACATGTAAGCATTGTTTTTCCGCTTCCACTTTTAGGAGCCGCAATCATAATTTTATTCAATTTCTAAACCTCCATCTTTAATTTAAACGCAAATAAAACTATAGGATTTTGTCCTTTAAAAAGATGGTACTTTCCTAAGGTTTCTGCCTTACTCACCTGAATTTGAGTTATATCAACATCATAAATATTTTCATCTGAATTTAAAACTTCAGTAATTTGAGCAATACTTTCAACAGTAACTGCAGATGTAACAACATTTATTGCGGATAACTCATTAGATGTAACCAAAGGACTTGTGGTACTATCGGCATTTTCTATTGTTTGATTTTTTTCTTCAAAGTTTATCTTCTTTAAAGCCTTAATAATCTCTAAAAATTTACCTTTTGTTCCACCGATAAAAACGCTATTAACTTTATTTTCTTTAATATATTCTACAATTTCTTCATTTTCCTTGGCATCTAGAACATCCGGAAACATTCCGCTAATTACTTTTACATTAAAACGTTTAAATTTTTCTACGTTTTTTTGTATTAAATCAACTGCTTCTTTTTTTGTTTCTATAGCAAACACTCTTATATTTTCATCTAAATCGGCTGCTTCTATAGCTATAGAACCTGTTCCACTGCCTATATCTAGCATCATATCGCCTTTTTGTAATTGCAATTTATTTACTATAATGTGACGAACTTCTTCTTTCGTCATTGGAACTTTTGCCCTTATAAACTCTGAATCTTTTAATTTAGGCCCAATAATTTTAGGCGCTACTTTTGAATTTTTTATAAGTAACACATATAATCCTTTTTTCGATTTCAAAATACAATCCCGCGCAGAAATCTCAGCTATTTCTTCATCTTCATATGATAAATGATAGCCAAATTTAACTGTGATACCTCCATTTTGTATTACAGTCACAATTTTTCCTATTTCATTAATATCTTCTACACCTGATACAATAAGAAAAGTTTTCTCATTATGCAAAATACTTTCTACAATTTCATTTTGCCAAAAAATTTTGTCTTTTCTTCCATGTATGCTCTGTATTTTAGCATCTTGCCATGTTTCTCCACACTTTGCTGCCATATAAATAACAGAAGATATTCCTGGGATTACTTCAATCGTACCTTCTAGGCATTGAAAATCATTTTTTTTGCTTAAGGCATTTTCAATAGCTTTTCTAACCGCTTTACAACCACTGTAAAATCCAATATCTCCCGAAAAAAGTATTGAAACATTTAACTTTTTTTTCAAAACATATTTCTTAGATATATTCTTTAAATAATTGACTATGTCTTTAGGCATATAAATTGGATTTTTTTCTATTTTAGCCGGATATTTTTCTATCATTCGACTAGCTCCAATTAAAATATCAGCATTATTTATTTTTTCTTTTGCCTCTTCTGTTAAAAATTCTGATTTACCTGGACCAATTCCTATCAAAGAAATATCTAATGGCACTGTTTTATTGAAATTTAATTTCACATTTAAAATATTTTGGATATGCTCGCACACCTGAATAAAATTATATGCTTCGTCCTCAACTGGAGAACCTATAACATAAGCCATACAATCTGAATCAACTGCTGCTTGGATTTTCTCTGCAAATCCTCCTGCTATACCGCTCTCTTTTGTTACTAATATTTTAATATTATAATTTTCTATAAAAAATTTATTCATTTCATATGAAAAAGGACCTTGAATTGCAATAATTTTATTTTTTGCAATTTGTTGTTCATTGCATATTTTTATACTTTCAACTCCAGGAAGTACCCTAACATATAATCTTTCTTTTACTTTTTCATCAACTGTAAATTCTGGTAAATTTTTACTTCCTGTAGTTAATAAAATATTTCCTGTAGTTTTTTCTAAAGCTTTTTCGCATTCTAAAACAGAATTAAAATATTTTATATCTAGCTGATTTTCTTGAATATTTTTTTCTTTTTTATCTACGTCAAATCCAACGCTTGGAGTTAATTCGTTACTGAATCTAGTATCTCTTCGAAGTCTAAAATAATTTAACTCCTTGCAGCCAAACTTATTTACTGCATTTTTAATATTTTTTGTTACCAATGTGGCATATGGATGTGTTGCATCACATACTATTTTAAAATTATTTTCTTTTAAAAATTTGACTATTTCTTCTTCATCAAGTCGTCTATCTAAAACCTTTGCATATTTAGAATCCGACATAATAAATTTTCCATATTCAGTTGCAACACATACTGTATGATATATTTGAGCTTCACTTAAAATTTCAGATAATTCTCTACCTTCTGTTGTTCCTGAAAAAATTAATACTTCTTCGCTATTCATTTGTTTTATATCCTCTTGGTGTAACTAATTTACCATTAATAATTTTTGTTGTGGAATTTCCAATAAAAACTGTTGTAAACATGTCCACTTGATGATCTTTTAATTCTTCAAATGTACAAGTTGTAATGCTGTTTCCTTCTCGTCCGATGTTACGAACATAACCACATGCTCTTGTTCCTTCCACATATTCCCCCATTATTTCACATGCTTTTTTTAAATAATCTTTTCTTTTTTTACTAGATGGATTATATAAAACTGTAACAAAATCACCGTAGGCTGCTGCTTTCAATCGTTTTCTTATAACTTCCTTTGGAGTTAATAAATCACTTAAACTTATCACGCAAAAATCATGATTAACTGGAGCGCCTAAATCTGCTGCACCACTTACTGCTGCTGTAATTCCTGGAACTACATATAATTCTATATTTTTGCTGTAATTTACTGACAATTCGTACATTAAAGATGCCATGCCGTAGACTCCTGCATCTCCACTACATATCATTGCAACTTTTTTCCCTTTTTCTGCTTCTTCAAAACACATTTCACAACGTCGAACTTCTTGTTTCATTGGAGTTGATAAAAATTCCTTTTCTTGAAATTTTTCACCTAACAAATCAAGATAAACCTTATAGCCTACTATTACTTCTGCTTCTTGCAAAACAACTAGTGCCTCTTTTGTCATCTGCTTTTCTTCACCTGGCCCCATGCCTACAATGTATATTGTATTTTTTATATCATTATTCAAGCTATTCTTCATCAATGCTGATCCTCCAGTTTTCCTCAATTATTGCCAAAGTTACGCCATCTCTAGCCATTTTATGCATTACTACTTTTCCTTGGTTTTTTGAATAAAATAATGCTGATGTTTCACAAACATTGCCTACACCGACGGTTTTTTTTACGAATTCTGATTCCTCAAAATCTCCTTTGATTTTTTTTAATTCATCAGCTGTATATGTATAAAATGGTATCTGGTGTTTGTTTGAAAATTCAACCAAACCTTTTTCATTTTTTTTATTAATTATTGATGTTATTGCAACACATTCTTCTATATCTATTGAAAGCTCATCTAATTTTTCCAAAATAAACTCTTCTATCTTAGCAAAAGATGTATTTTTTTTACAGCCAATTCCTAAAACGTATTTTTTGGGATATAAATATAACGCCGCATTTATTGTGTTTGTCTTTAACTGCTTATTATTTTTATCTGCAATAACCACATCTACCTTTTCTTTTGGTGGAAATTTTTTTATATTAATTATTGTATTTCGAATTGAAACAGAATGTTCTTCAAGGTACATGTCATGATCATCTTCTATAGACATTGTAATAGGTTGACCATCTAAAACCTTTGAAGATACTTCCGCTATTCCATACTTGTTGCCTATAAATAGTCCATTTTTCTTTGCAAAAACATCTACTGCGAACAAATCTGAAATATCAGTTGCTGTTGTAATTACGGGAATTGCATCTAATTTAGCTGCAACAAATATGGCTAGTTCATTTGCCCCACCATAATGACCTGACAAAATAGGGATAGCATATTGTCCTTTTTCATCTATAACCACAACTGCACTGTCAGCTAATTTATTTTTTACGCATCCAGATATAGCTCTAACTGCAATTCCACATGCACCTATAAAAATTATTTGATTACGTTCTGAAAATTGTCGCTTTGTCCAGCTATAAATACTATCTCCTACGAATTGTATATCTTTATATGATTTTTTTTTGGAAAAACATTTCACTTCATAATTATCTTGCAATATGTCTTTTATTTTTTCAGACAATTTTGCCCCTCTTGATGTAAAACTAATAATGCTTAGTCGCATAACACCCCTCCAACTATTCTTTTGCTTTTCGATATTCTGTTGAAAAATCAGGTGCATATAATCTTGATTTTTCATATTCTGTATATCCTAAAGCATCACCAACTATAACTAATGCTGTTTTTGTTATATTATTTTTGTTTGCTATTTCAACCACATTTTCTAAAGTACATCTATATATTTTTTCATCTGGCCAAGTGACTTTATAGGCTAAAGCTACAGGTGTTTCTTTTTTATAACCGCCTTTTATTAAGCGTTTTACTAATTCTTCTAACATGCCAGTTGATAAATAAATTGCCATTGTTGCCTGATGCGCTGCAAATGATTCTATACTCTCAAGTGGTGGGACTTTTGTCCTACCTTCCATCCTTGTAATTATAAGTGATTGAGATATATTTGGAAGAGTATATTCTACATTCATTTGAGCTGCTGCTCCAAAACAAGCACTTACTCCAGGACAACTATCATATTTTATTGCCAATTTATCTAATTCATCCATTTGTTCTCTTACCGCTCCATAAACGCATGGATCTCCAGTATGAAGTCTTACAACATCTTGACCTTTTTTATTTGCATCTTTCATTACATCTATGACTTCATCTAAAGTCATCTTGGCACTATTATAAACTTGGCACTCAACTTTTTTATAAGATAAAAGTTCCTTATTAACAAGAGAGCCTGCGTAAATAATAACGTCTGTCTCTTCTAAAAGTTTCTTCCCTCTCACAGTTATCAAATCTGCTGCACCTGTTCCAGCTCCTACAAAATGAATCATCTCAGTCTCCTTCACTTTCCCACCTATAAAATATTTTCTGTTTCTTTTATTTTATTCAAAAAATCTATTGCTTGCTTACTTTTTGCTAGCTCTCCAAAATCATTCGAATACATTATGCACTCAATTTGTATATCGTCTTTTTGCCTTTTGTTTAAATAATATACTATTTTGTTCATAATTCTATCCATGACTTTTTCCTTTATATTTGCTTGCTCAAGAAGTCGAACTGCCTCTTCTGTTGAAACTACATTCATTATATTTCTTAAAAGAGTAATATCATCCGTTTCCATAACTGCAGCAGCTTCTATCAGCTCCATTCTAGAATCTGCCTCTCTAGAATGCGTATTCATAATTCCCCCTGACACCTTTATAAGTTTACCTATGTGCCCTGTCAAAAGTATTTTATCAAAACCTACTTTTTTAGCTATATCTATTGTTTCACCAATAAAGTTACTACATTTAACACTTTTATCTAAATCGAAATTATATTTATCTTTCATAAAATCTAAGCCATAGTTTCCTGGAGCTAAAGCAAGGATGTCATAACCCTGTGCTTTTTTTTGCTTTATCTCTACCTCTATAGTATCAAGTAAAGCTTGAACACTCATAGGTTCTACAATTCCACTTGTTCCTAAAATTGAAATTCCACCAATTATTCCAAGTCTTGGATTAAATGTTTTTTCAGCAATTTTTTCTCCTTCCGGAGCGGAAATAATTACTTTTAAGGTTCCTTTAAAATCAAACATTTTACATACTTCAAGAACTTCTTTTAAGATCATTTTTCGAGGTACTGAATTAATTGCAGCATTACCTACTGGTTGATCTAATCCTGGCTTAGTCACTCTACCTACGCCATAACCACCATCAATCACTACTTTTGTTTCATTACTAGCTGGTGTTTCTTCTATAGAAACTTCTGACATGATGTATGTTCCATGCGTTGCATCTATATCATCACCACCATCTTTTTTCACACCACACTTAACCCGTTTTTCAAAAATTTCTATTTTTTCAATTTCTGGTATATACTCAATTCCTTTTGGCGTAATTATAGATATTTTTTCTTTTCTTCTGCCTGATAATAACATATAAGTTGCTGCTTTTGCTCCTGCTGCTGCACAACTTCCAGTAGTAAAACCATGTCTCATATTCTACCTCATTTTCGATTCGTTAATTAATTATCTCGCTAATTGAACATCTCACAATTTAATTACCGCACTAATTAATCATTTCACTAATTAATTATCTTGCTAATTGATAAATAATCGCATTGCAAATTGCTGCTGCTACATTACTTCCACCTTTACGTCCTCTATTAACAATGTATGGAACATCTGAAGCTAAAATAAGCTCTTTGGATGGGACTACATTTACAAACCCTACTGGTACACCAATTATAAAAGCTGGTTTAAAACCTTCCTGCATAAGTTTGTATAATTCAATTAAAGCCGTTGGAGCATTGCCTATTGCAAAAATAATTGGTTTATCCAATGATGCTGCTTTTTTCATGCTCATTGTTGCTCTAGTAACACCATTTTCCTTTGCTAATTTAGCAATTTCAGGGTCAGCCATAAAACAATGTGCTTCTCCACCAAATTTTGCTAAAATTTTCTTATTAACTCCTGCCAAGGCCATATTGGTATCTGTTACAATATCTGCACCATTTTTGATTAATTCCTTTGCAATTTCTACAGCATTTTCAGAAAATGTTAATGTATTCGCATATTCAAAATCTGCACTTGTATGTATAACTCTTTTTGTTACAAGTTCTTCATTCTTTGGTAAAACAATATTTTTTTCTTCTAATTCTTTAGAAATTATTTCAAAACTTCTTTTTTCAATCTCTGTTGGTAAAACATATTCTATATTTTTAAATGGATCCATCTAAATTATACCTCCATCCTTCAAACAATTTATAAGTATTTCATTCTCTTCTCTACTTTTTACGGCAATTCTATAATATTCTTTTTCTAAACCATGAAAATTATCACACTTTCTTATTAATATCTTTTCCTTAATAAGAAAATCATATAAATCAATCTTTGATTTTAGTAATATAAAATTGGCATCACTATAAAAAACTTTTATATTATCACCATTTAAGTTTTCATATAAAAATTCTTTTTCTTGTTTTATATATTCACGAGTTTTTTTAATATAATTATCTTCTTCAGTTGCAACAACCCCTATACTTTGAGCAATTCCCGACACATTCCACTCTGGAAGATTTTTTCTAACATTTTCTAATTCTTCTACTGAATTAAAAATTCCATAGCCTAATCTTACACCTGGAATTGCAAAAATTTTTGTAAAAGCCTTTATTCTTATTAATTTAGAATAATTATATTTTTTTATGTAATCATTATAATCATTACATCCTTCAACAAATTCCATAAAACATTCATCTAAAATCAGATAAATTTCCTTTTTTTGGCAAACTGAAATGATTTTATCTAATATATCTATGTCAACTATCTTTCCTGTAGGATTGTTAGGATTTGTCAAAAAAATCATATCGACATCCTCTGACTTTTCGATTTCTTTGATAAATCTACTATTTACTTTAAACTCTTCATTCTCAGATAAATAATGCCACTGTATCTCACAATCTAATGCATTTGCTCCATGAACATATCCATAAAAAGATGGTGAACACAACATAATTTTTTGGGGCTTTATACCATGATAAATTGCCATGAATAACTCTGATGCACCATTCCCGCATAAAATTTTATTATTAGAAACCTTTTCTATTTTAGCAATTTGCTTACATAGCTTCTCACAATACGGATCAGGATATGTTCCTAATGTGTCAAAACATTTCTCATAAGCTTTTTTTATGCTATCAGGTAATTGTAACGGATTAATGTTAACTGAATAATCTATTTTTACATCATTTCTATAAATATCTCCACCATGAATCATTTCTATTAATTGCCTTTCTTTGTTGCGTCTTTTCTTGCATTTATATGTTACACGTTTACATTATTGTTTATGTATTACATGTTTATATTATGTTTGTGTATTACATATTTATGTACTACATGTTTACATTATATTTGTGTATTACATATTTATGTACTACATGTCTACATTACATTAATGAATTTACATCTTATATTGTAATAATCACAATAAGTGCAAAAATCGCAAAAATTCCTAAGATCTCAGCCAAAACTGCTGACATGTACATTAAATTGTTTGCTCTTTTAATATCTTTAATTTCAATTTTTCTATTAGGATCACCTATATATGGTTTCTTAACCACTTTTCCGAAATATTTAGCATCACCTGCTAATTGTATATCTAACGCTCCGGCGCATGCAGCCTCAGTTTGGGCAGAATTTGGACTTTTGTGATTAAATCTATCTCTTTTAAAAACATATAAAGCATTTTTAAAGTTATATTTATCACCTAAAAATAAACACGAAATAATAATTAGCCACCCACTTATTCTTGCCGGAACAAAGTTAACTACATCATCTGCTTTTGCAGCAAATCTTCCGAAAAACATATATCTATCGTTTTTATAGCCTATCATTGAATCCATCGTATTAACAGCTTTATATGCAAAACCTAATATTGGACCACCAATAGCTAAATACATCAGAGGTGCGATTACTCCATCTGAAGTGTTTTCTGCAACTGTTTCTACAGCAGCTTTTGTAACACCAATCTCATCTAACTGTTCTGTATCACGTCCAACAATCATTGAAACTGATTTTCGTCCTGCATCTAGATCATTTCTAACCAAATCCTTATACACTCGCATGCTCTCTACTTTCAAGGACTTTGCAGCTATAACCTGATATGTCATTATACTCTCTACTATCATTCCAATTCTAAAATCAACCAAATAACTACTCATCAAAATTATAAGCACAAAAAACACAGTTAATCCTAAAACTACAAAGAAAAGCATTCTTCCTCTTTTAAAATTAACCTTATTCTTTCTATCTTCGTCTGGAGAATTATAATATAACTTTTTTTCAAAAAAAGAAATTCCATTTCCAATTAATCTAATAGGATGTGGAAAGCTGTGTGGATCTCCTAAAACCGAATCTATTAAAAATCCCAATATAAAGGCAATAAGATGCAACTCAAAAAATAATCGAACATTAATACCACTATGAAAATTTAATGTGACAATTTTAGTTAAATCCTCTACTAATTCGTCTATCATATTTTGTCTTCAATGTCTCCTTCTAGAATTTTATCTTCAATATATTTTTCAATATTAAAGTTAACTACAAAACCTCTCCCGTTTTTGACCCTATATTCGTAATAGCCTTCACCTATTATACTATTTAAGATTGCCATTATTGTTCCTCCGTGAGCAACAATACAAAGATCATCTTTTTCTAATGTAGTATCTTTTTTTTCTAAAAAGTTATTTAAAACACAACAAAAGCCACTTTTTATACGATTTATGAATTCCTTCTGACTTTCTCCATTAGGAAATGGAATTTTACCATTACTATCAATCCATTTTTGATAATTTTCATTTCCATTTAAATCACTATAATTTTTGTTTTCGAAATCTCCAAAATCCATTTCTCTAAAATTACTAACTTGAATTTGCTTCGCCTTTGGAAAAATAATACTAGCTGTTTCAATGCATCTTTTCATTGGACTTACATAAATTTCATTTAAATTAGGATATTTTTTTGGATTAGGATATTTTTTTAAATTCGTAAACCGTTGTATTTCTTTTTTTCCCTCGTCCGATAAACTTTCATCTGTTTTTCCTATATATCGTCCTTGAGAATTGCCTATAGTTTTTCCATGTCTTATCAAATAAATCTTCATTTTTATTCTTGTTTATCCTTTAATTTTTTGAGGTATTCCACACAAAAATCTAATGACTTCGTCTGATTTTTGAGCAACTTCACCTAATATCATTCCATTAAGATCTCTATAAAATCTATCACTTTTTTCTAATGGAATAATACCACTACTTATGTCATTTGCGACACATATGACATTTTTTTCATTATTAAGTTCATCTAACCATTTTGCAAAAAAGTTTTTAGTATAATCTAAAAACGCCTCATCACAAAACTTACTCTCATGTGATATTTTTTCCATTACTATATGAAATTTATTCAAAACAATATTTTTTTCAGGGTACATTTTGCAAAAGCCATTATAAAAATTAATTGCATTATTTGATGCAACATTTACATCATTTATTACAATTCTGCTATCATCTTCATGAAAATAGCTAGTTAATAGCTTATAAAACATATCTGGTTCAACCATAACTGGCTGTCCCAAATTATTATTTTCAATAAATTTCAAACAATATTCATCTTGTCCTTGCCTTTTGCCACCTACAAATAATCTCATACCTTTGTCCTTCTATCTTTACTTTTATAAACTTGTTTTATATATAATCCATTAATACATATGCGTAATCTCTATTATACTATATGTTCCATTAATACAGCCGATAACAATATCATCAGCTCAACTACGGTAACAAAATATCCAGCAATATCACCTGTTATTCCATTGAAAACTTTTTTACTGAATACATAATAATATACAAATGTAACAATTACCATCGCAATTACAACAATTCCTTGAATAAGAGATATATAGCACTGTAAAAATCCATAAAAAATCAACTGCGCTATTAACGAAATTAAAACATTTCTTTTTTCTGCTGATTTGTTAAAATATGCTAAGCTTCCTTGTGTTTTTGCATTTTTAAATTTTATTACAGAAATTCCGCTTAAGCATCTACTAATTCCAAAGCCAATTGCAACAACTGCAATTGTTTTTATATTTTTCACCTCAGAAACTGCACCTATATAAACCATAAAATACAAAATTGCTTTAATAACCGAAAATGCTCCTATATGGGCATCTTTTAAAATTTCTAATTTTTTCTCTTGACTCTGGTAAGAATTTTTAGCATCCATCGTATCCATAAAACCGTCAAAGTGAAAACCTCCAGTAATTCCAATTGGAATTGCAGAAGCAATCATACTGTAACATAAGTTTCCAACTTTAAATTTTTGACACAAGATAAACCAAGCAATTTCTACTAAGCCTATGACAATTCCTATTAAAGGGAAAAAGCATAATGTGTATTTCATATCGTCTTCTTTCCAATCAAACTGTGGCATTGGAATTTGAGAGTATATCGAAAATGAAATAAAAAAAGCTTTAATAATATTCATTAATTAACTCCTTCATTTTTATAAACTATCGGAATACCTAGATACACCTCAACTACCTTATCAGCATAGTTTGCTAATTTTGAATTAACACATGCCAAAACATTAATATAGTTTTCTGTCATTGCATCATAAATATCCCCTTCTAAAAAAATATTATTAGTTACAATAACACAATTGTTTATCTTATCTCCAATATATTTTATTTCTTCAAAAATTTTATTAGCTAAATTTTCAATATTATTTTCATCAAACTCTACATCAATCCATCCATGTTCTGGATCAAACATTTCATTTGCTAATAAATTTGAAACGCACTCTATAAGTGACGTACATTTTAGTCTTTCTTCTTCTACATCTTTTTTCTTTTTTTTATGAAAAAAGCCGAATTTTTTCTTAACGCTTTTATCTTTTAAAAACTCACAACTTTTTTTTATTATATTAAATCCATTATCTATATCCATTGGGACTTCTATTGTTGTAAATTTTTTATCTTCGCGCATTTTTCTGTGTTTTTGAATCTTTTTTTCACCTTCATTATCAAAAACTTGCATTGTTGCTATATAAAAACGCTTTTCGTTTTCAGATAATTTACAAGCTTCGTTTTCTGCAAAAGCGGATTTTCCACTTCCACTGCCTCCTATTACAAGTTCAATCATCAACTTCTCCTTGTACCTATTCTTTAGACTAGCATAAATTATTTCTACATGCACTTTAGTTTCATACGAATACTCATTTCATACTTACTTTAGCTCATGAAGATTTTAATTTAATGACACGCTATATTTAATGCCTATAAAATCCTATTGCTGATGGGTATAATTATCTATTTTTATATCAGCAAACGTATTTGGTGAACTATATATACTCATTGCTAAATCTAACAGTGACATCATCATAATAGTTCCCGTTCCTTCTCCTAATGCTAAATCCGCATCTATGACTGGGCGTAAATCTAACTCATTTATAACTAAATCAAACGCCTTTTCTCTACTTTTATGAGATGGAATCATGTAATCAACAGTACCCTCGCAAATTTTTTCTGCAACTAACGCTGCAACTGCGCTAATCACTCCATCAATTACTATTGGGATTTGATAAATTGCCCCACCTATAAAAACACCTACAAGACCTGCAATATCAAGACCTCCCACAGCGCATAAAACATCAAATGCATCTGCATCTGCAAGCTTGTGTTTTTTTATAGCCGAATCAATAACATGTCTTTTTTTCATTAAAGCTAAAGTGCTTAATCCTGCACCTCTACCTACAATTTCTTTAGCCGGACAACCTAATAATGCTGCTGTAATAGCTGTACTTGTAGTTGTATTGCCTATTCCCATCTCACCTGTTCCAAGTATTTCATATCCAAATTTCTTACATTGTTCGACTATAGAAATACCTACTGAAATGGCACGAAGAGCCTCTTTTTCCGTCATAGCACATTCTTTTGTGAAATTTTTTGTTCCTAGAGAAATTTTTTTATTTAAAACGCCTTTAATCTCTCGCTTATCATTGATTCCAATATCAACAGGCACCACTCTAACACCTTCAACTGCCGCCATTTTACACACTGAAGATAGATTTTGTCCCATTGCTTCTGCTACTGCAAATGTTACATTTTGCTCAGACTGACTCACGCCCTCTTCAACAACACCATTATCAGCGCACATTATTATGAGAGCTTTTTTATCAATTTTAAAATTGGTTCTTCCTTTAATAGCTGCTAATTTACAAATTAAATCTTCAAAATATCCAAGACTGTCCAATGGCTTGGCTATATTATTCAAATTATCCTTAGCCAAATCAGCAATTCTCCAATCTGGTCTAATTATAACTTTTCTCTCTAGCTCTTCTTTAGTCATCTTGACCTCCATTTTCCCAATTTGATTTTCGACTAACAGATTCATCTAAAATTTTGTAAATACGTTCCATATCCATATATTTTCGCATATTGTCAGCTAAAATATTATATTGTTCTTCTTTAAATTCAGCATAATCATATTCTAAATCTTCTGATAATTTTATGCCATTTTTTTCTGCCAATTTTTTTACAATAATTGAAGAAATGTCTCCATAATCGAATAAACCATGAACATAACTTCCATATATATAACTATCATTTTCATTTGCTTTATTTATAAAGCTAAAATTACTCTTTTGTGCAAAGAAACCATCATCATGAATATCTTTAACTGTTCTAACATCGAATCCATTTATTTTATTTCTACATTTTTCAGATTCAATCATTTTTTTTGCTAATCTTGCTTCCATGCTATCGTTCATATGAACATCACATAGTTTTTTCTTTCTATCTTCAAATTTATTTTCAAAAGGCTTAGTTGATAAGACTTCGAAACTTGTCATATGATTATGTTTTGTATTATCATCAACACACATGGTATCTCCCATATGTATTTCGTAACCTTTAAACTCTTTGCCTGATAAATCTTTGAAATCTCCTAAAATATCACTAAAATACCCATGAACCTGCGTAGTTATTTTTGTGGAATGTAAAACTGTTTTGACCGGTAGAAGCCCCATGCCATGCATTACACCGCCTGATTCAACCTTATACGGATCTGATATTTCTAAACCAAGCATCTGATATCCTCCACAAATTCCAAAGATTGGAACATTTTGTTGTTTTTTTATCATAGCTTCTAATCCTGTTTCTCTTAACCACTTCAAATCTCCCATTGTGTTCTTACTTCCTGGCAAAAAGATCAAATCTGGTTTACCAAATTCTTCTACTTTAGTAACATATCGAACAGAAACATCTTTATAATTTGCAAATACATCAAAATCAGTAAAATTTGATATCCTAGGATATCTTATAACCACAATATCAATTCTCTTTACTGTTTGGTTTTCAAATTTTGTTGTTAAACTATCTTCATCCTCAATAGAAATATTCATATATGGGACAACGCCTACAACTTCCTTCTTACCTTTATCCTCTAACATCTCTATTCCTGGTTTAAGAATATTAACGTCACCTCTAAATTTATTTACAATTAGTCCTTTAATTCTCTCCCTTTCTTCATCCTCAAGCAATACTAAAGTACCAATTAATTGTGCAAACACTCCACCTCTATCAATATCACCAACTAAAAGGACTGGTGCATCTATCATTTCAGCTAATCCCATGTTAACGATATCATTTTCTTTAAGATTTATTTCGGCAGGACTTCCAGCTCCTTCTATAACAATAACATCGACTTCTTTTTCCAATCTCTCAAATGCTTCTCTAATTTCTGGAATTAATTTTTTCTTATATTTAAAATAATCCATTGCCTTCATGTTTCCAATAGATTTTCCATTAACTATAACTTGTGAACCAACATCATTTGTTGGTTTTAATAAAATTGGATTCATATCTACATTTGGAGTGATTTGAGCAGCTTCAGCTTGCATAACTTGTGCTCGTCCCATTTCTAAACCTTCTTCTGTTATATATGAATTAAGCGCCATATTTTGTGATTTAAAAGGCGCTACTTTATACCCATCTTGTTTTAAAATTCTACATAAACCAGCAACAATCAAACTTTTACCCGCATTTGACATTGTTCCTTGGACCATTAATACTTTTGCCATAATAAATTTCCTTTCTAAATAAAACCCTACAACTATAATTTATATAGTTAAAAATATTAATTATATCAAAAAAAGCTATGTACAATACTGCACATAGCTTAAACAATACACGACCTAAGAGGGACTCGAACCCTCGACCTCCGCCGTGACAGGGCGGCGCTCTAACCAACTGAGCCATTAGGCCAAACAAAGCCGATGATCGGACTCGAACCGATAACCTGCTGATTACAAATCAGCTGCTCTGCCAATTGAGCCACATCGGCTTATACTCTTTCAAGTATAAATGACTCCGACGGGAATCGAACCCGTGTTACCGCCGTGAAAGGGCGATGTCTTAACCGCTTGACCACGGAGCCATACCAACTCCCCGAGTAGGGCTCGAACCTACAACAACTCGGTTAACAGCCGAGTGCTCTACCATTGAGCTATCGAGGATTAT
>FOPE01000008.1 GCA_900113385.1 Lachnospiraceae bacterium C7
CCTTGGAGCATTCTAAGGTCCGAATTATTTGCGATCAACCTCTGTTGACATTATATTATATATATTTTGATTCACGCTAGGAGACGGCAAGATTCACGGCGGACCATTGACCTGTTGGTAACCAATCCACGTATAACAGAGTGGCCAAGGCCGGGGACTGTTAGTCTGAGGTTCTACCTCTGTACCCAGTGTTAAAATTTAAAAGAAAGGAAATGTGGTGATTTTTGCAATTTACACTTGACAAAGGTCACTTCATAACAGGTTTTAGACTATGACGAGAAAAGGAAGTAATATCAGCTTAAAGAGCTATGAAGATATTTTTACAACTGAAGAAAAAAGACAAGAGACTGGTGAACAAATAGTTATGGTGCCGGTAAAGCAGATTCATGAGTTTAAAAATCATCCTTTTAAGGTTCTAGATGATGAAGATATGAAAAAAACAATTGATAGCATTAGAGAATATGGTGTGTTGGTTCCTGTCATTATTCGTCCAGATGGTAATGGAGAATATGAGATGATATCTGGCCATAGAAGAAGGTATGCATCAATTATGGCTGGCAAACAAGAAGTTCCAGCAATCATACGTGAAATGGATGATGATACAGCGACTATTTTGATGGTGGATTCTAATCTTCAAAGAGAACATATTTTGCCAAGTGAAAGAGCAAAGGCCTATAAGATGAAGATGGAAGCACTAAAGCATCAGGGAAAGCGTACAGATCTTACTTCGTGCCAAGTTGGCACGAGGTTACGTGCAGATGAAGAATTAGCAAAGCAAACCGGTGAAAGTGCAAGAACAGTACAGAGATTTGTGAGACTTAACAGTCTTATTCCAGAGCTTTTGGAGCTTGTTGATGAAAGAAAAATAGCATTTAATCCTGCCGTAGAAATTTCTTATATGAAACCGGAAGAACAAAAAGATTTTTATGAAGCTATGGAGATTGCGCAAACAACTCCATCATTATCCCAGGCACAGCGTTTGAAAAAATCAAGCCAAGAAGGAACATGTACTGCAGAATTTATAGAAAGAATAATGGAAGAAGAAAAGAAGAATCCACTTAATAGAGTTGTATTTGATAGCAGTATTTTGAAAAAGTATTTTCCACAACAAACAACAGCTAGAGAAATGGAGATACAGATCCTTCAGATTTTAGAGCAATGGTCTAAGAAAGCATAAGCATTTTGTTTTATCATGATTCTAGACTCATGATTTTCATGAGTCTGAATTATTTTAAAAACCATGTCAGAAATACTGACATGATAAAACGAATATGTTATAATGAAGATGTCAGAAAAGCTGACACGGAGGTGCAACATGGATAAAACAATTGCCGATAGATTAAAAGAAGCAAGAAATAAAATAGGCATGTATCAAGAAGATGCTGCACGTTGTATGCAAATGTCTCGACCAACCCTTAGTGCGATTGAGTCAGGCAAAAGAGCAGTGACAGCAGAAGAAATTCGAGATTTTTCTTCTTTATATCATGTATCAAGTAACTGGTTGTTATATGGTGATAATCATGAGGAAACTGCCAAAATACAAAGATTAGGAAAGTATTATCAGCTTTTCTCAAAGTTAAACGGTTCAGAGCAAAATGAAGTAATTAGTTATATGGAGCAGATGTTGAGTAAATAAGGGGGGCGCCTATGGTTGCATTAAAATTATTTAGAATCATTATCCATTTCATGTTAAAGATTATTTTTTTACCAATACAGATAGTATTAACTGTCCTTATATCTATGCTTGATTTCGCAAGTGGCGTCATCAGCGTAGTGTTTGGACTAGTTGGTGGAATTTTTGTATTGTTGGCTTTTAGCTTTTTGTTTACGTCACCAATTGACTGGAAAATGTTTATGGAGGCATTAATCTTTGGATCATTAATAGGAGTACTTCCACATTTAGTACGTTATTGTGGAGACACTATTCTAATGTATATAAAAGTGTTATTAGATATGATTTAAAATAGGGCACTAAAGATACATCTAAAGGGCACTAAGAGTACACTTGCAATGCATTTTCAAAAGAAAATCCGTATGATATTATTACAATGGATCTACTGAAGTGAAGCAAATAACTTCCTCAGAGTCCAGTTTTTCTGCAGAAAAAAATAGATTTAGTAAAGAGCGTCAGCCCGTGATTTAAAAGTCACGTAGCCGGGCGCTTTTTTATTATTCAAATCAGTAAGCGCGCTGATATGGCTATTACAACTGTTGAAGAAAAGGAGAAAATTGAATATGGATTATGAAAGTTTCAAAGAAAAATTTCCAAAGGCATTAAAAGAGGAAATGGCTGAAAGAGGCGTAGAAGTTGAAATTACTTCTCGGAGAATTGATAAGATGAACAGCAGTTATGATGCTTTCACAGTAAGACCGATAGATTCACCTATTGGTGTTAATGTTAGTGCCCAAAAAGCATTTTCAGAGCACGAAAAAGGAACATATATTGATGATCTTGCAGTCAGTTTTGCTGATGTAGTGGAGAAAGGGTTCCGTGAATCCCCTCAGGTGGATCTGGAGTCGCTTTCTGATTATGAGCAGATGAAGAGTAAGCTTTCTATGGAAGTGGTTTCTGCAGAGAAGAATGCGGAACTTCTTGAAAGCGTACCTCATGAAAGAATGGAGGATATGGCTGTTGTTTATCGCTTTGTGCTTGATCAGACAGATTCCGGCAATGGAACAATCCTTGTTACCAATCAGTTGCTTGATCAGTATGGCATTACCAAAGAGCAGCTTCGCGCTGATGCCATGGAGAATGCACCAGAGATCAGACCATCTGAGATCAGAGGTATGTCTGAAGTAATGAGTGAGCTTGCACCTGGCATGATTCCTGAGGTTGCACCGGAAGATGAGCAGATGTTTGTTGCTACAGTTCCGGATAAGATCCACGGAGCCGGTGTTATCGCATATCCGAATTTCATGGAGGATGCAGCTGAAAAGATGGGCGGTGACTTCTTTGTTCTCCCAAGCAGTATTCATGAGGTTTTGCTTGTAAAGGACAATGGCCAGATGACAGCCAAGGAGCTTGAAAACATGGTTAAAGAGGTTAATGCGACTCAGGTTGAACCTGCGGATCAGCTTACAGATCACGTTTATCATTACGACAGCCAGAATCATATTTTTGAGCTGGCTGATAAGTATGAGGAACGTCAGCGTGAGGCTGAACACGAGACTGTTGATAAAGATTCCGTCCTTGGAGATCTAAAAGAAAAGAAACAGGAGATTGCAAAGAAAGATCCGGCTAAGGATGCAGCAACAAAGGCTGCAACCAAGAAGCATGAGACTTCTTTATAAGCTCCATCAATAAGTAAGAGAGAGGCTTCCCTATTTTAGGGAGGCCTTTTTCAATGGTGAAAGGAGATATCTAAGATGAGTAAGAAATATATAAGAGTTCAGAAGAACTTTAACCAAAATGGCATTTCAAGGGTGCCACACAGTGTTGCACCTAAGCTTGGTCCAGTTACACCTTGCAATTGCAGTCATCCTTGTCCTTATGGTAATGGCAGAATGTTTTGCTTTCCCTGCTATCAGAAGCTTGTTGCTGACAGCAGAAGTAACAGTGTTGCTACAGGTAATGCCTAAAGAGGTGTGGTATGGACTTTGGCTATTTTCATGAAGAAGAGTCTGAGCAGTTTGCCTTCTATCGGATTCCCCAGGTGCTCTTTAAGGATGAAAAGTTCGCAAAGCTTTCAACGGATGCCAAGGTTCTATATGGATTATTTCTGAATCGGGTATCCCTTTCCAAGAAGAATCACTGGATTGATGAAGAGGGCAGAGTGTACGTCTATTACACTCTTGTCAGTATCCAGGAGGATTTGCATTGTGCGAGTCAGAAGGCATTAAAGCTTTTAAAGGAGCTTGAGTGCTATGGACTTATCGAAAGAATAAAGCAGGGACTTTGTAAACCTGACAGGATCTATGTGAAGAACTTCATCCTACTTCAGGAATCACCAGTCCGGAGTGGTGAAAATCACCATGCCGGTGTAGTGAAAATCACCAGCCCGGAATGTCGAGAATCACCACCTAATAATACTGAGATAAATAATATTGAGTGTAGTAATACTAATCTTATCTTATCTAAGAGCAGAGAAGATGAGAGGGAGCTGTACAGGCAATATTTATATCAGTCACTTGAAATTGAGATACTTAAAGAGCGCTATCCCTATGGAGTAGAAGAAATAGATGAGATTTTTGACATTATCCTGGATGTGCTATGCAGTAATCAGAAGTTTATCACTATATCTGGGGATAAAAAGCCTGTTGATGTGGTAAAAAGCAGGTTTATGAAGCTTGATAGTAATCATATCCAGTTTGTTATGGACAGTATGAAGGAAAAAACTACAAAGGTTCGCAATGTAAAGAAATACATAGTGGCAGCGCTATACAATGCGCCAATTACTATTAATAACTATTATTCGTCGCTGGTTCAGCATGACATGGCGACAGGAAAAATATAGGAGAAATGACAATGGAACAAATTACAATAGATATCCAGTTAGATCCCATAAAGGATGGAATTAAATTGCCAAAGGCAGACATTTCACGACCAGAGGAACATGCTGTGATTCTTGGAACTAATGGCAAAATCAGACAGATTTCTATGAAGGAAGCCAGGCATATATTAGATCAGATGGCCGATTGTGGAGCAGGATTTATTTTTGGAAAGTCAGATTATATAGCTATCTACAATCAAGACAAGATTTTTGTTGCAGATGAAGAAGAGTATCTAGTGGGTAGTGTCCTTGTTTTTTTAAGAGCCGGTGATGTTCTTAAGGCAATTCCAGATGATGAAATTGAAAATCTTTTAGAGATTGCTATGGCACAGGTAGATACATTAAAAGCCGGAGATGTCTGTTTTTCGGCAATGCGTGTTAATTGATGGAGGAATAATATGAGTAGAACGATACCTAGAGCTTATGTTACTGCAGCATGGAGTAAAAATCCTATAGTAGCAAAAGAAGAAGCAAAAAAATACTGTCGTGAGCTTGTGAAAGAGGGGTATCTTCCACTATGCCCAATTTTAGCCTTTGATGGAATATTCTCAACTGATGATACTGAATCTCATAAATTATTCAGTGAGATGTCAGAGGATCTACTTCGCAGAGCAAGATTTCTTGTGGTTTGTGGAAGCAGACAAAATGCAGAAGTAAAAGATGATATTGCAATTGCGAGAAAAGCAAAGGTTATTGTCACGACTCTTGATGGAGTAATTGGATTGTAGAAATGAATCTAGGAAAGGAGGCGATAAAGAGTGGTAAATGAAGAAGTATCAGGAAAGGCGATACATGTCGTAGTTGACTATACATTTAAGCCTTCAATCAATGAATTGAAAAAGACATTGGCCAAAATAGCTCTAAAATATAAAACACAGCAGAAATCAAATGTACATAAGGAACCTAAAGGTAAGATGGCAGTCAAGGATCTTATAAAACAGGGAAAAGGTACACAGAAGATAGAACTTGATGGTGAAGATGCCCGCCTTTTTAATCGACTGGCAAAAAAGTATGGTGTGGATTATGCAATAGTAAAAGATAAACAGACAGGAAATTATAAAGTCTTTTTTAAAGCTCAGGATGCAGATGCAATTTCAGATTTAGTGGCAGATTATACCAGGAGAACGTTTGGAAAAGAAAAAGGTGCCAAAGAAAGTATACTTAGCAAACTTAAGAAACTTAAGGAAAAAATTGCTTCTTTATCTCGTAAAGTTTTTGAAAAGAGGAAGGAGCAGACACGATGAATCAGAAATTAAAAAAGAAGATTATACTGAATATCCTTTATGTTGCAATAGGCCTGTTTGCTACCAACTTAGGTGAAGCCTGGAGGATAGCAGAAGGGATGAATGCTTCGGAAAAGCTTCAGGGGCTTATTATCGGAGGTGGATTTCAAACCGCATTTACGAATCCGCTTCCTAGCTTACATCCCTTTGATTTGCTTATTGGTGCAACCTGTGGCGCAGCACTAAGACTTGCAGTATATCTAAAGGGAAAGAATGCCAAGAAATTTCGGCATGGCTCAGAATATGGTTCAGCCAGATGGGGGAAGCCCTCCGACATAGAACCTTTCAAAGATCCTGATCCAAAGAATAATGTGATTCTCTCTCAGACGGAGCAGATTACACTAAGTTCCAGACCATCACAGCCAAAGTACGCAAGAAATAAGAATGTGCTGGTTGTAGGTGGTTCCGGCTCAGGTAAAACACGCTTTTTTATTAAACCAAACTTGCTGCAGTGCGACAGTAAAGATTACCCTTGTTCGTTTGTAGTAACTGATCCAAAGGGAAGCGTGGTTCTTGAATGTGGCAATGCACTTTTGAAGAAGGGGTATCGAATTAAAATCTTCAATACCATCAACTTTAACAAGAGTATGCATTACAATCCTTTCGCTTATATTCATAGTGAGAAGGATATTCTAAAGCTTGTAACTACGTTGATTGCCAACACTAAAGGTGAAGGAAAAGGAGGAGATGAGTTTTGGGAGAAAGCTGAGAAATTACTGTATTCAGCACTTATAGGCTACATTCATTATGAGGCTCCCATTGAAGAACAGAATTTCACAACACTTCTTGAGATGATCAATGCAATGGAGGTTAGAGAGGATGATGAGGAGTTTAAAAACGCAGTAGATATGCTCTTTGATGAGCTAGAAGCAAAAGATCCAAATCATTTTGCAGTACGCCAATATAAGAAGTATAAATTGGCAGCGGGCAAGACAGCTAAAAGTATATTAGTTAGCTGTGGTGCCAGACTTGCTCCTTTTGATATTAAAGAGCTGCGAGAGATTACGGCATACGATGAATTACAATTAGATACTATTGGAGATAAAAAGACGGCGTTGTTTCTGATTATGTCAGATACGGACGCCACTTTTAATTTCCTGATATCTATGGTTTATACTCAGCTGTTTAATCTTCTTTGTGAAAAAGCAGATGATGTTTATGGCGGAAGGCTTCCAGTTCATGTAAGGTGCCTGATTGATGAGTGTGCTAATATCGGACAGATTCCTAACCTTGAAAAACTTGTAGCAACTATCAGATCTCGTGAGATTAGCGCATGTCTGGTACTTCAGGCAAAGTCGCAGCTTAAAGCAATTTATAAGGATAATGCAGATACTATTGTTGGAAATATGGATTCACAGATTTTCCTTGGTGGAACTGAGAAGACAACGCTTAAGGATCTTACAGAGATTCTTGGCAAGGAAACTATTGATATGTACACCACAGGAAATACTAAGGGTTCTCAGGAGTCCTATAATATGAATTATCAGAAGCTCGGCAAAGAGCTGATGAGTATGGATGAGCTTGCTGTTATGGATGGCAGTAAATGTATCGTGCAGGTGAGAGGCGTAAGACCTTTTCTTTCAGATAAGTATGACCTGACGAAGCATCCAAACTATCCGCTGACAGCAGATTATGACAAGAAGAACTGGTTTGACATTGAGAAATATCTTAACAGAAAGCTTGTCCTACATCCAAATGATGAATACGAAGTATTTAACGATGCTTAGGCTAATGGAGTATAAGAGAAGAAATTTTTCACTGACATTTTTAAAATTCATCCCGTATAATTGAGGATGAGTTATTTAACTTATACTTAGTATATTCGCTGGAGGAATGAGATTCATGAAATTTGCTATGTTACTGTGGAGTTTTGGATTTTTTGAGTAACTACCATATCTTTTAAATAACAGAATCAATGTAGCAAAGGAGATTATAGATATGGAATTTAATAAAGTTATTCAGAAGAGAGAGTCTGTTCGTAAGTACAGCGATACAAAGCCAACAGAAGATCAAGTGAAATATATTCTAGAAGCAGGGCGCTTAGCACCAACAGCTTTTAATAAACAACCACAAAGAGTGTATATACTAAAAAGTGGAGAAGCTCTTCAGAGGATGGACAGTGTTCATCCATGCCGTTATGGAGCACCGATGGTAATTCTAGTATGTTCCGATAAAAATGCTGCAAGTAATTTTCAGGGTGGAAATAGCTATTTGACAGATGGTGTTATTGCAGCAACACATATGATGCTGGCAGCAACAGATATAGGATTGGATACATGTTGGGCTGGAGTGAATGATGTTCTTAAAACACAGAAGGTTTTTGACCTGCCAGAAAACATCTATCCTATTTGTTTCTTGGATTTGGGATTTCGCGCTAGCGATTTCAAAGGTGTATCTAGCGATAAAAAAAGAAATCCAATTGATTCAATGGTAACTATTTTATAAAAAATTGCGGCGTAGCCTAAGGGTGATTGTAAAGCAGGAGTCATAACCTGCCGCCGTATTTACTCCTGTAGAGGAGTATAGCGGAAGATTCCGCATTAATTAATGCAGCGCTGTGCCGGAAAAGTCACTGCAGAAGACATCCGGCTTACAACTGAATATGGAACTTTTTTCAAGGGTAATTAACGAGAGTCACGGCCTGATCAGCCATGGCTCTTTTTTAATGCCCGCAACTACAAAAAATCAATTTTTTTAATCACAAGGAGGATTTTATTATGGCATTTTTCAACTCAGCAGTAGGCGTACTTCAGACACTCGTTATCGCACTTGGTGCAGGTCTTGGAATTTGGGGTGTTGTAAACCTCATGGAGGGATATGGCAATGACAACCCTGGAGCTAAGTCACAGGGCATGAAGCAGCTCATGGCTGGTGGTGGAGTTGCCCTTATTGGTACAACTCTTGTTCCACTTCTTGCAGGACTTTTTTAATCGGATTAAACACCAACAAAAAATCAGGAGGGGCAGTGTAACACCTGCCCTTTCTGAGAAAGGAGGCAATCGTTGAATAGTTTATTAGAAAAACTAACTGATTGGCTCAAAGGCATGCTTGTAGGCGGTATTATGGATAATCTTACATCCACTTTTACGACATTAAATCAAAAGATTGGAGAAGTAACAACTCAGGTGGCACAGAGGCCGGATCAATTTCAGCCAACGGTCTATAACCTAATTAAAAACATATCGGAAAATGTAATCTTACCCATAGCAGGAATCATACTTACATTTATTGCTTGTTATGAACTGATTCAGTTAGTTATTTCCCATAACAATCTTGCAAACTTTGAAACCTGGATATTTTTCAAGTGGGTGTTTAAGACATTTGTAGCAGTCACATTGATTACTAATACCTTCAATATTACTATGGCAGTCTTTGACGTAGCACAACATGTGGTCAGTCAATCAGGATCACTTATCGCCGGAAGTACCGCAGTGGACGGTTCAACTCTAGCAACCATGAGGACAACGTTGGAAACTATGGAAGTCGGGCCACTGTTTGGCATATTTTTGCAGTCATTTGCAGTAAAGTTCTTATTTTCAATTTTATCGATTTTAATTTGGGCTATTGTTTACGGACGAATGATAGAAATCTATCTAACCATCAGTCTTGCACCTATACCATTTGCAACATTTGGCAATAGAGATCAGAGCATGATAGGACAGAATTATTTACGTTCTTTGTTTGCTTTGGGCTTTCAGGGATTTTTAATCATGGTATGTGTAGCAATCTATGCAGCCCTGGTTCAGACAGTTTCATTTTCGTCAGATATCATGGGCTCTTTGTGGAATGTCCTTGGTATCACATTACTTCTTGCATTCACTTTGTTTAAGACAGGTTCTATTGCAAGATCTGTATTCCACGCCCATTAAGGAGGAAAGTAGATGGCATCTTATATTCCAGTACCTCGTGATCTCACGAAGGTAAAGAGTAAAGTGGCATTTAACCTCACAAAGCGTCAGCTCATCTGCTTCATAATAGCTGCAGCTATAGGTGTACCAACTTTTTTTCTTTTGAAGAAAATCGGAAATGCTACCTTTGCAGCTATGGGCATGATGATCGTAATGATGCCGCTGTTTTTCTTTGCAATGTATGAAAAGAATGGACAGCCCTTAGAGGTTTATTTGCACCACTTTATCCAGGCAACATTTGTAAGACCTAAGGTAAGACCATATAAAACAGATAATTATTATGCTGCCCTGATGAGGCAGGAGAAAGCAATGAAGGAGGTAGAAAAAATTGTTTCTGAAAACGAGAAAAAGAGACATCGTAATGCCGGCAGGGTTGTCGAGATCAGATCAGAAAAAGGTAAGACAAATCATAAAAAACGCGCAAAAGGATGATGGTATTCCTAGAACTGCACAGCAAAGCATTCCTTTTGACAGGATGTTTAAGGACGGCATTTGTCGAATAGGCAGTGATTATTATACAAAGACAATTCAGTTTCAGGATATCAATTATCAGCTGGCTCAGCAGGAGGATCAGACAGAGATATTTGAGGAGTGGTGTAGCTTTTTGAATTTCTTTGATAGCTCGGTTCATTTTGAACTTAGCTTTATGAATATGGCTACGGATGCGGAAAAATTTGAAAAATCTATTGCTATTGCTCATAGAGATGATGGATTTAATGAAGTAAGAGATGAATATACAGGGATGTTAAAACGTCAGATGGAGGCAGGAAATAACGGCCTTACGAAGACAAAGTATTTATCTTTTGGAATTCATGCAGATTCTATGAAGGCGGCAAAACCAAGACTTATACATATCGAAATGGATATTCTCAATAACTTCAAAAGACTAGGTGTGCAGGCAGTTACGTTAAATGGTGCCCAGCGACTAGAACTTATGCATCAACAGTTTCATATGGGGGATGATGAGAAGTTCTTCTTCGATTGGAAATGGCTTGTGGGAAGCGGCCTTTCTGTAAAAGACTTTGTTGCACCTGCAGGACTTAATTTCAAAAACGGAAGATTATTCCAGATGGGTAATCTCTATGGAGCCATGAGCTTCTTAAGCATCACAGCGTCTGATATCTCAGACAGAATGCTTGCAGATTTCCTTGGTATGGAGTCCAGTCAGATTGTAACCATGCATGTGCAGTCGGTAGATCAGACAGAGGCGATTAAGACAGTAAAGCATACCATCACAGAACTTGATCGAAGTAAGATTGAGGAGCAGAAGAAGGCAGTAAGAGCTGGTTATGATATGGACATTATTCCATCAGACCTTGCAACCTATGGTAAGGATGCAAAAGCACTCTTGAAGGAATTGCAGAGTCAGAATGAGCGTATGTTTCTTTTGACATTCCTGGTATTCAATACTGGAAAGACAGAGCAGGAGCTTGAGAACAATGTGTTCCAGGCAAATTCCATTGCGCAGAAACATAACTGCAATCTTGTAAGACTTAATTTCCAGCAGGAACAGGGGCTTATGAGCTCCCTTCCCCTTGCTTACAACGAGATTGAGATTCAGCGTGGAATGACTACAAGCTCCACAGCTATTTTTGTTCCATTTACAACGCAGGAATTATTCCAGGCAGGAGATGAGGCTTTGTATTATGGACTGAATGCCCTTTCCAACAACCTGATTATGGTGGACAGAAAAAAGCTTAAGAACCCTAACGGACTTATCCTTGGTACTCCCGGTGCCGGTAAATCGTTTTCTGCAAAAAGAGAAATCGCAAATGCGTTTCTTGTTACAGATGATGATGTTATCATCTCAGATCCTGAGTCAGAGTACAGTGCTCTGGTAAAAAGATTTGGTGGTCAGGTCATTAAAATCAGTCCTACCAGCAGTCAGTACATCAACCCAATGGATATCAATATGAACTACTCAGATGATGATAATCCAATTGCTCTTAAGGCAGATTTTATCCTGTCTTTGTGTGAGCTTATTGTCGGTGGAAAGGAAGGACTTAAGCCTGTTGAGAAGACTGTCATTGATCGTTGTATTCATCAGATTTATCAGCAGTACTTCCTGAATCCTATTCCTGAGAATATGCCTCTTCTTGAGGATCTTTACAATGCTCTCTTGAAGCAAGATGAGCCGGAAGCTAAGAATGTAGCAACTGCTCTTGAAATCTATGTTACCGGTTCTTTGAATGTGTTTAATCACAGAACTAACGTAGATATCACCAACAGACTTGTCTGCTATGACATCAAAGACCTTGGAAAGCAGCTTAAGAAAATCGGAATGCTGGTTGTTCAGGATCAGGTCTGGGGTAGAGTTACAGAGAACAGAAGTCAGGGAAAGTCTACCAGATACTACATGGATGAGATGCACCTTCTTCTTCGTGAAGAGCAGACAGCAGCTTATACCGTAGAAATTTGGAAGCGTTTTAGAAAGTGGGGCGGTATTCCTACTGGTATCACTCAGAACGTAAAGGACTTACTTGCTTCTAAGGAAGTTGAGAATATTTTTGAAAACTCTGATTTTATCTACATGTTAAATCAGGCGGTAGGAGATCGAGCAATCCTTGCCAAGCAGCTGAATATCAGCCCTCATCAGCTCTCGTATGTCACACATTCGGGAGAAGGTGAAGGGCTTTTATTTTATGGCAATGTCATCCTTCCGTTTGTGGATCGCTTCCCTAAGGATTTGGAACTCTATCGTATCATGACCACCAAGCTTGATGAGGTGGCACAGTCTCAGGAGGAGATGTAAATGAATGAAGATAAGAAGTTTTCGAAGGAAAGACATAAGAAGAGGGCCACCGGCAGATACAGACAAAAAAGCCAGGGAGAGAAGCTGAAAAGTGAAACCTCTGCTAAAAAGGCTTATGGAAAGAAGTTCCGTCATGGGAAAAAGGACCTAGAGCTTACTGCAGAGGAAAAGAAAAAGATTAAAAAGCTTCAGGTACAGGGACGACATAAAATTCGCCGTGAGGTAGCTGAAAACGTATCCGTTCACCGTCAGATTGACAGAACGAATGAAGATCAGAATGTGGGTACAGAGGCTTTGAATAAGACTACAGCGACTGCTGGAAATACAGCAAGAACACTTCATCAGAGCCGGTATTCTAAAAAGCTTCAGAAGGATGTAAAAAAGGAAGCTTGTGAGACCACTTCTACTAAGGCAGTTCAAAAGAATTACATGAAAAAGGAATTCCAGAGAGCTGCCTATAAGAAATCACAGAAGGAAGCTGCTAATCAGGTTGGAAGCATATCAAAGAAATTTGTCGATAAGGTAGAAGACCTGGTTGGAAGATTTGCTGAATGGATTCGTGAGAAGATTATGGATAATCCATTAGTAATTATCATGGCACTTGTGATTCTTATTCTGATTTTGATGCTTTCCGGCAGTGCCGGTCTTGCAGGAGGAATGCTTGGTTCCTTTAGTGATACTACAATCGCTACTTCTTATACTGCGGATGACGATGAAATCAAAGCTGTAGAGCAGAATTATAAGAGTAAGGAGTCAGACTTACAGACGCAGGTTAATAACATCCCTACAACACATCCCGGATATGATGAATACCGTTATAACCTGGCTGAAATCAATCATAATCCTTATCAGCTGGCAGCCCTTTTGACAGTACTGTATGAGGATTATACGAAGGCAGAAGTGGAAGCCAAGCTTACGGAAATCTTCAATGCGCAGTATAAGCTTACGACCAGGGAAGTCATAGAAAAGAAAACCAGGACAGAAACCAGAACTGGTCATTATACAGATGAGAACGGGAATGTGCATTCCTACACTTATACGGTGGAAGTTGAGTATGACTGGCATGTACTTGTGACAACCCTTACAAATAACACTATGGATTCTGTTGTAAGAAATATGGGACTTACAGAGGATCAGATGAGCCGTTATGAACTTCTGCTAGAGACAAGAGGCAATAAGGCTTATCTATTTGAGGGTGATCCTTATTCCAATCCTGATCCGGGTGATTATGAAGATTATGATATCCCGCCGGAAGCTCTTACAGATACAAGATTTGCCAACATGATCAGAGAAGCTGAAAAATATCTTGGATATCCATATGTGTGGGGAGGAAGCAGCCCAAGTACCAGCTTTGACTGTTCAGGTTTTGTAAGCTACGTCATCAATCACTGTGGTAATGGATGGAGTGTAGGCAGACAGACGGCAAACGGACTTCTTACCAATTGCTGTACTAGAGTTTCAAAAGAGGATGCCAAACCTGGAGATCTTATTTTCTTTAAGGGTACTTACAATACATCAGGTGCTAGTCACGTAGGGATCTATGTTGGTAATGGCATGATGATTCATTGTGGCAATCCGATTCAGTACACATCAATAAATACTAACTACTGGAGGAATCATTTCTATACCTTCGGCAGAATCAAAAACTAGGAGGAAAACTATGTTTGAAAAATTAGATAAGCTTCGTGAAGAAGTAAGACGCTGTGAAAAGCGTAGAGATGATGCCAATGAGCGTCTTAAGGCGGCTCAGGTAAAATTAAAGGAAGCAGAGGCCAGTCAGATCTTATCAGATGTTGGTGCACTTAAACTTTCTCCGGAAGAGGTGGCAAAGCTTTTACAGCTTGCAGCGTCTGGACAGCTTGGCGTTCCGATAGCGGATAATAAGACTGATACTGTTACAAAGTTTACTACAAAAACTTCCGATTATGCATACGGAAGCAGATTAAAATCAGATGATACAGATAATGTCGCAGATGTAGACGATGATAAGGAGGATGCAGAAAATGAAGATTACTAAATTAAATAAGCGACTTACAGGAGCTGTGGTTGGTGCCATGGCTCTTTTTATTGGGATGACTCCTATGACAGCTTTTGCTCATACAGGGCAGGAAGCAGATTGTACCTGTGAAGTCAAATGCAGTGATAATTCAATCAATGAAGACTGTCCTGTATGTAAACAGGATCACAGCTTGTGCCAAGGCAAGGATAAGCCAGAAGAAGAGAAGGCTAAAGATACAGAGGAAAAAAAGGAAGAAAAGATGGGACCTCTTACACCAAGTGGAAATATGACTTTGGTAGATGATTACGGTTCTAAAGAAGCAGGTGGCAAGCAGTTTATCACTGTTGTTACAAAGAAGGGCAATTATTTTTACATCATCATTGACCGTGATGACAATGGAAATGAAAATGTTCATTTCTTAAATATGGTTGATGAAGCGGATCTTTTGTCTCTTATGGATGAGAAGGGGCAGAAAGCGATTAAGGAATCTTTAGAAGATAAGGAAAAGGAAGAAAAACAGAAAGCTACGGTGTCAGAACCTAAGGTAGAAACAAAGACAGAACCTGAGGTTAAGCCGGAGAAGAAAAAGCCTTCTATAGGCCCGGCTGCAATAGTAGCTCTAATTATTTTCCTTGGTGCCGGTGGATATATGGGATTTAAGTACTTAAAGGAAAAGAATCCTAAGAAGGAATCTCAGCGACCTGATCCGGATGAAGATTACTTAGAGGATGAAGATGATGATTATCTGGAAGAATCAGATGAAGAAATTGAGGAGGCAGAGAATGATGATTCTTCTGATACATGCGGTGACTCAAATTCAGATGATGATACTGAGGATGATGCGTCAGACAAAGAATAATTGAACCAATAAACACCACGGGGGCAGTCTTTAGGGGCTGCCCTATTTCATTTTGGAGGAAAAGCATATGGCGAAAAAGTCGAGATATATGGGCTATATAGAAGGTCTTGCACAATTAAAGGCAAAACATGAGAAGCGCAGAGAAATAATAAAAGAAAAATCTCTTACAAAAAAGCTCAATCATTATAAACAGGAGGTGAAGGAGAATGGCTAACACTTATCAGTATGATCCAAAGAAAGTAGCTGAACAAAGGAAAGCTGAAATGAAGGATATTACAGAAAAGCTGGAAAAGGGTGTGCAGGATGTCTTTGGTTCAGAGCAGTTTCAAAATCTTTTGGATACCATGGCGAAGTTCCCACATTACTCGGTGAATAACAATATCCTCATCATGATGCAAAAGCCGGATGCAACACTGGTTCAATCTTATACCGGCTGGAAGAAGATGGGACGTTTTGTAAAGAAGGGTGAGAAGGGAATCCGTATTCTGGCTCCGGCTCCTTTTAAGTTGGAAAAAGAACAGGAAAAACTAGATGAGGCTGGCAAAGTCATTCTTGATAAAGATGGCGAAGCTGTAAAGGAAAAGGTGGAAATCAATCTTACTGCATTTAAGCCTGTGAGTACTTTTGATATCTCTCAGACAGAAGGTGAACCACTTCCATCCATCGGTGTAGATGAGCTTACCGGAAGTGTGGAAGGATATCAGACATTCTTTGAAGCAATCAAGGCAGCAAGTCCTGTACCTATCGGATTTGAGGATATCAAGTCCGGTGCCAAGGGATATTTTCATGTTGAAGATAATCGCATTGCTATCAATAACGGCATGAGTGAAATCCAGACAGTAAAGACTGCAATTCATGAAATGGCTCATGCCAAGCTTCATAACCTGGAAGCCCAGAAAGATAATAAGCAATCCAAAAACAGTAAAGAGGTTGAAGCTGAGAGCGTTGCCTATACAGTGTGTCAGCATTATGGAATTGATACTTCTGATTACAGTTTCGCCTATGTGGCAACCTGGTCTCAGGGCAAAGAGATGCCTGAGTTAAAAGAATCACTGAATACGATTCGTGAGGCAGCAGCTGATCTTATTACAAAGATTGATGCGAAAGTACAGGAGCTTACAGCTGAGAAGGAACCTATCAGTTTCTATGTAGCTGAATGTGGTGAGTTTCATTCCATGGGTGAATTCCATGAGAATCTGACCTTGCAGCAGGCAGTAGACATCTATAAGTCGATTCCATCTGACAGGATGAATGGTGTAAAGACTATTGGTTTTGTCATCAAAGATGATCAGCTTCTTGCTAATGAATATGATCTGGTTGTTGGCAACAGATTGAATATGCAGGAGATGAAAGATATCCTTCCTGATCTGGCAGCACATCCACTTGTTGTGAAAGCAGCTGATGAAATCAAAAAGCTTTTGCCTGAACTTAATGAGGTTGAGAAAGGTGTCGTAAAAGGTACAGAAAAAGAAAAATCCGTATCCAAAAAGATTAGGGAAAAAACGAAGGCTGCAAGGCCTAAGAAAGCCAAAACATCAAAGAAGAAGGAGGAAGTTGCCATATGAAGTTAGTGATTGCAGAAAAGCCTTCGGTAGCTCAGTCTCTGGCGAAGGTCATTGGAGCAAATCAAAAGAAAGATGGCTATCTTGAAGGCAATGGTTATATTGTCAGCTGGTGCGTAGGGCATCTGATCGAGCTGGCAAACCCGGAACATTACGATGAGAAATATAAGAAGTGGCGCAAGGAAGATTTACCGATTTTCCCTGCGCCATTTTCATATCAGGTAACAGCTTCTACAAAGAAGCAGTACCAGGTACTAAAGGATCTCATGAAGAGACCGGACATAGATGGTCTTATTGAAGCGACTGATGCGGGACGAGAGGGTGAGTTGATATTCCGTCTTGTTTATAATCAGGCAGGCTGTAAAAAGCCTTTTGAAAGACTTTGGATTTCATCTATGGAGGACAAGGCTATCAAGGAAGGTTTTGCAAATTTAAAGCCAAGCGCTGACTATGATGATCTCTATGAAGCTGCACTTTGCCGTGAACGAGCTGACTGGCTTGTAGGTATTAATGCTACAAGATTCTTTTCTACAGTTTATGGTCAGACCTTAAATGTTGGACGTGTTATGACTCCTACACTTGCAATGATTGTAGAGCGTGAAGCTGAGATCAAGGGCTTTAAACCTGAGAACTTCTATACCGTTCAGATGCTGGTATCCGGTGTTGCAGTAACCTCAAAACGCTTCAAACATAAGCAGGAGGCAGATGAACTTGTAGAGAAAATCAATGCAGCTGATAAGGCGAGAATTACCAAAGTGGAGACTGCCACGAAACAAGAGAAGCCACCACTTCTTTATGATCTGACAAGTCTTCAGAGGGATGCTAATAAGTATTATGGCTTTACTGCTCAGCAGACTCTTGACTATACCCAGAGTCTTTATGAGAAAAAGCTTGTTACTTATCCAAGAACAGACAGCAGATATCTTACTGATGATATGGATGATAGCACAGCTCGCCTTTGTTGCCTGATGAAAGAAAAGTACGGATATACGAAGATGGTTCCTGTCCATACAAAGCAAGTGCTAAATAGTAGCAAGGTATCTGATCACCACGCGATTATTCCTACAGAAAATGTTTCGGATGCTGATTACTCAGAAATCCCATCCGGTGAACAAAAGATTCTTGGTCTTGTAACCGCAAGGCTTCTTTCTTCTGTTGGAGATCCGGCTGAGATTACAGAGTATGCATTGGAAGTGGAATGTGCTGGTGAAGTTTTCAAGGCAAAGAGTAAGTGCATCACAAATCCTGGATGGCATTTATTGGAAGACTGGATTCTTGGAAAAAAGAAGGATGATGAGGAAGAGGATTCCAGTAAAAAAGATGATGGCGGTTCACATGGCATTTTGGAAATTCTGGAAGCGGATGCTTCTCTTTTATCAGAAGGTCGTGAACTTCCTGCCAGAGATCCTAAGGTAAAGGAAGAAAAAACAACTCCTAAGAAACGATTTACCGAAGACTCGCTACTTTCTGCTATGGAATCAGCCGGTGCTAAAGATATGTCGGATGAGGTAGAGCGTAAAGGACTTGGTACTCCAGCAACAAGAGCCGGTGTTATTGAAAAGCTGGTTCG
The DNA here is from genome assembly GCA_900113385.1 of Lachnospiraceae bacterium C7. Taxonomy (GTDB): domain Bacteria; phylum Bacillota; class Clostridia; order Lachnospirales; family Lachnospiraceae; genus Roseburia. The sequence goes on from FOPE01000008.1 coordinate 18,424, forward strand.
TATCGGTTTTGTAGAAAGACAGGGCAGTAAGAAAACAAAGTATCTGGTTCCAACAGAAAAGGGGACTTCTCTTATTACTGTCATGCCGGAACAGATTCAATCGGCATCTATGACAGCTGAGTGGGAGCAGAAACTTCTGGAAGTGGAAAAACAGGATATTGCATCGGAAGACTTTATGGCTGAAATCAAGGATATGATTGTTGATCTGATTGAGACCTATGAGCCTGTAAAGGGTGCAGATAAACTCTTTCCACCTCGTCAGTACAAACAGTATAAAAAGTATCCGAAGAAAGGAGCATCCAGATGGCAAAGATGAAGAAAATCAGAAAATGGGATGAAGTCACAGGAAATGCAGTAGAGGAACAGATTCCTGAGTCCATTGATCCGATAGAGGATGTCGGAGCTGGTCCATCTATCAGCAGGAATCATATGCGCGGCATCGAGGATATGGTGGAACAGAATGATAATTCTTTTGACGGAATCATCAATAATGTGCCTGCAGCTCCTGTGCCGGATTTTGCAGAAATCAATGAAAAGGCAGATCAGGAGGATATTATCGCAGATACCAAGGCTTCTGTGATGGAGAAGATAAAAGAGCAGCAGGAAAAAGTGAAGCTGTCTCCAATACCGGAACCTGAGAAGAAGACTCCTGTGATTTGTCCCTGCAGGGAGATGTAGTCATGAATAACAGAACGGAGCAGTTTCATTTCTTTGCAACTCCTGAGGAAGCTAAACTGATTCGTGACAGGGAGAAAGAAATTGGCATCTTAAATGAAAGTGCTTATCTTCGCAAAATGGCGATTGATGGTTATCTCATCCAGATGGATTTAAGTGATGTCAAAGAGGCCGTAAGGCTTCTTGGCATCACATCTTCTAACATGAATCAGTATGCAAAGAAAGCAAATGAAACCGGAAGTATCTACAAAGAAGATATTGATGATATCAGACTTCATCAGGAAGAACTTTGGAAAGTGATGAAGGAAATACTAAAGCGCCTGTCTACGATTTAGGGAAGGAGGTGAATGCGCATGGCGGCTACAAGACTTATCACGATGCATCAGAATAAAGGTAAAAGCGTAGCGAAGTCTCTTAGCGACAGAACAGATTATGCCAAGAATGGAGAGAAGACCGAAAATGGTCAATATATCAGTTCCTATGCCTGCCAGGCTGAGAGTGTTGATGAAGAATTCATGCTATCAAAAAGAGAATATGAGCGTCTGACAGGAAGACATCCCAGGGGCAATATCATCGCGTATCAGATCAGGCAATCTTTTAAGCCGGGAGAAATCACACCGGAGGAAGCAAATCAGGTAGGCTATGAAACCGCCATGCGATTTACCAAAGGAAATCACGCTTTTATTGTAGCGACTCATACGGATAAGGCGCATATTCATAATCACATCATCTTCAATTCTACCAGCCTTGATTGTACATATAAGTTTAGAGATTTCTTCTTTGTAGGGTTAGCCCTGCAGAGATTATCAGATATCATCTGCCTGGAACATGGACTATCTGTTATAGAAAAGAAGAAGCCAAGTGAGCGTGTTAAGCGAACGACTTATCCTGAGAAGAAATCCTTTCGGGACGATATCAGAGATGTGATTGACCAAATTCTTAAGGAAGGCAGCGCAAAAGATTTCGATGAGCTGCTTTATAAACTGGAAGATGCCGGATATGAGATTAAGCGTGGAAAGCATATTTCGCTAAAAGGAAAAGTTCAGAAGCGTTTCATACGGCTGCGCTCTCTGGGGGATGGTTATACAGCTGAGGACCTTAAGAAGATTCTTGCCGGTGAGATGGAGCATGCATTTGAAGATAATGAAAAAGCTGAGAAACAGCCAAAGACTTACCAACGAAAAAAGGAAGATCATGAGTTTGACCTTCTTATCGATATTCAAAAGAAATTGGCTCAGGGCAAAGGAAAATATTATGTCCGCTTTGCCAAGAACTTTAATACAAAGCAGGTAGCCAAGGCAGTTTTGTATTTGAAGCAGCATGACATCCGAAGCTACGATGATCTGGAGAAAAATGTGAAAACAGCAACAGAGCGATTTACGAAAATTTCAGCTTCCATTAAAGAAAAGGAGAAACGACTTGCTGAGATTCAGGTCTTGAAGAAGCATATCTTTGACTACTTCAAGACTAAAGACGTATATGCGGATTATCGTAAATGCGGATATAGCAAGAAGTTTCTGGAAGAGCACAGACAGGAAATCCTGCTTCATAAGGCTGCCAAGAATGCTTTTGATGAGCTGCATCTGAAGAAGCTACCAAAGGTAAAAGACTTAAGTGCGGAGTATGCTGAGATCCTTGCGGAAAAGAAAAAGCTGTACGGTGAATATCGTCAGGTTAAGAAAGATATGCAGGAGATTCAAAGAGCAAAATATGATATCGACCAGTTCCTTAAAAGTGATGAAGAGCAGAAGAAGGAACGTGTCAGAAAACACAATATCACTCGATAATTCTATTTGGGGAATCTGTAGGTTTAAGACTTGCGGGTTCCCCTCTTTTTTCATTTCTGAAGAAATATCCAATAGCAAAAAAAGCGATTCGTATGAATTGCGTAGCCAAGCGATTAGCTTGTTCAAGGGGATTGGGGATGTGCCACCAACGAGCGGATAGTAGCTTTTTGTACAAAAAAGCACTGCTCGCCACTTTGCGAAGACGCGCCCTAACACCATCAAAGATGGTGCCGCGAGAAGAGCGGGAAGACCATGACAAGATAATCACAAATAATGTTACAAAAATAAAACTAATTAGATATTAATTCGAAAATGAATTTTGAAAAGTCGAAAATTGTATTTGAAAATATATGCTTAAGAGCGTATAATGTACACTAGGACTATTTATGAGGACTTTCGGGTCCTTCACCAAGATGGGTAATCCCCATAAGAGAGGAATTATATGGCTGTATCTTATAACGGATTATGGAAATTATTGATCGACAAGAATATGAAAAAAATGGATCTTGTTGAAAATGAAAACATCGGAATCAGTAGCAGTACACTTGCAAAAATGAGCAGGGGTGAGACTGTATCCATGAGTGTCTTAGAGAAGATTTGCATGGAGTTGGATTGCGATTTTGGAGACATAATTAGTATTGATAAGAATAAATAAAATAGGCTTTTTGAAAGAAGTCCGTTTTTATGGACAGTACAAGTACTAATATTTTTATTGGAGAAATATATTCAGGAGGGGTAAGCAATGCTTCCAGAAGAAAAAGCTCGTGTGAAAATTGATAAAAAATTAAATAATGCTGGTTGGGATATCGTTTCGCGCAATGAGTATATTCCTAGCGGAACCACAGCAGTGAAAGAAGCACTGATGCAAGGAAATACGGAGAGTGATTATTTGCTCTTTATTGATGATAAGGCCATTGCGGTTATAGAGGCAAAAAAAGAGGCTAATCCACTAGGGAAAGAAGTGGAAAAGCAGGCAGAAGGGTATGCGACACATCCACAAAATTGGTATGGACTTTGGTTTGAGAAACTCATTCCGCTTGTTTATATGGCAAATGGAAATAAGATTTACTTTAAAAATATGTTAGATGAAGATTCTGATTATGAAGAACTATCTGCATTTCATACGCCTAAAAAGATGTTGCAACTTATAGGTAAAACTTCTGCATATGGAGCGTTACCTCGATTAGAACAAAGAGGTTTACGTGACTGTCAGTATGAAGCAGAGTTGGCTTTGGAACAATCATTTAAAGCGGGTAATACTAAGAACTTAGCTGTGCTTGCGACAGGTTCTGGAAAGACTTATCTTGCATGCTTGGCGTCATATAGATTGCTGAACTATACAGCAACAAAACGTATTTTATTCCTTGTTGACAGAAACAATCTCGCACGACAGACGGAATCTGAATTTAGTTTATTTGATAGAACGGAAAATGGTCAGGCTATGAGTGCGCTTTATCAGATAAAAAGATTACGCAAGGAAAATGATATTAATGGAGATATAGTTATTTCTACAATCCAGAAACTGTTTGCTGTTCTGACTGGACAAGCAATTTCTGAAACTAATGAGGATCAAGAAGACGAAGACATCAAGCTTGATGAGGATAGTGAATCTACGGAATCTATTTCTTTAGGAAATGATTTAAAGCTTCCTCCGGATTTTTTCCAGTTCATTATTGTTGATGAATGTCATAGATCTATTTATGGCAAATGGAAAGCAGTTCTTGATTATTTTGCAGGCGCAAAAATTCTTGGACTTACTGCAACACCTACACCAGAAGCTTATGCTTTTTTTAATAATAACATTATTGAGCAATACACATATGATGATTCAATTGTAGACGGAGTTAATGTACCTTCACGTGTTTATCGCATTTCTACTAATGTTACTGAGCATGGAGGAACAGTAAAGCAAGGGACTGAGGTTGAAGAAACTTCAAAAAGAACTGGACAGCAGACAACTTATACTGCAAAGACAAACCTAGAATATGCTCCAACAGATTTGGATAGATCTATCATAAGTCCTAACCAGATGAAATTAGTTATAGAGTCATATAAGAATGCTATCTATAGTGATTTATATCCGAAACGCGAGAAGGATTGGAACTACATACCTAAGACACTGATTTTTGCAAAAGATGACAATCACGCAACTGAGATAGTTGATGTTGTAAAAGAGGTATTTGGAAAAGAATTTGAAAGTGGAAATGTTCCTGAGCATTTTGTACAGAAGATAACATATTCTGCAGGAGATTCTAATGCGTTAATCAGAGATCTTAGAACTGAAAAAGATTTCAGAATTGCAGTGACGGTTACACTTGTAGCAACCGGAACAGATGTAAAACCTCTTGAGGTAGTTTTGTTTATGAAGGACGTTCATTCAGATGTCCTTTATACACAGATGAAAGGAAGAGGTTGTCGAGTAATTAATGATGACAAGCTTAAGGAAGTGACTCCTAATGCAGATACTAAGGAGTGTTACTACATAGTTGACGCAGTTGGAGTGACTGAGTCAGAAAAGTATATTCCTAAGCCGGGACCTGGGCCTGTGGCACCAAAGAAGACATTATCTTTGGAACACTTGTTAGAGCATTTAGCTCACAATGAGCTTAGTGATGAAAACCTGATGTTGTTAAGAGATTACTGTTCAACTATTAATCGTAGATATGAGGATAATCCGTTGTTTGGAAAACATTTGGATTACTTCATTTCGGATTATGGATTTGCTCCTCGAACAATTGCGAACAATATCAATGAAGCGTTTGAGGAAAATCGAGTAGAACCTTATACAACACCTTCAGAAGATTATCCATTACGCAGACTTTTGATTTATGCATTAATGATCAATGTTCAAGCAAGAAATAAGTTGCTGGAGATGCAAAGGGGTTATTATGCTTCTGTTCAGGAAGAAGATAAACTTCTGTATGCTGGTTTTTCAAAAGAGTCTGCAAAAGACTACATCGATAATTTCGAGAAGTACATAGATGAGAATAAGGATAGTATAGAGGCTCTTCGTATAGTTTATAACTCGGAAGATGTTGTTATTACAAATTCCATGTTGAAAGAACTTAGGGATAGGCTATTATCAGAAAGTCGTCAGTACGGAATATATCAGATATGGAAGAATTATAAATTACTTGATGACGAAGGAAATGTAGAAGATTTAGATATTAAAACTAATGTAAATGCATTGACTAATCTGATTCAGATAGTGCGCTATGCATATGGTAAAAACAATAAGTTAACAAGCTTGATAAAAGCTTATGGCCGAGGATTTGGTTTGTACTGTGGATATAATCAGAGAGTACTAACAGATGATCAAAAGGAAATAATGAGGCAAATTGCAGAATATGTTGTTGAGGCTGGAGCATTATCTGTTGGTGAATTGAACGAATTAGATACAGATCTCTGGCGCAAAGCAGTAACATCTTTTGGTGCACCAGCACTTAAAGAAGAATTACAAATATTAGCAAAATTTATATTAAAGGTGGCATAAAATGGCAAATCAAAAAGATATTTCAGCATTATTAAAGAAAGTGGATGGCATTGCAAATGTAATGGCATCAGCGGGAGTTGGGTATACAGATTATATTACTCAGCTTACATATATCCTTTTCCTCAAGATGGACGAAGAAAAGGAGGAACTAGGCCTTACAAGTACTGTTCCTGAAGGATATAAATGGAGAGACTTGGTAGATTTAAGTGGAACAGACCTGGTTGAAAAGTACGAGGAGATTCTTAACGAGTTATCTCAGGATGAAGGACTCATAGGAACAATATTCACAAAGGCATCAAATAAAATAGATCGACCAGTTATGCTTGCCAAAATTATTGAAATGGTGGCGGAAGAAAATTGGTATATGATGGAAGGCGACTTCAAGGGAGCAATGTATGAATCTATTCTTGAAAAGAATGGACAGGATAAAAAGAGTGGTGCTGGACAGTATTTTACACCAAGAGCGCTTATTCAGACTATGGTTGATGTTGTAGATCCTAAAATTACAGAAACAGTTGCCGATCCAGCATGTGGAACAGGTGGATTTCTTCTAGCTGCATTTGATCATATGAAGGGACAAAGTAAAGATGTAGAGAAACAGCAATTCTTAAAGAATAATGCTCTATTTGGTGCTGATAATACTTCTCTTGTAGTAACATTAGCATCAATGAATTTATATCTTCATGACATTGGTATAAATAAGAGTCCAATAGCATATAAGGATTCTCTTATTGATACGTCCGACAAAATGTATGATGTTATTTTGGCAAATCCTCCGTTTGGAACTAGACCCCAGGGAAGTGTAGAAGTTTCAGCAAATAGACCTGAATTTGTTAAGACAAGTGATAATCAGGTTAATTTTTTGCAACACATAATGTCTATTGTAAAGACGGGAGGACGTGTTGGTGTAGTATTACCAGATAGTGTTTTGACTGATACTGGAGCTACTGCACAAGTAAGAGAAAAACTTTTAAAGGACTTCAACTTACATACTATTCTTAGACTTCCAACAGGAATTTTTTATGCAAATGGTGTCAAGACTAACGTGTTATTCTTCAAAAAAGGAGAACCAACAAAAGAAATATGGGTGTATGACTATAGAACAGGTATAAAACATACTATGGCGACAAAACCCATGACAAGAGTGCATTTACAGGATTTTGTTGATTGTTATTGCTCTGGTCATGAAGAAGATAGGAAGCCGACGTATAGCGAAAGTAATCCTAATGGGCGGTGGAGATGCTTTACAGAGGAAGAAGTAAAAAATGCAGATAACCTTGACTTTAGGTGGCTTGATTTAGAAGAAAGAGATGAGAGGTCAATTGAAGAAGTACTTGAAGATATGCAGAGCGAATCTGATGAGATAGCTAATACTGTAAAAGAACTTAAACAGTTATTGGGAGGAATTGAATTTTGATGGATACTTTATCGCTCAAAAAGAAAATACTAGATATAGCCATCAGTGGAAAACTATCCAATCAGAACCTAAGATTGGAATCTGCTGAACGAGATTACGCTGAACTAAAACAAGTCAAAAGCAATTTGCTGAAGAGTAAACAAGCAAAAAAAGAGAAGGTAGCCCCTAATACTAATGATGATTTATTATTTGACATACCACAAAATTGGAAATGGTGCCAATTGGCTGATTTATGTAAGTCAGTGACAGATGGAACACATAAGACTCCAACATATATAGAGAATGGAGTACCATTCTTATCGGTTAAAAATATTTCCTCTGGTAGATTTGACTTTGATGACGTAAAGTATATTTCTTTTGAAGAACATGAAGAGCTAATAAAGAGATGTAAACCTGAATTTGGAGATATTTTATTTTGTAGAATAGGTACTTTAGGAAAAGCTATAGAAGTTGATTTTGATAGAACTTTCAGCATTTTCGTAAGCCTTGGGCTTATTAAACCATTGGATACATATTTATCAAAATATTTAGTGTTAGTCTTAAATTCAGGATATGTAGATTTATGGATTAGGAATAATAAAGCTGGAGATTCAATGCATGCAGCGAAGATAAATTTAAATACATTAAGATCTCTTATGATTCCGTTGCCTCCAAAAGAAGAGCAAGAACGTATTGTTAATAGATTAGAAAAAATCATAGAAAAGATAGACCTTTTAAATGAACATCAATCTGAGTATATGAATAATTTAGAGACATTAAAAAGTAAATTATATGATGCAGGTATTCAAGGGAAGCTAACAGAGCAATTGGAAAGTGATGGTAATTCAATAGATGTAATACTAAACGTTGAAAATGAAAGAAAAAAACAAGAAGATGAAGGAATTATAAAAGCAGTAAAAAGGCAGGATGAAATATCCGAGGAGGATATTCCATTTAAAATTCCTTACAACTGGAAATGGGTGCGCTTTGGGGATGTTGCATATATCGTAAGGGGAGGTTCACCAAGACCAATCAAACAATATATTACAAATGATTCTAATGGAATTAATTGGATTAAAATTGGTGATGTTGAAAAAGGCGGAAAATATATTATTGAGACTAAGGAAAAGATTATTCCTGAGGGAGAAAAGAAAAGTCGAAAGGTGTATCCGGGCGATTTCTTATTGACAAATTCTATGAGTTTTGGGAGACCTTATATTTCAAAAATAGAAGGCTGCATACACGATGGATGGTTACTAATACATGATTTAAAGGCATTTAATCAGGACTATTTGTATTATTTGCTTTCAAGCGGGTACTTATATGAACAATTTTGCAAGAAAGCTTCTGGAGCAACGGTTGACAATTTGAATATTGATAAAGTTAGTTCTGCAATAATTCCGCTACCACCTTTAGCTGAGCAAAAGAGAATTGCGGATAAGTTAGATAGTATTTTGAGTTATATATAAAGGGTGAGAAATGTGAAAAGGTGGGAATTAGCAAGGTACTTTATAGATGCAAAGAAATGTGTTGATACAATGCTATTCTTGGCAGACTATGCAGAAAAAGTATCAGATTTTTACGTATGTAAAAAATAAGGAAGTAGAGCTCAAAGATCAGGAGCATGAAAGCGTTTCTGGAATGTTGCTTTATGCCAAGACAGATGAGGTAGTTTATCCGGATTATGAGTATAAAATGAGCGGTAACAGTATAGCCGTTAGAACATTGGATTTGGATAAGGATTTTCCTGAAATTAGAAAACAGCTAGATGGGATAGTTGAAAAGTATTTTTAATTGTATGGGGAAATTTTTTCAGTCTGATGAAACGAGGAGGAAAATTAATGTTTAATCTTTATTATTTGAATTATACTAAAGCATTTGAAATAGCTATGCAAATAGATAATAAAGTTTTAGAAAAACAAACAAAGGAAAGAAATTTTAAAGGGGCGGCAGACTTGAATGCAAGTGGAGAAACTCCAGAAATTAGCCTGTTGTCAAAAATACTTCCTAAATTAAATGCTGATATCTCTATTCATGGATCTAAAGCGACAAGGGCGGAAGATACCCTGAAAGTAGTTTCTACTAAATCAACTATACTTAATCCTGTGATTCAGAAATCCGTTGAAGTCAGAAAATTGGGTGTTGAACAGGTCGGAAAGCTTTTAAAAATAAGAGATGTATCGTTAAAGATTGCTAATCAGCAAGATATTAGTGGTACAAAAATTCTACTCAGCGGTCTTTTGAAAGATATTCCTGTAGATGGGTTGGGACAGATGGACTTTGGTGCATTATTTAATGTCTTTTTAAAAGATGCATCTTATATTGTTTCCGGCAAACTTCCTGAGAAGGTTAATAAGGATAGAAGAGATAGTGAGAACTCAACAGATAGATTGCTTTTTAAGATTCCTATGCAGATGGAACAAGAGATGGAGAATTCTTATTCAATTTCAGATTTAGAGATTGGTCCAGTGACGCTGATTGGTATATATAGGGGCATATTTAAGTATAAAGATATAAGAAAAAAGATAGATATAATTTCACAAATGCAGACAGAGAAAGAACATATCGACATAGATGTAGAGACCGACGAAGAACAGGATAACAAGAGTGATTCTTTAGCTGAGCTTGGTCCCGATGATAATGTTCATTATATTGATGTGATTGCGATTATACAGGAATTATTTTAGTGGATTTGGGAGGATAAAGGCTCAGTGTTAAGCAGGATAATACTATATACCTACAATTCAAATAATATCGAAGATATTATGACCGAAATAAATGGTCAACTAAAGATTATTACATCTAATGATATATATGCAGAATTAAAGAAAGAAGATCCTTTTAAGGAAATCTTTGGGCAATTTAAGTATTTCGATTTATCATTGTTGATGCTTGGAGAAAATGAAAGAGCAGACGCATGGCTTTATTCAGTTATCACCTTGATTCAGGCATATTTAAATAGTGGTAATCATGATGCCTGTTTCATAATGGATAAGCGTTACGGAAAGAATGTACAAATAAATGTTCCGTATTTTATTTCTGGAACAGAGCCACTTGAGCAATATCTTGGATTGGATCAAAGAATCATTACTAATATTGTGGATATTAGCAATGATGAATTGAGCGCTTTAAAAACTTACTTCTATAACAATTTATATGGGAATGAAAAGTTTAAGACAAGATTATTTGAAGAAATAGTTAAATTTCGCGTGTTTAACAAACTCGGTGAGCATAAAATTTTTTCCGCTTTTATTTGCGGACCTTCAGGAATAGGAAAAACAGAATCTGCATGGCTTCTACATAATAAACTGGCACCGAAAGAAAGGTTTATTAAGATTAACTTAGGTAACTATTCTGAACAAAATGCATTAAGTAGCTTGATTGGTAGTCCTCGTGGCTTTATAGGAAGTAGTAAAGGCGAGTTGACTGATAAAATTGAAACAAGTAAATCAAAAGTAATCTTAATTGATGAGTTTGAAAAGGCATCTGGTGAAGTACATAATTTCTTCCTTGAATTATTGGCCGATGGTAAATTTACTGATTCACTTGGCAGAGAATATGATTTGGATAAATATATAATTATTTTTACATCTAACTTTTCACCAGAAGAATTTACTAGAAATGTTTCTCCTGAATTAAGATCGAGATTTGATTTAAAATTTCAAATGAATCAATTAAGCGGCATAGAGAAACAAAATTATGTAAATTATAAAACAAATTATTATTTAGCTAAGGTTAAGAAAGTTTATAATCTTTCACCTACAAGTAAGGAAAAAGATGCTATTTCAGCTATTGATTTTTCTGATGTTCATAATTTGCGAGAAATTAATAGATTGATTGAGAATAAGATTACAGATTATGTTTGTAACAACTTTAGCGGAGATGGAGTGGAGTAAGAATAAAGAATGAAATATTATTTTGACGATATAGAGGCCTTTAAAGAAAAATTTAAGGAATATTATCCGTTGGATCGTTGTGAATGTGGCGGATTTCAAGAGATGGAAGTATCTTCAGTTGATTTTGCTATAGGTGATAAGCTTATAGAAATTGCAGGATGCCCAATTTTGAAATGTGGGAAATGTAAAAAAGAAATTGTGGGTCATAGAGTAGTGAATGCAGTATATCAGACTTTTTTTGAATTCGAGAAGCATCCTGGTATAAATAGTTGTAAAACCACAATGAGAAGTGATAATAGGTTTGAATATGCACAGAAAGCAGATTTTATTTATGACAGTAGGGATTTGAATATTCCAGCATGTGATTTTGATTTAGACCCAACAAATAAAGAAGGTTATTCTTTACCTGTATATTTTGATCGAAAAGTATTGAATGGTTTTTATACAGATAATGATTATGAACTGGACTTCTTTTCAGAAAGCTATGGTGAAATAGGGAAAAAAGGGAGTGACGGATGGCGTTATGAATGGAAGATCCCATTCGGCATAAACAAGAATGATAGGGTAATATTGTTCCTTGGGGATTTAGATCAGATAGATGATGACAGATCTATTTTTATGTTTAAGACTTATAATGTGGATTCTGATCATAAGCTTGTGGAGACAGAATTATATCAAGCTCAAATGAATTGCATTTTTAGTGAACCTATATTGGAAGAAAGAATAATACAACTCAGAGCCGGCTTTTATAACAGAATGATTAAGCAGGTTAATGTTGATTTAAGTCATCTAGAGGATGAGATAAAGCAGAAAAAAGAAAGTGTTGCTAAACCAATTTCTTATTCGGAGCGTGAAGTGTCGACTAATATTATCGCTTTAGATGGAATTCTAAATGAGGGGATTTCACAGGATGGTCTGAGAGAAATATCTCGAAAACTAAACGTTGAAGGAAATATTGAACAATTACGAACAAGAAAACTTTTGCAAGGTATTATAGCTAAAAAAGAAGGGGTAGAGAAAGCAAAGGACATAATAGCTCCATTGTTTCATCTCAACGATTTACGAGTTTGCTTTGCACATTTACTTCCAGAAGAACAAATTCAGAAATATAAGAATAATATAGTGAAAGCGTATGGATTAAATGATTTTTCTGAGTATCGCAAAATGTATGACAGCTTAATTGGTGAATTATATGAGCTATATAAATATCTGAATGTAGTGGATTTTAGTGATATTCTTAATGAAATTAAATTATTAGAGTAAGTTGATTAATAATGCCATTCCAAATAGTCAGAAACGATATTACGAAAATGCATGTTGATGCCATAGTGAACACAGCAAACCCTATGCCAGGATATGGTGCAGGGATTGATAGTGCTGTCTATGAAGCGGCAGAGGAAGAGATTGATAGACTCATCTCTGAGTTGGATGATGCGGGTAAGGATATCAATAAACTACAAAGAGATCTATTAAAATCAAATCATCAGTAAAGAAACATAAAGATAGCATCAAAAACATGCAAATAAATCGTAAGAGCCTGTCCATAATTTTGGACAGGTTTTTTGTTACCATAAAATATATAAAAGGGAGTAGCATGAGAATAACGGCTGTCAGAATATTGGTATCACATTTTGTGATATTTCGTAAAATAATATTTGCAAACAAATGTTTGTAGTGATATACTTTTTATTAGGAAGCATAGTGCTTCCTTTAGAAAGGAGCGGCGTATGAGACATAAATCTACTGAGCTTATGGATAGTATTAAGGCCTACGTAGAGGAATATTATAAGAATTATCGCCACTCACCATCTACAACAGAGATTGCAGATGCGGTCGGTATTGCTAGAGGAACTGCATATAAGTACCTGGTGGCCATGGATGAGAATGGCATGATCAGGTATGATGGCCAGCAGATTTCTACTGAGCAGACCGAGAAAGTCCAGACAGAGTTTACAAGTGTGGCACTTCTAGGTGCGGTTTCCTGCGGTGTTCCCACATTAGAGGAAGAGTATGCACAGGAGTACGTATCATTACCTGTTTCGATGTTTGGCAAAGGAACTTTTTTCTTACTGAAGGCTAATGGCGATTCTATGATTGAGGCTGGTATTTCATCCGGAGATTTGGTGCTAGTCAGGAAGCAATCAGAAGCCAAGGAAGGTGATATAGTTGTTGCCTTAGTAGGAAATGAGAACACGCTGAAGCGCTATTTTGTAGATAAGGAGAATGAGAAGATTCGACTTCATCCAGAGAATAAGAAGATGAAGGACATCATTGTTTCTAGTTGTGAGATTCAAGGTGTAGCTATCAAAGTTATTAAGAACCTTGAGTAAGGAGTGCTAAACAGTAAAGAGATCAGGACAGTCGTAGTTTTATGATAATGGCAGTGTTGACTGCACTTACGGAAAGGTCATTATCAGGAGTTTAATAGTTTACTCATCATATCGGTTTCTTTCCCTTTTCCGAATGAGTGATCACCTTAGTAGTTAAAGATAGGAGGCGTGATTGATGAGTCTTGCGAAGGAAAAGAATGGGGAATATGTGGTATGTTGCCACAGATGTGGGGGATTTCTTATGGAGTCAGTTAGTACAACTTCGTATATGGTCTGCCCAGAATGCGGTGCACGTCTTATGGTTTGTGTTAAGAACGGTAAGGTGTCCGTTTTTGATGATATAAGAACAGATGAAGAGCTTGCTTGCAAGAGGCATGCTCGTTTAGCTGGTTATGCTGCGAAGCTTAATTGCAAGAGTAAGTAGCAGCTTAGCATTTTACAATTTTATATGGATGAGGTTATCAGGGAGTTCGCTGAATTGGTCGCTATAGGGAGCGTTAAATGATTTACAAATGAGTGACGTCTGATAACTAAGAGTTTGTGAAGAGAGTCGTATTTACTACGGATTGATGCAGCCAAGAGCATAAGACATCTATTCAGATTAAAAAGGGCCTGCAAAACAGAAGCTAACTTGAAAGTATGTATTTTACATGCTTGATAGATTTAGTGATTGTTTTGCAGTGCTCTTTTTTTTGCGCGTTTCTACGAGCGGTGCAAGGCATGTCAGATAGCTTCGTTTCATGCTTGCATGATTGCGAAGCTATTCTGAGCATGACTTATAGTGCGACAGCGCGACATGAGCAAGACGCAAAGCGTCTGCGAATGCACAGTTTATTCTTTCCTTTTCCGGTTCGCTTCTGTTTTGGAAGGCACCGGAAAGGGTGCAGATTATGAAAAATATCAATAAGAATAATGGAGTTATTGATGTAACAACTGTTGGAGGAAGAATTAAAAAACTTAGGACAGATGCTGGGTTTACTCAAAGTGAGTTAGCCATCAGGCTTCATTTAGAAGGTAAGACCGCCATATCAAATTATGAAAACAACAGCAGGGGCATTTCTGCAGAGATGCTTAATCAGTTATGTAGTCTTTTTCATGTGACAGCTGATTATATAGTCAATGGTGAAGCATCGGACAATTTTGATCCTGTTATTAACGAAGCCATTGAGATTTTAAATAATTTAAAAACAGACAAAGCAAAGAAATCAGCTCTTGAGATTTTAAAGCAGATTCAGATGCTTGAAAGTTAAAGTTCACATTTTGTGAACCTTTGGTACACATCTATGGTAACGACTTCAAGTGGCTATTCCAATACAATTAATTATGTAAAGAAGTTACAAAAGCAGCGCGCGGCTTTAGTGACATCAATCGGACTTTTACAAGGAGGATCAGATGGAAACTAAGGCAAATATCATTAAAAAATATGCAAAAGCTTCACCTGAATTAAAAGTTGATATCATCTGCAAGTATTATCCGCAGATTGATGGAATAATTAATGCTCGTATTGCAGGAATGAAATACATCATATGGGAAGAGAAGGAAAAGAACAGACGAGCTGATCACGGTGAATTAGGAGTAAGGATTCAATCAGGTAATGGTTATAGTGATCATACAGGAAATGAAGCTAGTTTTCGTGCAGATTTAGAGGATGCTATTAGAATGTGTGATTTTTCAGGGGATATTCTTGACGGGATTGAGTATCCTGAGAGAATCATCGAAGAGGCCCATGTTCTCAAAGACATGAAGGAGATACAAAATCTTTACAATTTACAGATGAATTGTCTTATAGGTGAGGACCGCAATATATTCCAGAAATATTTGAACCAGGAAATGAACCTTACAGACATAGCTTCAAGTTGTGGAATTGAATATCATTCTGCAGTGAAGAAGATTACAAAGATTCGTAAATTTGTAAATCAGGAAGTAACAGAGATTCTTGAAGTAACCTCGTGCCAAGTTGGCACGAAGTGAGTATAGGAGGGATGAAGATGGCTGATAATGACAAACTCCTCCGTTACTCGTTACAAGTTAGTTATTTAGGAATTTTACTTCGTGAGGAGCTTTTAACACAGGATGAATATGAGAAGTGCATGAAAGTACTGAAGAGAGATTATGGGATAGTATCGGACATCCTTGTTGAAAAATAGATGATTACTAATAATGGGGTTAGGAGGTTTTGAACATGGAAAATGAAGTTAGTATCATACGTGCGCAAACTTCTCTTGAAGATAGAAGAACACGAGGCAAGGAAATTGTCCGTAAAAGAGTAGCAGCTTATTGTCGTGTTAGTACAGATGGAGAAGAACAATTAAACAGTTTTAGCTCCCAGGTAAAGTATTACACGGAGCTTATAGAAAAAGAACCGAATTGGATGATGGCCGGAGTTTATGCAGATGAGGCAATTACAGGAACGCAGGTATCTAAGCGTGAAGGATTTCAAAAAATGATTAAGGCTTGTCTAGATGGGGAGGTTGATATGGTGATTACCAAATCAATCTCCCGTTTTGCAAGAAACACCTTAGATACGCTTAAGTATGTCCGCACATTAAAGGAAAGAAATATAGCTGTTTATTTTGAAGATGAGAAGATCAACACGTTATCAATGGACGGTGAGTTACTTCTTGTGGTTTTGAGCTCAGTTGCTCAGCAGGAAGTAGAAAACATTTCTAATAATGTAAAGAAGGGCCTGGCAATGAAGATGTCCAGAGGAGAAATCGTCGGATTTGTTGGCGCTCTTGGTTATGATTATGATCCTGCAACCAAAACTATGACAGTTAATCAGGAAGGGGCAAAGATTGTCCGATATATTTTTAATAGATATGTATCTGGGGTGGGAACATATACTATTGCTCGCGAACTTGAAGAAATGGGAGTCCCAAATCCTTCTGGGTCAAAAACATGGCATCAGACAACAGTCGCAGGCATTATTCGCAATGAAAAATATGTTGGGGATTTGCTGCAAGGTAAGACATTTACAGTAGATCCTATATCACATAGAAGACTGGATAACTTAGGAGAGTCTGATAAGTATCTGATGAAAGATCATCATGAAGCCATTGTTAGTAGGGAGGTATTTGATAAAGCTCAGGAGATTCTTGCTAAAAGAGGTAAATGTCGCTCAAATGCAAGGTTGAGAAAAGATGAGTATAGAACTCTATATACCAATAAGTATGCTTTCAGCTGCAAGTGCAGATGCGGTTATTGTGGCGCAACTTTGACAAGAAGAACTTGGCATGGAGGGAAATACCGAAAAACAATTTGGCTTTGTATCACAGCTTCAAAGACAGGTAAAAAGAATTGTCCTAATTGTAAAGCAATTCCTGAAGAGGCTCTGATGAGCGCTTTTGTTGAATCATATAATATTATGACTCGTGATCATAAAGATGTACTGGATGAGTTTTTATCAAGGGTTGAGTCTACTCTTAGTGATAGTGATGTTAGTAAGCGCATCGAGAAGGAAAAAGATAAACTCAAAGATATTAGTTACAAGCTCAATAATCTGCTGGATATGCATCTTGAAGGAAAAATCGATTTTGAAACCTTTGAGAAGAAGAGAGATACCCTGCAGAATCAGCTCAGTGAAAAGAAGATTGAGATTGAAGCTTTAGAAAACATAGGAAATTCTAAACTTGATTTAGAAGATCGTATTTCATTCATGCGTGAAAAATTGGAGACGGAGGATACCATAAAAGAATTTGATCGTCAAGTATTTGAAAGTATAGTGGATTATGTCATCGTGGGAGGTTATAATGAAGAAGGAAATGTTGATCCGTCGAAGATAACGTTTGTTTATCGGACCGGATTCAAGGATCGTAAAGATTCTAATCATTTTAAACCAGAGAGACTTAATGCGTCCAAGAAGAAAAATGGTTCTGGCAGTCATAACAAAGAGGTATGCCAGAGTGATGATACATCTTCTAATAGTTCTTTAAGTCATTCTGGTTTGCAGTCACTTATACCAGACGACTCCAATATTTTGCAGTCAAATACATCACCCGACACATGTAGAGACGGTAGTTTTGTTACAAAAATAGATACTACCTTGTGACTGTAGCGACACATCCGAATAGTTCTATAAAACGAATAAAGAATCGTCGGAAGGCGCTTAGCTTACAGCATTTCCTGTAAGTTAGGCGTCTTTTTGTTTTATAGAAACTTCAAAATAAATAAAATGAAATTTTCATAATTTGGAGTAAAATTTTTTTGAAAAAGGGGGATTGTTTTCGAAAAAAAAAAGAATATAATAGGAAACGGAGATGAAAACAATGAAATTAGTACAAGATTTCGACTTTGGAATAGGAGAATGTAAGGCTGGCTGTGTACTATTGACACAAAAAAATCCAGAAGTGTTAAAAGAATTTTTGAATTCAAGAGAATTCAGTTAGGAGAGAGTAGATGTTAGAAATAAAAAACGTTATGAAAGAATATGGTAATAAAAAAATTCTAAAGGGTGTAAATATGTCTCTTGATAAAGGGATTTATGGCTTGTTAGGAAAAAATGGAGCTGGAAAAACTACTCTTTTTAAAATAATAAGTGGATATACAAAAAAATATTCAGGAAGTGTTTCTGTGGGAAATGATAATAGTGAAGAAAAAAGTGTTGGAATTTTACCACAGAATTTTCAAGGGTATGGAGAATTAAATGTCAGGGAATTTTTGAAGTACGTATTTAAATTAAAGGGATTGGATAAAGAGCAAGAATATGAAATAGATGAAAAAATAAAAATTTTTTCGTTAGAGCAGCATGAAAAGAAACTATTAAAAAATCTTTCAGGTGGGCAATTGAGGAGAGTAGGATTAGCACAGGCTTTTTTGGGAAATCCAGAAGTCGTTTTATTAGATGAACCAACAGCAGGGCTAGACCCAACGGAAAGAGTTAAATTAAAAAAATATCTAGCAGAAGTAGGTGAAAAATGTACAATACTGTTATCAACACATATTGTAAGTGATTTAGAGTATATTTCAAAAAAAAATTTTAATATTAAATGACGGTGTTATAGCAGCAGAGGGAAGTGAAAGAGAATTAATTAATGAGTGGAAAAATAAGGTTTGGCTTTGCAGTTTTGATTCAGATATTCAGATGCAAGAACAACTAAATGGATATACTGTTTCAATGGTTTATAACGATATGAATAAAGTCGTTGCAAAAGTAATATGTAAGAATAAACCTATAATAAATGCTGAAATAGGAGAAGCTTCATTGAACGAAGTTTATCTTGGAGTTACAGGGGAAGGGGTTTAATAATGAAGTACGAAGTATTGAGATTAATAAGAAGAAAATCAGTAATAGCCATGCTTATTGTTGAATTTATAGTTGCAATAGTATTTGGCATTATATCAGTTAATGCTGAATCTGCAACAGTTTCAGAAGATAAGTTGCCAATTAGGGGACGTAGTGCATTCCTAATGAATGAAGAAAAAATTAAAAATAATGAACCTAAATTAATTACAAGTGATAATTCTCAAAGAATTATGGATGATATAAAACAGAAGAAAACAGACGATGATAGAGGAGTTTATGTTAGTGAAAAATACCCTAGTCTAGGCTCTGAAATTCTAGCTACCTATAATTTCTCAGATAAAAAAAATAAATTTGACATTAAACTAAATAGAGCAAATTTTATCAAACAAAAGATGAAAATACAGAATTTATCTTTTCCGCTTAAAGATAATTTGGAAATAGAAAAAAGAGAAAATGGATTGGGAGACTGCTTGAAAAACGGATATTGTTTACCATGGAAAAATTTATATTCTGGAATGGGACTTTTTTCAGTTTTAAACATTATAGTTACAATTTTGATAACAACATCTAGTGTACTAGAAGAAAAAAAGAGCAATATGGCAGAAACAATTTATTGTAGTAAAAAGAATGTATTTGTAAAGGTGTGGAAAAATAAAGCTTTATCAATGGCTTTTTTAGTTTGTGCAGTTTACGTTATTAGTGTATTGTTGATGCTATGTACTTTCTTTATGCTAGGTGGCAAATGTAGTTTTTCAGGTGCCGTGCAAATGGTTTATTATGGATCATTGTATAAAGGAAATATGTTTACACTTTTATGTCAAATTGTTATTATGAATATTTTAGCAAATGTAGCTGTTTTGTTGTTTACATTCATAGTAGGTTACAAAATGAAAAATCATTTGTATGTAATGTTGATATCATTATTTGTGGTATTTGCTCCAAGCGTTTTAAGAAGAATATCGGTTTTACCTATTTATGTTCAGAAATTTATTAGAATATTACCGATTAATGTGATTTATTGTAAAGATGTTGTTGAATCTTTGTATATTTACTGGATAGGAAGTAAATCATTTTTAAATGTGAGTGCGATACAAATTAGTTGTCTAATTATAATTCTTTTAGAATATGCAATTTGGAAAACAATGTCAAAATGTAAGGCTTAAGTAATAAGTGGAGGAAAAAATGATTGCTGAATTAAAAAAAATATTTGGGCGCAAAGGTTTATTTGGAATTTTTATATGTACCATTTTGCTTTCAATGGTGCTATCAATTTTTTGCATAAATACATATAAATATCAAGATGGTAATGGAAAAATATATGTTGGAAAGATGGCAATTGATAAAGAAGAAAAAGATTCTTTGACAGAAGGTAGTTTGTTAAATCAAAAAAAAGTAGATAAATTTTTTGATGAATATAAAACTACTAAAATGAATAGTAAAAAAAAGGAACGTTTTTTTGAAAAAAAATATCCAGTAATGTATTGGTTATTATACAATACGTATGAATTAGACGGAGCAGACATGCTATATGATATGAAAAACTATTCCAAATTTTACAATGTATTAGAAAAAAATTATAAAAAAAATGAATTTGTTAAAGAACATAAACTTTCAGCAAAAGATATAAGTGATTCTCAGCAATTTTATAAAAATGTAAAAAAACCATTCTTAAATAAGGGAATAGCATTGTGGGCAATAATTTTAAAAATAGTTTTTATGCTATAGTTATTTATGGTACTTATTTCTATATTAGCAAGTTGTAGGATATATTCTATTGAAAAAGAAACTAATATGGAAATGATAGTAAAGCCACAATTAAAGAAAAAAAGAAGTTTCATATCAAAGAGAATTGTTGCAATATTACTGCTTATATTAATAGTAAGTATAACTGCATATGGCACGATTTTTTGCGTGATTTTTGCAATGGGTGAAGGTACAAATTTGATAAAAACAGCTAATACATCAGTGCAGATGCTTCCAGATTTTTTGTTTTGTTATTATGATGATACAGTTGCAACATATACATTAAGAGGTATTTTAATTGGAATATTAAGCATACTAGGTGGAGCATCATTTTGTATGATGTGTGATGCAATATTTCAAAACAGAAATATTTCTATATTAGTTTCGCTTATAGTTTTGTTTATGTTAATAGAACTTAATATGAAGGGAATAGATAACGGACTAGTATACAAAATTGTATCTTTTATGCCTATAAGTGGAGTTAATCCAGTAAGTTTGGGAGTGTCATCGTATGTTATTTCGATTGGAAAATTGGTGGTTACTCAATATGAAGGTATTGCAATAATTAATATTGTATTTATATTAATTAGTATTTTAGGGATAGAAAAAATATATGTTAAGAGATAATAATAAAATGAAAACTATCACATTTTGGATACAATTTTATAGAATGGTTGGATTATTCAAGTTACAATATTATTTTGTTGAGTGCTTTTTAGCCATAATTAATGGCTTGGCTCCGATTGTATCGTTAATCCTAATTAAAAGAATTGTTAATTTTATTCAATTAAAAAGGAATATTAAAGAGGTGATTTGTTATTTAACGATACTTGTAATATTTAATATTTTTTATAGTACTTGTAATAATGTGATGCAATATTGCATTGAAAAAAATGAACAATATTTTGAAAAAAATATAAATGTATACATTGTTGAAAAAATAAATAATATAAATGTTCAAGTATTGGAAAGCAATAAGTTTTATAATATTTTAGACAGAGTACGAAATGATACGAGTGAATGTATTATAGAATCATTTAAGACACTAATAAATATTATGACACTTACAATTTCTTCAATTGGATATATCTTGATGTTGGTTAAACTCAATTGGATATTAACGATTTTAGTTTTTTTGTTTCCATTTATTCGTTTACATGTTGAAAAGATTATGAATGAGCGTCAATATAGAATTAATTTAGAAAACACAGAAAATTATAGACGTTCACAATATATTTTTTCACTAATTTCAGATGAGGATAAGGTAAAAGAAATAAAATGTTTTAATCTTGAAAAATATTTTAAAGAAAAATATTCTAAATTACAAGATTGCGTTATTAAGAAAAGGATAAGCATAGTAAAAAAAAGAAATATTTTATCAAGTATTGTAGAAATTTCAGAAGAGATTTTTGATGCATTTTGTTTGCTTTTTTTACTTAAAGCAGTCTATTCAGGAGGAATACTTATTGGTTCCTTTATAGCATATATGAACGTTATATCAAATGTGAAGCAAAGTGTTACAAATTTTATGGTTTTATATGCTAAAATTTATACATATAAACCAGAGTTTAATATGTTAAAAAAATTTATTCAGCTTAAAGAAGAAAAAAAAGAAGGCGTTCAACTTAATGATAAAATTAAAACAATAGAATTATTTAATTTAAGTTTTAAGTATCCAGGTGAAGAAAAATATATAATAAAAAATTTGAACTATAAATTTGAAATAGGTAATAATTACGTGCTTTGCGGGAAAAATGGTGTAGGTAAAACTACATTATTTAAAATTATTATGGGATTATATAATAATTATAAAGGTGAAATTTTAATTAATGGAGTGAATTTGAAACAATATAACATAGAATCGTATAGAAAACATGTAACTTTCTTATTTCAAAACTATATAAAATTCGAGGCAACTATTCGAGAAAACGTATCGTATGGATCAGAAAATATAGATGTCACTGATAAAGAATGCAATAAATTATTAAAAAACAATGGGTTAGAAGAATTTGAGGGTAAACTCCAGACCGTGTTGGGAAATAAATTTGAAAATGGAAGACAAATTTCTATGGGACAGTGGCAAAAAATTGCAATAATAAGATGTTTGTTGCGCGATTCAGAAATTATGTTATGGGATGAATTTAATGCATCGCTAGATGAACAGTCTGCTAAAGAGGTTGCTCAGAATATATTAGATAAGAAAGACAAAATACACATATTCATTATGCATAAATTAGACCAAAAGGTAATAGGTAAAAGTAAATTGTTAAAACTTGAAAATGGTTCATTGCGAACAGTATAGTTTTAGTAATATCGAAAATACTTTGAACTAAAAAGTATAACCATGAATTTTCTTGACTAAATACATAATTATTATATAATATATTTAATGTACTCACCATATATATATGGTGTTTTTTAGGAAGAAGTATCGAGAAAAAAGCATATGAATTCTTCAGAAACGTTTGTAGGAGATAGTATATAAGACCTATAAACAAAAGTTATTATTGTGAAAAAGAACAGGAGAAAAAAAATGAAAAAATATGATGTTACAGCATTAGGTGAATTATTAATTGATTTCACAGCATCAGGAGCAAGTAAACAAAATAATCCAATGTTTGAAGCTAATCCAGGAGGAGCTCCTTGTAATGTTTTAGCTATGTTATCAAAATTAGGACATAAAACTTCTTTTGTAGGTAAAGTAGGTAAAGATGCATTCGGAACTCAGCTTAAAGATGCAATTACAGAAGTTGGAATTGACGCTTCTTTTCTTAGAATGGATGAAAACGTTCACACTACATTAGCCTTTGTACAGACTATGCCAGATGGAGATAGAGACTTTTCATTCTATAGAAATCCAGGAGCAGATATGATGCTTACAGAGGATGAAGTCCCAACAGATGCAATTGCAGAATCAAAGATTTTCCATTATGGTACTCTTTCAATGACTCATGAAGGTGTTCGTAAAGCTACTAAAAAAGCAATTGCGGCAGCAGAAGAGGCTGGAGTTTTATTATCATTTGATCCAAATCTTCGTCCTCCACTTTGGGATTCAATGGATGATGCAAAAGAACAGGTATTATACGGACTTGCACATTGTAACATTTTAAAAATATCTGACAATGAAATTCAGTGGTTAACAGGTGAAGAAGATTTTACTAAAGGTGTAGAATGGATCAAATCTAGATTCGAAAATATTACTCTTATCCTTGTTTCAATGGGTAGAGAAGGAAGTCGTGCATACTATAACGGAAGAATTGTCGAAGTTTTACCATTTATACAGGAAAGCACAATAGAGACAACTGGAGCTGGAGATACATTTGGAGCATGCGTACTTCACTATGTATGTAACAATGGTTTAACAGATCTTACAGATGAGAATTTAACAGATATGCTTACATTTGCTAATGCAGCAGCTTCAATTGTTACAACAAGAAAAGGTGCTCTTCGTGTTATGCCAACAGAAGAAGAAGTTCGCGCATTAATGGCAACAAGATAATTGCAATACGATAATTGCAATACGATAATTGCAAATTTCTGCAATTAGATTATTGCTTAAATGATTTAGATAATTTAATTTTAAGTATTTTTAAGTATTTTTAAGAGCTACTCTTATTAACACATCTACATGACCCGAAATGTTTTGTAGAAGTTAAGGGAGTAGCTCTTTGTAACATTATCACAGAAAAAAGAAAGTAGCTTTTGATATTATATGTTCACAGCAAAGGAAAAATAAAAAATAGTAAACATGAGAAAGCGAGGACGATATTATGTCAGAAGTAACAATTACAAAAGATAATTTTGAAAAAGAAGTATTAAAAAGTGATATTCCAGTTTTAGTTGATTTTTGGGCTAGTTGGTGTGGACCATGTAAGATGCTTGCACCTACAGTAGCACAGATTGCAGAAGAATATGCAGGAAAAGTAAAAGTAGGTAAAATTAATGTAGATGATGAACAAGAACTTGCAATGAAATATGGTATTGCAAGCATTCCTACACTTTTAGTATTTAAAAATGGACAAGTTACAAAAAGTTCTGTAGGCGTTGTTCCAAAGGAAAGAATTGAAGACTTATTAGCATAAATACAATCCAATAGAAAATAAATTATATAAAACCAATATAAAATTGACACAAAAATATACAAATACTCTTCAAACATATAACATATAATACATAAATATAAATACAAAACATAAATTAAAAACATAAACACATAAAACGAGGTGAAAGAATGTCAGATGCAGATGTTGTCAAAAGTACAATTGAAAATTTAGAATTTTTTTCAAAGTTAGATGAATCGGAAAAGGAAAGAATTCTAAAAAATTCAATTATAAAAACATATAGCAAAAATCAAATATTGTACGATCATAATAGCGAATGCCTAGGAATGGTAGTACCTTTGTCAGGAACTATTCGAGTTACAATGGCATCAGAAAATGGAAAAGAGATTAATCTATACACCCTTGAACAAGGTGATGTAGATGTACTTTCGGCATCATGTGTTATTAACCAAATTTCATTTGACACCGTAATGATCGCAGAAGATAACTGTGATGTAATCATAATCCCTGCAATAGTTGTATCAGAAGTACAAAAGAAAAATATATACTTACATAGCTACATTTTAGAAATTGCTGCCAATAGATTTTCAGATGTAATGTGGACGATGCAACAGATTTTATTTATGCGAATAGATCAAAGAATAGCAATATTTTTATTAGACGAATACGTAAAAAGTCATAAAAATGTTATGATAAAAGTTACACAAGAAGAAATTGCAAAAAATATTAATTCAGCGCGAGAAGTAGTGACGCGAATATTAAAAAGAATGTCAGCAGATGATGTTATTGAGATTCGCAGAGGTAAAGTTATAATAAAAGATATAGATTATATTAAAAATTTAGCAATTGCAGATTAGAAAATAGATTTAATTTCCAATATTTTATATATATACACACGAGACAAACTTCCCTAAAGTCTCGTGTGTTTTTTTGTACATAAATATAATAGTAGGAAAAATGAATAAATAAAAAAAACAACGATAATAAAAAAATGATAGGCAATAAAAAAATACACAAGTCAATTATATTGAAAATAAAACAAAAATGTTGTAGCTACAACGTACAAACAAAAATAATAATGTATAATAAAATTGTAAATACAAATAGCTTAATTATTGGCATAGGAAATGAATGCTTAGAAATAAAACAATAAACACAGAGATTAGGGAGGATTTTAAAGAATGAAACAAATAGATTTTAGCAGATCAGTAGCAGACTTAGTTAATGAATATCCTGAAATAAAAGATATTATGGTAGATCTAGGATTTAAAGATATTACAAAACCAATAGCTCTTAAAGTTATGGGTAAAATGATGACAATTCCTAAAGGAGCAGAGGTTAAAGGAATAGATTTAGATGAAATAGTTGCAAAATTTGAAGAAAATGGATTTTTTATCATAGGTTATTCAAAGACAGAAAAGCTTGAATCATATATAAACGATTCGAATGAAACTTCAAATAAAACTCAAGAAAAAACAGCTGAAAATACATTAGACGAAAAATCAAATAATACAACAGAAAAAACTCCAGAAATGAGACAACAACTTCTACAAAATATGATAGAGAGATTAAGTCAAGGTGAAGATTTAGAAGAAGTTAGAAAAGATTTTGTAAAAGATTTTAGCAATGTATCAGTACATGAAATTGCAAATGCAGAGCAAAACCTTATTAGAAACGGAATGCCAGTTGCAAAGGTACAGTCCCTTTGTGATATTCATTCAGCCCTTTTCCATGGAAAAACAGAAGCGGAAATATGGCGTGAAGAGGAAGAAAAGGCCAAAAAATTAGCAGAAAAAGAAAAACAAGAAAAAGAGCAAAAAGAAAAAGAAAAGCAAGAAATTTTTGAAAGAGAACAAAAAATTGATGAAGCAAGAATGCAAATGGCCCATATTGATGGTTCAAATGCTTCTGATTTTAAAGTGTCAGCAGAAGATGCTGCAAAAATAAGAGAAAATGTACCAATTAGAATTCTCCAGTTAGAAAATCAAGAAATTGAAACTAGAATTATGGCAATTGAAGAAATTTATAATAACTTAGAGAAAAGCATAGGAGAAGAAAAAAATGGTGAAGTTAATGAAGATGAGATAAATTCATTAGTTGCAAAGTTAAGAGATTTAAAAACAATTGCAAAGCACTATAGCAAAAAGGAAGAATTGTTCTTCCCAAATCTTTCGCGTCATGGATATCCAGGCCCTTCAGATGTTATGTGGGGAGTAGACGACGAGATAAAAGGTGACATTAGCTTTTTAGTTAAGTTTCTAACTGCAGAAAATGTAAAAACATACATGAAAAATTTAAAAAGAGTAATTAATCGTGTAAAGGAAATGATTTACAAGGAAGAAAACATTCTTTTCCCACTAGCAGTAGAAACATTTACAGAAGAAGAATGGTTTGCAGCATACAGAGATTATGATGAAATGGGATACGCATTTATAACAGAAATCCCAAGATGGGATAAAGGTCTTCGATGGATAGAAGACATTTCCAAAAAAGAAGGAATGACTTCAATAGATCAAGGAAAAATCAAAATGCCAACAGGTGAAATTACTGTTAAGCAACTTAGAAATATGTTAGAAATTATACCAATAGATTTAACATTTATAGATGAAAATGAAATATTAAGATTTTTTACAAACAAAGAAAAAGTATTTTCTAGACCACTTTCAGCTTTAGGCAAAAAAGTGTATGAATGTCATCCACCAAGAATTATACCAGTAGTAGAAGCGTTGATAGAAGATTTCAAAAATAAATGCAATGATAAAATGGAAATATGGATGGACAGACCAGGAAATCCTGTAAAAATTACATATCATGCAGTATATGATGAAGATGGAAAATACATCGGAACATTAGAAATGGTTCAAAGTTTTAAGGATGTAGTATCACATTTAGAATCATCTAATTCAAAAATGCCTTCAGGAAATAAACCTTTTTAATATAGAAACACTTCCAAACTATAGATAGAGTTTGGAGGTGTTTTTTCTTACATTTAAGGCAATTATAAAAAATTAAAAAAATATGATAAATAATAATAAATTCAAAAGAATTCAAGCACATCCTGCCGATAAAAATATTATATGTATAGTGTTTTACAGGCATAGTTTAGCTTTTTTGAAGTACAATTTATTAAGGAAGGATATGTAATGGATTTAAATCAAGAAATAATTACGATGTGGACAGTGTTCCATGTGTTTTTTATATTTTTTGCAGTAACAATATATTGTAAAATCGGATCGGATTTTGGTGCGGAGCGAGAAATTAAAGTGTTTCGTGGACAAATAATTACTTATGTTATTTATCTCGTTGCAAGTCTTAATTGGACATATGATTTAATGGGCGTTATTAAATTTAATGGAAATGAAAAAATGTGGTGTGCTGTAACTTGCCAAATTGCAGCAGCTATAAGTATGTATTGTTGGGTAAAATATGGTTTATATCATTTGCATATTAATGTAGTTTATAATTCTTTATTTGAAAAAATTTTTGCAATTCCATTGATAGGTTTATTATTACTTAATTTTTCGACATTCTATAATGGGAAG
Organism: Lachnospiraceae bacterium C7; assembly: GCA_900113385.1. Taxonomy (GTDB): domain Bacteria; phylum Bacillota; class Clostridia; order Lachnospirales; family Lachnospiraceae; genus Roseburia. Next base: position 46,589 of record FOPE01000008.1, read on the forward strand.
ATATTTTATTTGTCTAAGGATAAAAATCCTGTGGTGATGTATGGTAAGTGGTATGAAGCTTTATACTACGTTTTTGCCTTTTATTTCTTTTTTGTGGCTTTTGAAGTAATAAAGAAAATTTTTGTGTATAGGAAAAAAATTAACAAAAGCGAAGCCCTAATTTTTGTAGGATATATATTTTTTATAGCTCCAGTTGTTTTGTTTACTGATAAATTAAAAGTCCTTACAGTAACTCCAATTGCCCATTTCGCAGCTATATTTTTTACATTTGTAACTCTGCAGGAAACTAGAATACGAACAGATGCATTAACGGGACTAAATAATAGAAGAGTGGCTTATGATTTCTTGAAAAAATCCATATTAGAATCATCTCAAAAAGAAGCAGTAGTTTTATATATGATAGACATAAATTATTTTAAACATGTAAATGATAAATGGGGCCATTTAGAAGGAGATAGAGCATTAGTAATTATGGGAACGGCGTTAAAAAAAGTGGCAAACCAAAGACATTGTTTAGTTGCTAGATATGGTGGAGACGAATTTATTATTGTATTAATCGATAAGTCAATGGGAAAGATGAAATATGATGATGTTTTAAAAGAACTTTCTCAGCAATTAAAAAAGGAATGCAAAAAACAAGATTTAGAATATATTTTAACCATTAGCGGTGGATATGCTAGATGTTCTAAAAATACTATGGAGCCTGATAAACTTATTGAAAAAGCAGATGAAATGTTATACGAGAGAAAAAAAGAGCATCACAAAAAGTATAAAAGTGGAGAAAATATTTTAAAATAATCTAGACAAGGTTAAAGATATTTGATAGCCTAACGTAGTAAATTATGACTTGAATAAGATAGGCAGGAGGAAATACATTGAATATCGAACCAATTGCAAGAATATATACAGATTTTCCAGATAAATTTGGAATACCAAGACAAAGTGGATTAGTTGATGGGCTTATAGGCAAAATAGTATTTGAAAAAAAATACAAAAGTGTTGATGCAATAAGACAATTAGAAAATTTTTCTCATTTGTGGCTTATATGGGAATTTACCAAATCAAAGGTTAAACCAGATAAATTTGTAGCAACAGTACATCCACCAAAGTTAGGTGGCGATGTAAAAGTCGGTGTTTTTGCTTCAAGATCACCATTTAGACCAAATTCCTTGGGGCTATCTTGTGTAAAAATTGAAAAAATAGATATAGAATCGGAAAAAGCTCCAATAATTTATGTATCTGGGGTTGATATTTTGTCAGAAACTCCGATTTATGATATAAAACCATATATTCCGTATGCAGATTGCCATGTTGATGCAAAGGAGGGATATACTGCTATAACGAAACATGCAGAAATAGAAGTGGACTTTCCAAGTGATTTACTAGAAAAAATCAAAAAAGACAAGCAAGAGGCAGTTTTAGGTGTTTTAAAACAAGATCCTAGGGCAGCATATAATAAAAAACCAGATTATATATATGGGATGGCATTTGAGGAGTATGATATACGATTTAAGGCAGAAAATGGAAAATTAATTGTAGTTGATGTATGTTATAGAAACGAAAAAAATTACAAAAATGTAAAATGATTAAACAATATGGCTGTAAAAAATGAAAAATGCGACAATTACCTAGATGATTATATGTTATAATCGAAGATATGACTAGTATAATAAAAGTTGCAGAATTTTTCATATTATAGTTAATAAAATAATATCAATTTAATAGGAGAAAAAATATGAGAACAAAAAGTTATAAACATCTATTTCATATTTTTGGAGAAAAAGGCTGGGTAAATGACCCTAATGGATCATGTTATTATGATGGTAAATATCATGTCTTTTATCAATACGCTCCAGAATATCCAAAAAGTGCATTGAAATTTTGGGGACACACTGTGTCAAAAGATTTAGTACATTGGACAGATTTAGGAATTGCAGTAAAACCGGATATTGATGCAGACAGAGATGGAGCATATTCCGGAACAGCGTTTTGCGATGATGGTAAAATGGAAATTTTTTATACAGGAAATGTAAAACATCCAGGAGATCATGATTATATTTTGACAGGAAGAGAACAAAATGTAATTTATTTTTCAAGTGAGGATGGAGAACATTTTTCAGAAAAAGAAGTATTAATGACTAATGCTGATTTCCCAAAAGATATGGGACTCCATGTAAGAGATCCTAAAGTGTGGAAAGAAAACGGAAAATACTTCATGTTCTTAGGAGCACGTTCAGTAGATGATCATGCTTCAATGCTTATCTTTAGTTCAGATAATAAAAAAGAATGGAAATTATTTAAAGAATATACACCTTCAGCTGACCTAGGTTATATGTTTGAATGTCCTGACTATTTTAACGTGGATGGCATTAATGCAATTGGTGGATGTCCACAAGGTATTAAAAGTGAAGAATATAGATTCATGAATATGTACCAGTCTGGATATTTTATTTTGAAAGATTGCGGAATCGATACCACAAATGAAAATCTTGAAAATTTTGTTACTCAAGAAAATTTTGTAGAGTGGGATATGGGATTTGATTTCTATGCTCCACAGATTTTTGCAACACCAGAAGGTAAAAAAATCATTATTGGCTGGGCAGGAGTTCCAGATGCTGAGTATACAAATGCTAAATCTTTAGAAGAAGGTTTTGAACATTCACTTACACTTTGCAGAGAAATTTCTTATGACAAAGAGTCAAAGAAATTTAAGACATATCCAGTTAAAGCACAGGATGAAAGAAGAGCAAGCGCAATTGAAATTGTAAATTCTGGCCAAGAGAAAACAGCTACATTAACAAGTAGTTTTGATCTTGAAGTAAAAGCTGATAATAATGTATCTTTAGAGTTTGGCGATTTAGCTGGCAATACAGACCTTACATTTGCTTTTGAAAACGGAGTAGCAACTCTTAGATTCTTAAACGACACAGGATGCGGAAGAGATGTAAGAAGAGCTAAACTTGATAAAGTAGAAGACATTAGAGTTATTATGGATGAGTCTATTATGGAGATTTATCTTAATAAAGGTGAAGTAGTATTTACAACAAGATACTATCCAAATGAAGATACAATTACATTTAAAGGAACAAATATTTCAGATGTAAAAGCATATAGCGCCGAATAATTTAAAACCGTTTTAAGTAATAAAAGTAATAAGAGTAATAAAAAAAGACAGGCCCTTCTGACCTGTCTTTTTTGTGCGTCATATATCTGCTAATCTAAATATTTTTCAATATAATCTAAATCAGTAGCATCGTCTAACATAATTTCACCTTTGTGAAGAATGTCTTTTGTAAGAACTGATGCTAAGAATATGTATTCGGATAATTGACTTTTTAAGTTTAACGAATCACCTTCTTCAGTCATGAAGCGAACATCTCCACGACACTTTCTCACATCATTTAAAAAATCCATGACCTTAACATCTTTTTTAAAACGCATATTTTACCTCCTAAGCTTACCATGATTTGGGGTATTTTTTTTTAATGAAATGGTGTAAAATTTATAAGTAATTAAAATTACTATATATTGATTATCGTATAATTTTTAAAAATATACAAGACCAATAAGTAATTTCTGATCAGGAGGATTAGAGATGATCATATTAGCAATTAATATTTTCTTGTCAGCACTGATATTGATTTCAGTATTTTGCTGTGCAGAAATTGTCCTAAAAGGAAAAAATTTAACCCTTCATATAAAAGCAGCCTCGGTAGTTACTGTAATTATCATGATTTTATATGGGATTTTGTATAACATAAAATATCCTAAACTTTGGTACTGTATTTATTTCGCAATATTATGTTTAATAGACTGGCAAGTTTATTATTTTGTGTATTATTTACTACAGAGAGTTTATGAAAAAAGAATTAAAATGAATAGTGTAAATGAAATAGGTGAATCCTTCCTATCTAGTAAATCTGTTTTACCGCGGGGTGTAAAGGGACTTCTATTGGTAATGGAAGTCGGAATTTTGTTAGATAATTTTAGACAGATATATTTAAGTATCACAATTGCTGATATAAAAGGTTTTTTGCCAGGAGTCCTATATAACAATATAGAAGTTGGAAAAATGATGGGTGTAAATGTCTTATTTTTTCATGAATTTTTAATGATTGTTTCCCAAATAATTATATTGATTATTTTAGTTAAAAAAATATTAAGTACACCTTCCATGTATAGAACTATGTACATAATTTTGATGATTATATGTTCGTTATATTTTGTTCAAAATTTTATAGAGGTTTATACAAAGGACGTTACAGCTTACCCTATAATAGAAAATTGCATAATAATTGTTTTAACATATTTTATTAATTTTAATTATAGACCAAAACAATTAGTTCAAAAAATGAAAGCAGAAGTCTTTAATATAATAGACGATCCAGCATTGCTTTTTGATTATAGAGGTAACCTAATGTTAAAAAATAAAAGTGCAGATGCTCTTTTTTTTAAGGATTATAAATTTAAAAATTATACAGATATAGATGTATTAGACTTTATGGAAGCATGGGATATTCATCCACAAAATGGTTGCAAACGCGACAGCTATTTTGAGTGGAGAATATTAAAAGAAGACGGAATTAGAGAAAGATATTTCAATGTTACATATAAATATTTATCAGATGAATATGATAGAACGGTAGGATATTTTTTAGTCTTTAATGAAACTTCCGAAACCAAATATTTAGAATGTTATGACAGATTAAGTGGAATCTATAATAGAGATTACTTTATAAAAGAAACTAAAGAATTGTTAGCAAAATATCCAAAGATAAGTGACAGAAATCCATACATCATAGTTGCTATAAATATTCAAAGCTTTAAGGCAATAAATGAAGAATTAGGAACAGAGTATGGTGATAGAATACTTGAGCAGATGGGACGCACCTTAGAAACAATTTACACATTTCCAGGAACTTATGGACGTATTTCAGCAGATATTTTTATTTTTTGCATGAAAAAAAATGATTTTAGCATTAGAGGTATAGAGGACGAATTAGCTTCTAGGGTTAAAAGAATTGGAATTCAAATGGAAGTAAGATTAGCATTTGGATTATACAATATAGAAAAAGAAAATATTGATGTAAGTGCAATGTGCGAAAAAGCGTTGCTTGCATTAGGCGAAGCAAGAGGTAATTATTTAGATAATGTCATATATTACAACGACACTATGAGTGAGAAAATATTATTAGAGCAATCAGTAATATCAGACATGCAAGCGTCTATTGATAATAATGATTTTGAAGTATATCTTCAGCCGCAATTTGATTTGAAAAATGAAAGAATATGTGGAGCAGAGGCCCTTGTTAGATGGAATCATCCAAAAAAAGGATTTATAGAACCAGATATTTTTATACCTGTATTTGAAAAAAATGGCCTTATTGCAAAACTAGACTTATATGTTTGGAAAAAAACTTGTAAATATATTCGCAAATGGTTAGACGAAAACAAAAAAATGGATGATTTTGCGTTAGCAATAAATATTTCGAGAATTGATTTGTACTATTTAGATATAAAAGGTGAACTTATATATTTATGCGAAAGATATCAAGTCCCTAAAAAATATTTAAAATTAGAAATTACGGAATCGGCTTATTTACCTAATGATGTTCAACTTTTTGAAACTTTTAGAAGCCTAAAAAAAGAAGGATTTACTATAGAGATGGATGATTTTGGTAGTGGTTATTCTTCTTTAAATTCATTAAGAAATGCACCTATAGATGTATTGAAACTTGATATGTTATTTTTGGCAAATGATACTCATGGAAAGAGAGGAGCTACGATTGTCCAAGCAATAGTTAAAATGGCAATAGATATTGGATTAAGCGTAATAGCAGAAGGAGTAGAAAGCAAAGAACAAGTTGAACAGTTAAAAAGACTAGGATGTCATGTTATCCAAGGATATTATTATGCAAAACCTATGAAAGTAAAAGACTTCGAAAAACGTTTTTTAGAAATTTAAAGCAAAATAGATAAAAAATTATCAAAAAGCGCTTATGTTTTTGTGAAAATACAACGGTTTTATTGTTTTTTTTGAAAAAAGGGTATAGAATAATAGGTGACTGGAAAAATTAAGCTTAATAAACAAAAAAAGCTAGAAAAATAAAAAGGAGAAACGAGAACATGAGTAATGTAAATGGTTTTGGTCAATTAATTGAAATATTAAAAAAGAACCCTAAAAAAATTGTTTTTACAGAGGGTACAGATGCACGTATTTTAGAGGCTGCATCTCGTTTACTTGCAAGCAACTTCCTTGCTCCAATTTTAGTAGGTAATCCTGATGAGGTTACTGAAGCTGCTGAATCAAGCGGTTATAATATTCGAGGAGCAGAAATTATAGATCCTAATAATTTTGACAGAATGGATGAAATGGTAGATTTATTCTGTGAATTACGTAAGAAAAAAGGTGTAACACCTGAGCAGGCTAGAGAAACACTTTCACATGCTAACTACTTTGGAACAATGCTAGTTAAAATGGGATTAGCTGATGCTTTATTAGGTGGTGCAACATATTCAACAGCTGATACAGTACGTCCTGCATTACAGCTTATTAAAACTAAACCAGGTAACAACATCGTATCATCTTGCTTTATTATGGTTCGTCCATCAGCTACAGGTGATAACGAAGTACTTGCAATGGGTGATTGTGCAATTAATATTCATCCATCAGAAGATGATTTAGTAGAAATTGCAGGAGAAACAGCAGAATGTGCTAGAATCTTTGGTATTGATCCAAAAATTGCATTCTTAAGCTACTCTACATTAGGTTCAGGAAAAGGCGAAGATGTAGACAAAATGCATAATGCAGCTGCAAAAGCAAAAGAAAAATATCCAAATCTTAGTATAGATGGCGAGCTTCAGTTTGATGCAGCAGTTTCACCAAGAGTTGCTCGTACAAAATGCCCTGAATCAGAAGTAGCAGGACATGCAAACACATTTATTTTCCCAGACATCAATGCAGGTAATATTGGTTATAAAATTGCACAGCGTCTTGGACAGTTTGATGCATATGGCCCAATTTTACTTGGACTTAATGCTCCAATTAATGATTTATCTCGTGGATGTAATGCACTTGAGGTATATTCAATGGCAATTATTACAGCAGCTTTAGCATAACATAAAATGCTTTAGTTATAGATATTTGTTACAACCTTACGGTTTATGTATTTGAATTCATTAATGTAGTAGTTTTTTAAAGTTAATAGAGAGTTGGATAAGGATTTTTTGTTCTTAAATAATGATCTTAAAATGTGATTAAAAGAAGAAGGTAGATGAGAAAATCTAGCCTTCTTCTTTTTGTGCATTAATTGACTTTATTTTTTCGCCATGGTATGATATTTTAGTAAAAAAATAAGTTGTTACAGGGCTTTTTTAAAGAAAAAATAAGGTGAGTTATACAAGTGAAATTTAATCTTTTTTATATGAAAAGCGCTATTAATATATTTGGAAAGGACATAATATGAGAGTAGGTATGGGATATGATGTCCATAGACTAGTTGAAGGAAGAAAGCTTATTGTAGGCGGTATAGAAATTCCTTATGAACTTGGACTTTTAGGACATTCAGACGCAGACGTTTTGCTACATGCAATTATGGATGCGCTTTTAGGTGCTGCAGCATTAGGTGATATTGGTAAGCATTTTCCAGATACAGACCCTGAATACAAAGGCATTAGTTCTTTGAAGCTTTTGGAAAAAGTTAGAATGATGCTAGAAAAAGAAGGTTATGTAATAGATAATATCGATGCTACTATTATTGCTCAGGCACCAAAGTTTAGACCTTATATAGATCAGATGGTAGATATAATTGCTAAATCCCTTATGATTAGCCCACGACAGGTTAATATCAAGGCTACAACAGAAGAAAAACTTGGCTTTACTGGGCGAAAAGAGGGAATCTCAGCTGAAGCTATCTGTTGTATCAGTGGTTTATATGAATCAAGCATAGCTATAGGAGATGATTCAGGTAGTTGTCAGGGCTGTTCAGGCTGTCACAAGTAAAATATAGCAAATAAAGTTTTAAACAAAGGGAGAAAGCTAATTATGGAAAATAAAGTCCGTTTTTATAATACATTAACTAAAAATATAGATACAGTGATACCAGTAGAAGATGGTAAGATTGGAATGTACACATGCGGACCAACAGTTTATCATTTTGCACACATTGGTAATTTGAGAAGTTACATAATGGAAGATGTTTTGGAAAAAACATTCAGATATGTAGGATATGATGTTAAACGAGTAATGAATATTACTGATGTAGGACATTTATCAAGTGATGCTGATACTGGTGAAGATAAAATGGTTAAAGGAGCTAAAAGAGAGCACAAAACTGTTTTAGAAATTGCAAAACATTATACAGATGCATTCTTTAGTGATTGCACAAAATTAAATATTAAAAGACCTGATGTTGTAGAACCAGCAACTAATTGCATTCCAGAATTTATTAATATGGTTGAAACACTTATAGAAAAAGGTTATGCATATAAAGCAGGTGGCAATGTATATTTTGACACTTCAAAATTAAAAGATTATTATGCTTTTTCATCAGCAGTGGAAAAAGAGGCTTTACAAGAGGCTGTTCGAGATGATGTTGAAACAGATCTTAACAAAAAGAACAAAACAGATTTCGTTTTATGGTTTACAAAATCTAAATTTGAAGATCAAGCATTAAAATGGGAAAGTCCATGGGGCGTAGGTTATCCAGGATGGCATATAGAGTGCTCATGCATTAGTATGAAACATTTAGGAGAACATATTGATGTGCATTGTGGTGGAGTTGACAATATTTTCCCACATCACACTAATGAAATTGCTCAGTCAGAGAGTTTCTTAGGACATCAGTGGTGTAAACATTGGTTCCATGTCAACCATCTTAACGACAAAACAGGTAAAATGAGTAAATCAAAAGGTAATTTCCTTACAGTAAATACTCTAGAAGAACATGGATTTAATCCTCTTGTTTATAGAATGTTTTGTTTACAGTCGCATTATAGAAAACCACTAGAATTTTCATTTGAGATTTTAGAAAATATTAAAGCTGCATATGTGAAACTTGTAAAAAAAGTTACATCATTAGACCAAAATGGAGAAATTGATCAAAAAGTATTTAAAGATTATAAAGCAAAATTCGAAGATGCAATTTGTAACGATTTAAATACATCAATGGCTTTAACAGTAGTTTATGACTTACTAAAAGCCGATACAAATGATGCAACAAAATACGCACTTGTAAAAGATTTTGATAGAGTTTTATCATTAGATTTAACAAATCCAGATGCTATAAAAGATAATAAAGCAGAGGTAGATTCAGAATTAGAACAGTACATTCTAGCAAAAATTGAAGAAAGAAAAGCTGCTAAAAAAGAAAAAGATTTTGCTAAGGCAGATGCAATTCGAGACGAATTACTTGCAAAAGGCGTTAAAATAAAAGATACGAGAGAAGGCGTAGTATGGGAGATTGTATAAAAGATATGTCAGATAATATTTCAAATGAAGCTATAAAAGGTATTGATAAATACATCAGAAATTATTTTGATGTGTCTGATGTAGATATAAGAACATACTCTCCTTTGGCACTTGCATATATTGGTGATGGTGTATATGACCTTGTTATTCGTTCAATTGTTGTTGGTCGTGGTAACACTAAGGCAAGTAAGTTACATTTTAGAACAAGTCAAATCGTTAAAGCAGCTTCACAGGCTAGATTAATAGAGGCAATGGAAGATGAGCTTACAGAAGAAGAACATTATGTTTACAAACGAGGCAGAAATGCTAAGTCACCAACTATGGCTAAAAACGCTACTATGAGAGACTATAGAGAAGCAACAGGTTTTGAAGCATTAGTAGGTTACTTATATTTACAAGATAAATTTGAAAGAATTTTAGAAATAACAAAAACAGGTCTTGCTAGAATTGAATTAGATATTTAGCAATCTGCAAAATAATTAGATTATAGGAGATTTTATCCATGGGATACGAAAAAAATAAAATCGAAGACAATAACGTTGAAGAAACAAAAGTAGACGGTAATAGAATTGAAGGAAGAAATGCGGTTTTAGAAGCATTTCGTTCTGGAAAAACAATTGATAAAGTATATATTTTAGATGGATGTCAAGATGGACCAATTAGATCAATCGTAAGAGAAGCTAGAAAACATGATACAATCATGAATTTTGTTCAAAAAGAAAGACTTGATCAGTTATCAGAAACAGGACATCATCAAGGAGTCATTGCAGTTAGTGCCGCTTACAAATACGCTGAAGTTGAAGATATTTTAAAAATTGCTGAAGAAAAAAATGAATCACCATTTGTATTCATTCTTGATGGAATTGAAGATCCACACAATCTTGGAGCAATTATTCGTACTGCAAACCAAGCAGGAGCTCATGGAGTAATTATTCCTAAAAGAAGAGCCGTTGGACTTACAGCAACAGTAGCAAAGGCTTCAGCAGGAGCTATTAATTATACTCCAGTAGCAAAAGTTACTAATATTAGTAGAACTATCCAGGAATTAAAAGATAAGGGCATGTGGTTTGTATGTGCCGACATGGGTGGAGAGACAATGTATGATCTTGATTTAACAGGTTCAATTGGTCTTGTTATTGGTAACGAAGGAGAAGGTGTAAGTAAGTTAGTAAAAGAAAATTGTGATTATATTGCATCTATTCCAATGAAAGGTGATATTGATTCACTTAATGCATCAGTTGCAGCAGGTGTTTTAGCTTACGAGATTGTACGTCAAAGAATTGTAAAGGCAAAATAAAAGGAGATAAATTTGGAGAAGTTTCAGGGGATTTCTGACGAAGAACTTATTGTAAAATATAGAGAAAAAGATAAAGCTATTATAGATTATCTTCTTAATAAATATAAGCCACTTGTTAGAAAAAGAGCCAATGTAATGTATTTGATGGGTGGAGAAACAGACGACCTTATACAAGAAGGCATGATAGGTCTTTTTAAGGCCATCCGTGATTTTAATCCAAATAAAGAAACATCATTTTTCCACTTTGCAGACTTATGCATAACAAGACAGTTATACACTGCAGTGGAAGCTTCAAATAGAAAAAAACATATTCCGTTGAATAATTATATTTCTTTTTCACAAAATGATGAAAATTCAGGAATCGAATTTGGAGAAACCTTAGAAGGAGCAGATTCTGGTAATCCTGAAAAAATCTTTATTGAACAAGAAACAACTACAATGTTTTATACTAAGCTTAGTGAAAAATTAAGCAAATTAGAAAAAGAAGTGCTAGACTATTACATAGCTGGTCAAAGTTACGTTCAAATAGCCGAAATAATGAACAAATCACCAAAATCTATTGATAATGCATTACAAAGAATAAAACAAAAAGTTAGCGCATTAAATTTGTAGATTACACTTTTTTCATAAGGACTTGTAATATAAATTATTGAAAATACCGAAATATTAAGTAAGAAGATGTTTCAGAGGAAGGCGGTGGTTACGTATGGAGTTTTCAAGAGTTGGACAACACACGATTAAGTGCGTAATAACAGAGGACGAGATAGTAGGTTTAGGGTATACAATAGATGATATTATGTCAAATGGTGATAAAACGCAGGAATTTATGAACCATATTTTTGATTTGGCAGAACAAGAATTTGATATGGATTTTGAGCTCGGGGTCAAGACAGTTAGGGCAGATTTTTTACCAAATCATATAGTATCATTGACATTTTCAGAAAAGAAAGGTGAGTCAGTCACCGAACATTTAAAAGACATTGTTAACGGATTATTGAATGCAATTCCACAAGAGAGGTGGGACGAGTTGAAGACACCTAATGATGAAAGCGAAGATAAAAAAATCAAAGAAAGTACTTTGAAAGATAAAACTAAAATCGAAAGTAAGGATGATGATGAAATTGCTTATGTAGTTGCCATGATTTCTTTTGACTCATTTGAGGTTTTAGAGAAATTTGCAAAACAAGTAGTTTTTGAAAGTGAAATCCAAAATTCATTATATAAAATGAATGGTGAGTATGTTTTATTGATGAATCTATCAGATTGTGAAGAGTCAGAAGTTCTTCATATATCGGTTTTAGCTGATGAATATGCAAAGAAAATCGACGTAGGAGCCGAGAAAAAAGCATATATCGAAGAACATGGCAAAAAAATTATTGCAAAGAAAGCAGTAGAAACATTGCAAGAAATGTAAATTTAAAAAATGATTTTATGGCGGCTAAGAATCTAATGATTTTTAGCCGCTTTGTTGGTATAATAAGGTTAGATCTATAATTAAGTTTACAAATCAAATTATGTGAATTAAGTTATATAAGTTAAATTCATGCAATTTTTGGCAATAATTCGTTGGAATGATGACGAAAGGAGATGGCATACATGGGGGCAACAGAATATCAAGAAGCTCAAAAATTAGGAAAAAAGGAATATAAATCTTGCGTAGCACATGGACGTTTTCCATACTTACCAGTTTTAGATGAAATATTATCGCGAGAGCAAATGCAGACTGAACAATATATAGGGTTAGTAAATATACCGCTTGATAAAGTCGTAGGAACAAGTACAATGGGGCGTACACAAGCATTTGCAGCAAATTTTATGCCATTATTAGAGTATGGTACAGAGTTTAGTTTGAAGTGGTCAACACTCTCAGATGCTCAAGTAAATGAAGGAATACGAGACCCAATAGAATGTTATGAGTACATGAATAGATATTATGTAGTCGAGGGTAATAAGAGGGTCAGTGTTTTGAAATTCTATGAAGCATTCTCCATTCCAGCAATAGTAACGAGAAAAATTCCAAAGTACTCAGAGGACGATGAAGATATAAAACTATATTATGAATATATGCATTTTAACGATGTATCCGGCATAAATACTATAGATTTTGCTCATCTAGGTACAGCAGAAAAAATATTAAAATTAGTTGGAAAAGGTGAAGAGTGGTCAGATGAAGATAAGGAAGAATTTAAAAAAGTAGTTTTTGACTTTACAAACGCCTTTAGAAACAGAGATGGAGACAAACTAGATATAGAACTTGGGGATGCGCTAGCGATTTTTATGAGCATTTTTACTTATGAAGGTATGCTTGAAATGTCAGAAAAAGAATATGATGACAATTTAATTAAATCGTGGAATGAATTTTCTGTTTTAAATAAAGATCACAATGTGGAACTAGTAATGAGTCCTGCAGAAAGCAACGTAAAAAGAGGCATATTTAGCTATTTAATGCCACAAAATAAACAGAATTTATCAGTTGCATTTTTATATCCTAGGGCACCGGAGACTTCAGATTGGATATATGCTCATGAACTTGGTAGACAATATCTAGAAGAGACGTTTCCAGATCAAATTAAAACTAGCTCAGTTTATGATGTGAAACCAAATAATGTATCAGATATTTTAGATGATGTAATTGCAGATGGGGCAGATATTATTTTTGGAGTAACTCCAGAGATGATGAGACCATCTTTAAAAGCGGCTATAGAGCATCCAGAGGTAAAAATATTGAATTGTTCTTTGAATGCTCCACACAGATACATCAGGACATATTATGCTCGAATGTATGAGGCAAAATTTATAGCAGGTATGATAGCAGGAGCAATGACAGATAACGATAAGATTGCTTATATAGCAGATTATCCAATTTATGGAACTACAGCCAACATAAATGCTTTTGCCCTAGGAGCAGAAAGCGTGAATCCAAGAGCAAAGATTTATTTAGAATGGTCATCTAGAAAAAAATATGATTTAGATGAATTCTTAGAAAAAAATGATTTGCGTTATATTTCTAATCAAGATATGATTACACCTCGTAATGCATCACGTGAATTTGGTGTATATAAATTAGAAAATGGCAAACCAATCAACTTACTAGTTCCAATATGGAATTGGGGAATGTTCTACGAAAAAATGATAAAAAGTATATTAGAAGGCAATTATCAATCACAAGATGCAGGAGCCAAAAAAGCACTAAATTATTGGTGGGGAATGTCATCAGGCGTAATAGATATAATTGTTTCAAAAAATGTACCATATCGCGTATCTATTTTGGCGGAACATATAAAAAATGATGTAATAAGAGGAGAAGCAACTCCTTTTTATGGTGAAATTTTTGCGCAAGGTCATAAAAGAAAAAATAAGGCTGGAGTAGAAATGAGACCAGAAGATATAATGAAAATGAATTATTTAGTGGAAAATGTTGTAGGACATATTCCATCGAAAGGAGAACTTGTAGATACAGCCCAAAATGTTGTTAACATTCAAGGGGTATAAGGAAATAGTCAAGTAAAGGAATTAAGGATATGAGAATTTTGTGTATAGCAGATGAGGAGTCCAAAGCATTTTGGGACTACTTTCGAAAGGAAGATTTTAAAGACGTGGATTTGATTATTTCCTGTGGCGATTTAAATTCTTCGTATTTAACTTTTATTGAAACGATGACATCTATCCCATTATTGTATGTCAGAGGAAATCATGATGATGGTTATAAGAAAAATCCACCAGAAGGATGCGTGTGTATTGAAGACAAAATTATTGAGTATGAGGGAATTAGGATTATGGGTTTAGGTGGTTCTCATAGATACAGAGATAATGGAGATAATCAATATACACAAAAAGAAATGTATCATAGGGTCAAAAAATTAAAGACTAAAATATGGTTGCATAAAGGCATTGATATTTTAGTTACACATTCTCCAGCAGCAGGTCTTAATGATGGTACAGATATGTGTCACGTAGGATTTGAGGCATTTAATGATGTAATAGAAAAATATAAACCGAAATATTTTATTCATGGTCATATACATATGAATTATGGAAGAAATATACCTAGGATAGATAAAATTGGAGAAACAAAAGTTATTAATGCATTTGAAAAATATTACATAGATATTTAAACAAAAAAAGAGATACTGTTAAGTATCTCTTTTTTGAATGAAAAAATATTATTATAAAGAAAATAAAAAAGAAAGAGCTGATGACGGGAATTGAACCCGTGACCCCTTCCTTACCAAGGAAGTGCTCTACCTCTGAGCCACATCAGCAAGCCTTTTTGACTAGTTCATAATAACAAAAATAAGCTAAATTGTCAACAATTTAATAGGAGAGAGTACTTATAATTTTGTCCTAATTATCAAAAAAAGACGGATTTATTTATGTATTAGAAAAAGATGACAATTAATTAAATTTAAAATAAATCCGATATAAAATTCATAGGTAGGATAGTAATATAAAGGAAAAGAGGAGGCAAAATTATATGGATATGTCGAAATTTATAGTGAATTGGAATGGAGCGTATGCTGTAAATACGGGGGAGCAATTCAATAAATTTTTCGTATACTTAGCTGATGATTTTAAAGAAGCATTAAGTGAAGAATGTGAGAATAAAGGGATGCATTTAAAAAATTTTATTTTGGGTAGTCAATTTATATGTGGTTTTTTAAAACGAGGAAAAAGATACGTATATTTTAGTTGGAATTTTTTGAATAAGGATAATCGTGTAAATACAAAAGCAGAAGTAATGTATCGAGAAGTTGAAAATGATCATGATTTTGTCAACGGAATTTATGAAACCTGTCCATTGGAAGATTTAGTAAAAAATGTAGAAAAATACTTTGAAACTCACACTTTAGTGGCTTAGATCTGTAGGCAATAAAGTGATAATATAAAACAAGTCCGTTATTTGAAAATTGAGTTTAGCCTATGGCTTGTACCAATCTTCAAATAGCGGACTTTTATTTTGAAAAATAATTAGCTATAGTAAGTTGAAAATGTAAAATTAATCAGTTAAAAAAGCTTTTAAACTTTCAACAGCTTCAAATTCATCAGTTCCACTAGCAAGAATTTGGATTTTAGATCCAGGAGTTGGATTAAAAGCCATAATTCCCATAATGCTTTTAGCATTAATATGTTTTTCGTTGCTTTCTAAAATGATATTGCTGCTAAATTGGCAAGCTAATTGAACAAGTTCTGCAATAGGATTTCCCTTACGTTCCAACCAATTTGATACTGTAACCTGTGTTTCTTTCATGATACACCCTCCCCATAAGTGTTTTTAGAATAGTTTATAGTTGAATAAAATTAATCAACTATGTTCTACTATAATCAATTAGAAAAAAATATGCAAATAAAATTGATGAAAAATTGTCAAAAAATTGAAAAATCGTAAAGATGCATAAAATAATTTTAAATAATTCAGAATTTTAGTGAAAATATAAAAGTGAAAATTTAGAAAAACTTAACTTAATTTTATACAAAAGAAAGGTTTCCTGGTGTATAATGAAATAGATACAAAATGACTAGAAGTAAAGGTGATTATATGCAGAAAAATGATTTGAAAAAATTTAAAGGAAAAATTCCAAATAAGGTAGAAATGATTCTAATGCTTGGTAACGAACTTATTTATAAGATTGGAATGCTTGTATTTGTGGGAATCGTTTTGTATGAACTTTTAACTGGAGCAAAGTTGTATGCAGCATCGGCTCATGTATGCATGGTATTGTTTTGGTTAGTGGGTGTTATTTTTCACATGTACATCAGAAAGTATTATGGAATCAGTGAAATCAAAATTGAAACTAAAGATGACAGAAAATAATTAAAAATATATTTGCATTTTTTGACAATAACGTGTACCATAGTCTGTGAGGACTTAAATTTTTAATAACCAAACGAAAGAGGAGGTATACGTTATGGCAAAGAAGGAAAAAACAACAACAGCAACAAAGAAAGAAACAACTAAAAAGGAAACAACAAGAAAAGAAAGCAGTAAAGAAATTGAGGTTTATTTTCAGTATGAATCTCATGAGACAAAACAGAAAGATCTCAGTGAGAAAATCGAAAGAGCATACAAAGAAGCTGGACATAAAGATGCTATAAAACATATGGATATTTATGTAAAACCAGAAGAAAACGCTGCTTATTATGTCATTAACGAGAACGAAACTGGAAAAGTAGATTTGTTCTAGACAATTTCAATTTTAAAACTCGACCTTGCTACATGAAAATGTAGTGAGGTCTTTTTTATTGCAGTAAATAGATGCATGTATAAGATTGATGAGAGGAAAATATTTGAACAATAAAGATGGAATATCCCAAATCCAGAAGAAAAAAAGAAAACTGCGAAAAAACCCGAAAAAACCTATTGCGAATATCTTCGTTAATGTGTATATTAAAAATAAGATAACGATAAAAAAGTTGTGCAATCAACCAAAAGGAGAGAAGGAATATGAAAAACAAAAAGGTGCATGTTAAGCATGCAAAAAATTTTTGGGAATTTAGCTTAAAGAAGACAGCAGGTGTAGTTTTAGCTACTGCAACTATTTTTACTTCAATTCAATGGGGAAATTTTAAGGATGAAAAGGTTAACACTACACAAATGGTACATGCAGCTGAAAGTTTACAACAGCAGTATGGACTACAAGAGAATGTTCAAGATGGAGTTATTTTGCATGCGTGGGATTGGTCTTTTAACAATATTAAGTCCCATATGAAAGAAATTGCAGAATCAGGTTATACTTCAATTCAGACGTCCCCAATCCAACCATATAAACAAGCTGGAGATTATGGGAATGGAACAAATGATACGTGGTGGTTATTTTATCAGCCTACAGATTTTACCGTTTCAAAAACTAAGTCCCAAAATTTGCTTGGAACAGAAAAAGAGTTTAAAGAAATGTGTGCAGAAGCTGACAAATATGGAATAAAGATTATTGTTGATGTAGTTGCTAATCATGTGGCGGCTACGAGAACAGGTGGAGTAGGGTATGATTACTCTATAAATGATAAATTAAAAAGAAATGACTTTTTTCATAACACAAGTTTTCCAGCAATTAATTATGGATATAGAAGTTCCATAATTAATGATTCAATGGGAGATGCTCCTAATACTTTGCCGGATTTAAATACAGAAAACAATGAACTCCAGAAATATATTTTGGAATTTTTAGATGAATGTATAGATGACGGTGCAGATGGATTTAGATTTGATGCTGCAAAGCATATTGGAGTCCCAGCAGATGGAACTCAATATACATTTTTCCCAAATGTAGTTAATGGAGCAAAAAAATTTTATGAAACAAATAAAAGAACAGCAAAGACACTGTATTGTTATGGAGAAGTTCTTGATAATCCAGGAGAAAATACAAAAGGAAGTGATTATACTCCATATGTAAACATAACTGATAATGGAACAAGTGCAACTATAAGAAATGGAGTAAATGGAAATCCAAATAGTGCTGCTACTTCATACTATCAAAAGAATGTTTCAGCAAAAAATATTGTGTTATGGGCAGAGTCGCATGATGAGTTTCAAAATGAAGGTGGTGCAACAAGATATACAAACATTGCGCAAATAAAAAAAGCATGGGCAATGGTAGGCTCTCGTGCAAATGCAACAAGTTTATTTTATGCAAGAACAAGTTCATATAGAAGTGGTAATATAGGTGACATAACAACGAATGATTGGAAATCAAAAGAAGTAATCAAAGTCAATAAATTTCACAACGAGCATGTTGGTGAAGGAGAATATTTATCATCAGAAGATGGCGTGGCTTATAATGAAAGAGGAACAACAGGTGCTGTTTTAGTGAATTGCTATGGAAATAATAAAAATGCTAACGTTACAGCACATAACTTAGAAAACGGAACTTATGAAGAAAAAATAACAGGCAAAGAGTTTAAGGTAGAAAACAGGAGAATTTTAGGTGAAATTGGTTCAACAGGAATAGCTGTAATAGAAAAAAAGGACCAAAACACAGATAATCCAAATACAGGAAAAGACGATTCGTCGGATGAAGGCACAACAGTTGTTCCAGCAACAAATCATAGGGTTTATTTCAAATTACCACAAGGCTGGAATGGAAATAATATATATTGTTATGCATATGGAAAAAATGGATCTAATAAAACTTGGCCAGGAGAAAAAATGATTTATGATCAAGGAAAAGACTTGTATTTTTATGATGTTAAAGAACAATTTGATCATGTAATGTTTACAGATAACAATAACCAGTATCCAGGAAGTGGAAGCCCAGGCCTTACATTTAGTGGTGATTCAACAGCTAAAGAATGGATATATCAAAATGGAACTTGGCAAAAATATAATAATGAAAATGATGAAGAGGCAGACCATGTAGTTTATTTTAGAAATACAAAAGGGTGGAAAAATCCCTGCGCATATATGTGGAATGATACTCAAAAAGTAGTTGCTAATAATAAAGAGTGGCCAGGAGAAAAAATGAAGTTGATTGATGAAAAAAATTGCATTTATGCAATAAAAGTGGATTGGTCAAAAGGCTACAATCATATCATATTTAGTGATAATGGAAATGATCAAACAGCTGATTTAGATTTAAAAAAAGATGGAACTGTATATTAAAAAACAAACTGATAAGCTTATATAAATAAAAGATGCGAGAATTAGTGATGATTAAAATTAAATCAAAACTATTCTCGCATTTTAAATGCGCTAATTAAATATTTTCGTTAAATATATTCACTAAATATATTTAATTATCGATTCTTGTTTAAAATAAAATCTGGAATTTTAATTTCCTTTGTAGAATTACTTGGAACAAATCCATTAGGATTAACATTTTGATTTGAAGTTCCAGTAGCATTTCCAGTAGCAGTTCTATTAACACGTTGGTTATCATAAGCATTTGAAGCAGCTGTTTTTATAACAGGTTCTCTAAAAAGTGGTTGATCATAACTAGGGGCTTCCATAGCCAAACCTGAATGAGCAGTATGCATATCAGGATTGAGCTGATTTGAAGTAACATTTTGTTGTGATGTGGCCAATGGATTAGTATACTGAACATTTAATTTTTTGCTTGGTATAGCATTTTCACTTCTGTTTTGATCCATTCCTGTTGCAATAATAGTAACTACAATTTTATCATTTCCATTAGCTGCATCATTAACTGTACCCCAAATTACATTAACATCTTCGCCAGCAAGAGCTTGAACATATGAAGTCGCATCATTTAAATCAAGTAAGTTAATAGGCCCACTTGTATTAATAAGAATATTTGAAGAACCTTCAATATTTGTATCAAGCAATGGAGATTCAAGAGCTTGTTTAAATGCATCAATAATTTGACTACTAGAATCTGCGATTCCAATACCTAAGTGTCCAATACCTTTGTTTTCTAAAGTAGTTCTTAAATCATTGAAATCAAGGTTGATAGTACCACTATTGTAGATAATATTTGTGATACTAGAAATAGTATATCTCAATACATTGTCAGCCAAAGAAAAGGCATCATTTAACATAAGCGGTTTAGTTGAAATTTTAAGTAATTTGTCATTAGGAATAACAAGAAGAGTATCAACGTGTTTTTCTAATGCTTCAACACCTAACTTGGCAGCTTTAATACGAGGGCCACCTTCAAAAGTAAATGGAATTGTAACAACACCTATAGTTAAAATCCCAAGTTTTTTGCAAATTTGAGCGACGATA
Source organism: Lachnospiraceae bacterium C7 (assembly GCA_900113385.1). Taxonomy (GTDB): domain Bacteria; phylum Bacillota; class Clostridia; order Lachnospirales; family Lachnospiraceae; genus Roseburia. Next base: position 67,031 of record FOPE01000008.1, read on the forward strand.
GGTGTTGCACCAGTACCGGTTCCTCCACCCATACCGCAGGTTAGAATAACCATATCGTAATTTTCAACTAGTTCTTTTATTTCATCTTCACTTTCAACAGCTGCAGATTCTCCAACAGAAGGGTTAGCACCTGCACCGTATCCTTTTGTTAATTTTTCACCAATTTGGATAGTGTAATTGGCCTTGCTAGAGCCAAGAATTTGTTTGTCAGTATTGATTGCAGCAAAATCCACGCGGGAATATCCAGCCTCAATCATGCGACCAATGGCATTATTACCGCCACCGCCGATACCGATAACTATGATCTTAGGTTCTTTATTGTAATTCTGGTTAGCTAAAATTTCCATAACGATCACCTCAACTTTATCTATATAATTCGCACTTTTGCGAAAATTCTCTGATATTAATATAGCGTTTATGCAATCAATAGTCAATAAAAAGTTGCAAAAATGCAAAAAAATATTGCCTAACCCAACTCGATAGTGTACAATTAAATAAAAAGTATGTAATTTAATCGGAGGAAGCAATGTCTATAGGAGAGAGAATAAAACAGCGCAGAAAAGAAAAAAAGATATCTGTAGATTATATTGCTAAACAGCTAGGGGTTTCTTGTTCTACAGTGTATAGATACGAGGATTCTTCAATAGAGAAGATACCAATTAATGTATTTGATAAATTGTGTGAAATATTAGAAGTGACACCTGCAGAATTAATGGGAAACGGTGTCACCTCAAAGAAGAGTGTGGAAACAGATACGCTACCAGACGAATTTATTGATCCGCAAAAGGCTATGGAATTTATTTTAAAAACACCTACTCTTGCGGCATACGGTGGTTATGATCCAAGTAGTATGACAGATGAGATGATTGTAGAATTCGCAAATGAGTTATTACGACAGTTTAAGTATGTAAGTCTTAGCATCAAAGAGAGGTACAATTTCAGAAATGAAGACGAAGGAAATAATAAGATTAGCTAGAGATATAAGAAAAAATTGGCAGACGAATGATCCTTATGTAATAGCAAAAAAGTTAGGAATAATTGTTATGGATGGTGCTAGTAATGTTAAAAATTTTAAGGCACATACAATTAAGTCAGAAAATTATCCAACTTTTATATCTATAAATAGTGCATATACAGATCTTTCCAAAAAAGTATTATGTGCGCATGAATTAGGTCATGCAATTTTGCATGAGGATAATGTTAATTATTTTGCAATAACAGCAGAGAATGTGGCTAAAAATGTAGAATTTGAAGCTAATATTTTCGCATTAGCATTATTAGTAGGTGATGAGCAATTAAACATGCCAATAGATAAGTTAAGTCCTTATATGGTAAAAAGTATTTTGGATTTTAACATAAAGTTAAAATAAATTAAAAAAATATAATAAAAACAAAATAAAAATTGAAGAAAATAAAATAAAAATAAAAAATATAAAAATTTTATAAAAAGTATAAACAAAAAATTAATAATATTAAAACTTTCTTAAACCAAACTAAAAACTATTGTAGGGGGAGTAACACTATGGTATTATATATCTCGTTGTTGAGTATGTGATTTTTTTGACAATCATATATTTTATATAGTTTTTCGTAAGAAGGAAGGATATATTATGGCTAGAATTTTGTTATGTGATGACGCTGAATTTATGAGAATGATGCTTAGAGAAATTTTAGAAGAAGAAGGACATCAAATTGTAGGAGAATCTGGAGACGGTAATACTGTGGTAGAACAGTATAAAGAATTGTCACCAGATATGGTTATCTTAGATATTACAATGCCAGGAGATAACGGTATATTAGCGTGTCAGAATATAATAGAATATGATCCAGAAGCTAAAATTGTAATCTGTTCTGCAATGGGACAACAGGCGATGGTAATTAATGCAATAAAATCAGGGGCAAAAGATTTTGTTACTAAGCCTTTTCAAGAGTATAGAATTAAGGAAGCAGTTTCAAGAGTTTTAGCTAGGTAGAAAGTGGTTTTATAATATATAGTCATTTTTATGACTATATATTATTGTAATTTAAAGAAAAGCTACAGTGTAACGATGAGGTATCGTAACACTGTAGCTTTTTTGTTGCAATCTAAAACTTCCTATATTGTTGGATAATCTTTTCGATATTCCTTAAGTAACTTAATCATAGAATCTAGAGATTCCTTAGTTACATTCATTTTCTGTAATGTATTATTAAGAACATCATTAAGTTCTTCGTTAACCCTATTAATTTCTTCTTGTTTTACAGCGTAATTATATTCTGTGGATTGCAAAGTTTGTGTAGTCGCTGTGTTTGTTTGATTTTTCATATCATCACCTAGATAACTTAATATCTTTTTAACGTAGTTTTGTGTTTCCTTAAATGGTGGGATGCCACCATATTTTTTGACATTTCCGCTTCCTGCGTTATAAGCAGCAAGAGCAAGAGATGTGTTACCATTGTATTTTTCTAAAAGCCCTGCAATGTATTTTGCGCCTCCCATTATGTTTTCCCTAGGGTTATAAGGGTTTGATACACCAAGGGATTTAGCAGTAGCTGGCATAAGTTGCATAACACCCATGGCTCCAGCAGAGCTAGTGGCATTAGCATTAAAATCCGATTCAGCTTTTGCAATTGCTTTTAAAAGGTTTTCATTTACATTATAGGTTTTAGCAGCTTCAGAAAAATATGCTTCGTAATTAGAAGGATATTTAAAGGAAGCTACCTTACCGTTAGAAGAGCTTGCGACGGTAGCAGTTGTTGCAGGTTTAGAATTTGCATAAGTATTGTTAGTACTAGATACATTACCGTATTTAGAAGCTTTGTAGTTAGAAAGTGCATTTTGCGTTGTGGACAAAATCTTACTAAATTCTTGCAAAGTTTCTTGGTATTCTGTAGTTCTAGCCTTTTGCAACTGTTGCTTAACGATATCGTAGTCTAAGTAAGGTACAACTGAAATACTCATCATCTACTCCTTTCTCAATCTAGTCTATAGAGACTATATCGGCAAAAGGAAAATATAAATAATAAGTTAATTTAATAAAAAAATTATTTTAGTTGTAAAAAAATAAAAAAAATTTTTATAAATGAAACAACGACAGTATAGCACAAAAAATGTTAAAATAGAAGTGAAGTTTGCTTTTTACACTTGCAAATTTCAAACAATTAGTGTAGCATAATTAACAAAGAATTTTCATTGTGGTAAAGTGAAAAAGCAATTCAAGGAGGAAATTATGAAAAAAATACCTTTCGTAACAAAAGATAAGGTTGAGGAAATTGTAAAAAAATATAAGACACCTTTTCATTTATATGATGAAGCGGGAATTAGAAAAAATGCGCAAGATGTTAAAGAAGCTTTTGCTTGGAATAAAGGATTTAGAGAGTATTTCGCAGTAAAAGCAACACCAAACCCATATATCCTAAAAATTTTACAAGAATATGGCTTTGGCTGTGATTGCTCATCATATACTGAACTTATGATGGCTAAATCATTAGGTTTTGACGGAGAACATATTATGTTTTCATCAAATGATACTCCAGCGGAAGAATTTCAATATGCAGATAAAGTTGGTGCAATTATTAACCTAGATGATTTTACACATATAGATTTTTTGGAAAAAACAATTGGTTATATTCCTGAGACAATTTCCTGCAGATTTAATCCAGGCGGAGTATTTAAACTAAGCAATGGAATAATGGATAATCCAGGTGATTCAAAATACGGTATGACTAAAGAACAACTTTTTGAAGCTTTTAAGATTTTAAAAGAAAAAGGAGCAAAAAGTTTTGGCGTACATGCTTTTTTAGCTAGCAATACAGTATCAAATGAATATTACCCACAACTTGCAAAACAACTATTTGAACTAGTAGTAGAATTAAAAAAAGAAACAGGTTGTGATATTAAATTTGTTAACTTATCAGGTGGAGTAGGAGTTCCATATACTCCAGATCAAGAGCCAAATGATATAAAAATAATTGGAGAAGGCGTGCATAAGGCGTTTGATGAAATATTAGTTCCAGCTGGTATGGGAGATGTGGCTATTTATACAGAAATGGGTAGATTTATGCTTGCTCCATACGGTTGCTTAGTAACACAAGCTATTCACGAAAAACATATATATAAAGAATATATTGGAGTAGATGCTTGTGCAGTAAATTTAATGAGACCAGCTATGTACGGAGCTTATCATCACATTACAGTTCTAGGAAAAGAAGATGCACCTTGCACAGAAGTATATGACGTTACAGGATCATTATGTGAAAATAATGACAAGTTTGCAGTAGATAGAAAGTTGCCAAAGATCGATATGGGGGATTATTTAGTGATTCATGACACAGGAGCCCACGGTTTTGCAATGGGATACAGCTATAACGGAAAATTAAAATCTGCAGAACTTTTATTACAAGAGGATGGTAATGTTAAACTAATACGTAGGGCAGAAACCCCAAAAGATTATTTTGCTACCTTCGATTGTTTTGATGATATTCACATAGAAGAGTAAATGTGTTTACAAAATGTTAAATAATCTGACACTATTTTTTAATAAATGGAGGTTAGAATAAATTACAGAAATAATAAGTAAGAAGTATTGATAAGTAATTATTTTCATATTTTTCATACTAACCTCCTTTCTAAAGGCAGCCGACGGGTTGCCTTTTTTTATGGAAAAAGGTAATAAAATAATGACCAAATAAAATAATGACCAAATAAAATAATGACCAAATAAAATATTAATCCAATAACAATAAATTCAAAAAATAAAATAACAACAAAAAAACTAGCAGAAACCAACGCTCTAGGTTTTGCTAGTTTTAATTATGCCGGCAGTGGGACTTGAACCCACACATGGTTACCCATAACAGATTTTGAGTCTGTCTCGTCTGCCAATTCCGACATGCCGGCAACTATATATAATAGTGATTTGTTACAACATAGATAATATTAGCACAGCTTTATTAATAATGCAAGTAAAAAATAAAAAAAATATTATTCAAATATAAATTCATTATAAACTGTGGCTACATTTTGTAAGTTGTTTTATAATAAACTTAACACAATTGAGGGGTGAAAATGAATAATGAATAAGATTTCGGAATTAAAAGAAGAATTTAGACAAAAGAAAAAGTTCCAAAAATCAGTTGCAATACAAAATATATTAGGGGGATTGGGCTATTTTGTGATTGTTGTAATATCATTTTATTTAATGGAGTCTTTCCAACATAATCCCTTTAAAGAGGTTCGACCTAAACCACAAATTCTAAATGTTATTTTGCTAGAATTAATAGCATGGATTACATTTTTCGTAATAGGCTCAGGGAGTGTTGCTATTAGAATTTATTTAGTAGCATGTCTAATATTTGGATTAACAAGTTATTACGTTATGCAATTTAGATCTACTCCATTTGTTCCATGGGATTTTTTTAGCATAAAAACAGCATCTAGTGTAGCAAAAAATTATGACTATAGGTTAAGGGGCCATCAATTAGTCGTAGTAATCTTTTTTATGATTCTAATAATGGCAGCTCACTTTATAAAAATTAAATTAAAGAAAAAAATACTTTGGCATGTAGTACCATCAGTTGTGACAATGATAGTGTTGTGTCTTTTTACAGAACAATTACAGACAGAATCGTTTCAAAATAAAAACGATTTGTATCCATTTTTGTTTACTCCAGTTTACATGGCAAAGGTGAATGGTTCACCAGTAACTTTTGCTATGGATTTGTCATACATAGTAATTGATAAGCCGGCAGGATATAGTAAAGAAAAAGCAAGACAAATTTTAAAAAAATATGAATCAAAAAATCAAAAAGCAAAAAATCAAAAAACAAAAACACCAAATATAATAGTTATAATGGATGAAGCCTTTTCTGATTTAGGAGTATTAGGGGAAATGCATACTTCAGAGGATCCTATGCCATTTATACATAGTTTACAAAAGGGACAAAAAAACACTATAACTGGAGAATTGAATGTTTCAGTTTGCGGAGGTAATACAGCTAATACAGAGTTTGAATTTTTAACTGGAAATACCATGGCGTTTTTGCCTAATGGAAGTATTCCGTATCAACAATACATAACAGGAAAAATAGACTCTTTGCCTAATTATTTAAAAACAATGGGGTATGAAACTTATGCAATACATCCATATTTTCCAGATGGTTGGAATCGAGAAAATGTATATGATTACATGGAATTTGACAAATTTTATTCAATTAATGATTTTGAAAATCCTCTTTATATAAGGGATTATATTTCAGATGAAAGTGATATGTTAAAAATCATTTCAACCTATAAAAATAAAAGAAAAAATAAAAGTGCCTTTATTTTTAATGTAACAATGCAAAATCATGGAAGCTATTATGACCAACATAATAATTTTACGCCTAGAATTAACGTAACAGGAAGCAATAATTTCTCCTTGAGTCAATATTTGTCTCTTACACGCAAAACAGATGAAGACTTTCAAAAACTTATAGAGTATTTTCAAAAAGAAGATGATGATACTATTATAGTGTTCTTTGGAGATCATCAACCATCAGATGCAGTAGCAGGTTCAATATTAGCATTAAATGGAAAAGATGCAGAGAATCTATCTTCAGAGGATTTGAAAAAGCGTTATAAGGTCCCTTATGTTATATGGGCTAATTTTGATATAAAAGAAGGAAAAGAAGAAAATACCAGTGTAAATTATTTAGCAGCAAAAGTTTTGAAAGTAGCAGGAATTAAGACAAATAGTTATCAAAATTTTTTGTTAGATTTAAATAAAAAACAGCCTATTATTTCGTCAGTAAATCAGCCAAGTAAAAATGAAAAAACAAATGATTATAAGATAGTTCAATATTATGAGGTGTTTGATAAGAAAGGGGACAATTAATGAATATAAAAATCAAAATTAATAAAGAAGCAACAGCGTTAGCATTTATTATACCATTTATTATATGCTTTTTTATTTTATTTTTTAGTGGGGTTTATCCTTTTGGAGACAGATGTATTTTACATATAGACATGTATCATCAATATTGTCCATTTATGACAGAATTTTTGAATAAAATAAAAAATGGAGGAAATTTTCAATATACATGGAATAGCGGTTTAGGTTCAGATTTTGTGGCACTTTATGCATATTATCTTGCTAGTCCATTAAATATTTTTCTGATTTTTTGCTGCAAAGCTCATGTTATAGAATTTATGACATTACTTATAGTTGTAAAAATTTCTTTGGCAAGTATGTTTATGTTTTTGTTTATAAAGGAACATTATTGCATTGTTGGAAAAGATGGTAGTATACATGAAAAAATGTTATTGTTGTCATTAGTTGCAGCATTAGCATATAGTTTTTGCGGTTTTACTGCAGCATACAATTGGAACATAATGTGGTTAGACAGTTTTGCATTGCTTCCAGCAATATGTATAGGAATGGATAATATAATAAAAAAATGTAATCCATTAGTATATTTTGTTACGCTTTCAATAGCAATTTGGTCTAATTACTATATAGCAATAATGATTTGCATATTTGCAGTATTGTATTTTTTGACAATTTGGGCAGAGGACGAGAATAATTATTTAAAATCAGTATTTCAATTTGCAATTTTTTCCTTATTGTCAGGTGGTACGGCAGCAGTTTTAATCATACCAGAGTTGAAAATTCTTAGATATAGTGGATCCTCAGGAATAAATATTCCAGAAAAATCAAAATGGTATTTCAACTTTATCTCAGAAGTGACTAGAATGTCTTCAACAGCATATGCATACACAGGAGACGATCATTGGCCCAATATTTATACAGGTGCTTTTGCAATCTTTTTGATATTTGCATATATTTTAAATAAAAGGATAAAAATATGGCGAAAAATACCAAGAATTTTTATGGTAGGATTCTTTTTTGCAAGCTTTTCAAATAATATATTAGATTTTATTTGGCATGGATTGCATTATCCAGATTCATTACCTAGCCGTCAAAGTTTCTTATTTTCATTTTTAGTTATTTGTATGTGCTATGAAACGGTAATAAAATTTAATGGCTTAAAAAGAAAAGATATAATCACATCTGCATTTATGGCAATAATTATATTAGTAGTTGGCTTAATAAATAATGATGGAACAGTGACGGATTCTTTAGCAATTGGAATTACTATAGCCTATACAGTAAGTTATAGTATATTAGGAATTCTTAGAAAAAGTGTATCAAAAAAATACGGAAAAATATTCTTAGAAATAGCCTGCCTAATTGCAGTTGTGGATTTAAGTATGAACATGGCTGTAACAAGTTTTTATACGGTAAGTAGAAGTCAATATCTTTCTAAAATGGAATCATACGAAAAATTGTTATCTAAAGTAGATGAAAAAGAAAATGGTAATTTCTATAGGGTTGAGCAAGAAGAAAGAATGAGTAAAAACGATGACGCCTTATATGGTTATCATTCAACAACTCAATTTTCATCACTTATGAACATTAATGTAAGTCATTTTTACCAAAAAAATGATATGGAAGGTGGAAAGAATTTTTATTGTTATAATGGAGCAACACCACTATTATCAGCAATGTTGTCGGTGAAATATTGTCTTTCAGATGATCCAAACGGAGATGATAAATTAAAACAAAAGGTAGATAATATAGGGGAACAATATTTATATAAAAACAAATATGTTTTACCAATTGGCTTTACAATGACCCAAAAGCAAGATAAAGCCTGGAATACGGAAGAATATTCTTCTGTAAGTAGCATTAATATGTTGGTAGAAAGTTTAAATGCAGAAAATGAAAATAAAGATCAAAAATTATTATTTGATTCAGGAAATTTGCAAAATTCAAAACCAGGAGAAACAATTATAAAAGTTAGAAATCCAGGTCATCTTTATGCTCAATATAGTTCATGCTATTCAGACGAATTATATGAAGAAATTGAAGGAAGAAGAAATAGAACATTTTCTAAAACATCCCACGTTTATCTATTGGATTTAGGTGAAGTACGACTTGGAGATGAAGTAAAAATAAAAAATGACAATCAAGAAAAATTAGTATTTAATACTTATTTGTTAAATGAAAAAGTGTTAAGCACAGCATGTGAAACTTTAACAGAAGACAAATTTAAAACAGAAGTAGTTAAGGATACCTATATTAAAGGAAAAGTTAATTTAAAAAAAGATAAAAATCTAGTGTTTTCAATTCCGAATGAGGAAGGATGGAAAGTCTATGTAGATGGACAAAAAATTAAATCTCAAAGCTTTAAAACGACATTTATAAAAATTCCATTAAAAAAAGGAAAACATAAAGTCGAATTGAGATATGAAACACCAGGCCTAGTGTTTGGAGGGTTTATAAGCTTTGTTTCATTAGCACTTGGAATTTTACTGTTGGTTTTACAACGTGTTTATCAAAAAAAACATAATAAAAACGACATATAAATTATGTATTTATTAAAAAATATAATATTACTTATTTTTTGACAAAAACATATTGAATAATACCACAAAATATAGTAAATTTAATGGGCGAGATGCACTAAATATATGAAAAGTGTACCTTGCCTTTATTGTTTTTATTTAAATACAAAAAACATGTTGAAATAATATAAACAAATGTTATAATTATTAATGTGACAAAAAGTTAGTCATGCTTAACGGGAATTAAAGGAGGATAACCACAAATGAAAGATTACCAACAGTGGAGAGGATTTGAAGGTAGAATTTGGAAGGACGAAATCAACGTCAGAGATTTCATTCAGAAAAACTACAAACAATACGATGGAGATGAGTCTTTTTTAGAGGGACCAACAGAAGCAACAGATAAGTTATGGGGAGCTTTACAAAAACTTCAAAAACAAGAAAGAGATAACAACGGAATTCTTGATATGGAAACAGAAGTAGTAACAAGTTTAACTGCTTATGGTCCAGGATATATTGATGAAAACTTAAAAGATTTAGAACAAATCGTAGGATTACAAACAGATAAACCATTGAAGCGAGCATTTATGCCATACGGTGGTATTAGAATGGCTGAAGAAGCATGTACTTCAAATGGCTATACACCAAATCCAAAGCTTCATGAGATTTTTACAAAATATACAAGAACACATAACCAAGGTGTATTCGATGCATATACTCCAGAAATGAAGGCAGCACGTCATACACATATTATTACAGGTTTACCTGATACATATGGAAGAGGTCGTATCGTAGGTGATTACCGTAGAGTGGCACTTTATGGAATTGATTATCTTATTGAGAAAAAAGAAGAAGATTTCGCAAACTGCGGAGATCGTACAATGACAGATGATGTAATTCGTTTACGTGAAGAAATCAGAAGACAGATTAACGCATTAAAAGGCTTAAAGGAAATGGCAAAGATATATGGCTATGACATTTCTCAGCCAGCTAAAAATGCAAAAGAAGCCGTTCAATGGTTATATTTTGGATATTTAGGTGCAGTAAAGACGCAAAACGGTGCAGCAATGTCAGTTGGTCGTATTTCTACATTCCTTGATATTTACATGGAAAGAGACTTAGAAGCAGGAGTCATTACAGAAAAACAAGCACAGGAATTAATTGACCATATGGTTATGAAATTTAGAATGGTTAAGTTTGCTCGTATTCCATCATATAATCAGTTATTCTCAGGTGATCCAGTATGGGCAACACTTGAAGTAGCAGGAATTGGAATGGATGGCCGTTCAATGGTTACAAAGAATGATTTCCGTTTCTTACATACATTAGAAAATATGGGACCATCACCAGAACCAAACTTAACAGTGTTATATTCATCTGCTTTACCAGAAAAATTCAAAAAATATGCAGCTAAAATTTCTATTGATACATCTTCTATTCAATATGAAAATGATGATGTTATGAAACCAGTATGGGGAGATGATTATTCAATTTGTTGTTGTGTATCAGCAACACAGACAGGTAAGGAAATGCAGTTCTTTGGAGCTAGAGCAAACCTTGCAAAATGTCTTCTTTACGCTATTAATGGTGGTATGGATGAAAAACATCATCAGCAAGTTGGACCAGCATATCAGCCAATTACATCAGAGTACTTAGATTATGATGAAGTAATGGATAAGTTTGAAGTAATGCTAGATTGGTTAGCAGAATTATATGTAAATATTTTGAACTTAATCCAATATATGCATGATAAATACTATTACGAAGAAGAGGAAATGGCACTTATTGATACAGATGTACGTCGTACATTTGCAACAGGTATTGCAGGATTCTCTCACGTAATTGATTCGTTAAGCGCTATTAAGTATGCAAAAGTAAAAACAATTCGTGACGAATCAGGACTTGTAGTTGATTATAAGGTGGAAGGTGACTTCCCTAAATATGGTAATGATGATGATAGAGCAGATGAAATTGGAGTATGGCTTCTTAAGACATTTATGACAATGATCAGAAAACATCATACATATAGAAATTCAGAGCCTACAACATCAATCCTTACAATTACATCAAACGTAGTATATGGTAAAGCAACAGGTGCCACACCAGATGGTAGAGAAGCATTTACACCATTTGCTCCAGGAGCAAACCCAGCCTATGGTGCTGAACAAAATGGCTTGCTTGCATCCCTTAATTCAGTAGCAAAAATACCATATCACTGGGCACTTGATGGAATTTCAAATACACAGACAATTAATCCAAGCGCTTTAGGACATTCTGAAAGCGAAAGAATTACAAACATGGTACAAGTTCTTGATGGATATTTTGATCAAGGTCCACATCATTTAAATGTCAACGTATTTGGCAAAGAAAAATTAGAGGATGCAATGGAACATCCAGAAAAACCAGAGTATGCTAACTTTACAATTCGTGTATCTGGATATGCGGTTAAGTTCATTGACTTAACAAGAGAACAGCAGTTAGATGTTATTGCTCGTACATGTCATGATAGATTATAGTCAGAAATGTATAGAGCATTACATATAGACTAGTATATCTAAACTATTGAAAACCATTAGAGGGGAGCCAAATGGCTTCCCTTTTTTGGTAAAATTAAGTTAACAAATTTAAGTACAAGAGGAAATACAAATGGAAGATATTAGAGGAAAAGTTAATAAATTAGAAACTTTTGGCTTAGTAGATGGACCAGGAGTAAGATATGTTATTTTTGTTCAAGGATGTGCTATGAGATGTCAATATTGCCATAATCCTGATACATGGGAAGGCACAGAAGGAATTATGGAATTTACACCAGCACAGATGTATGAAAAAGCAAAAAGATATAAAACTTATTGGAAAGACAATGGCGGCATAACAATAAGTGGTGGAGAAGCGCTTTTACAGCTAGATTTTGTAAGAGAAGTGTTTAAATTGGCAAAAAAAGATGGCGTTCATACAGCACTAGATACAAGTGGAAATCCATTTAGAAATGAACCAAAATATTTAGAAAAGTTCAAAGAATTAATGGATGTAACAGATTTATTTATTTTAGATATAAAAGAAATGGATGAAGAACGCCACAAAAAGCTAACAGGTTGTACAAACAAAAATATTCTTGAATTAGCAAAGTTTTTATCAGAAAATAATAAAAAAATGTGGATTAGACATGTTCTAGTTCCAGGAATAACAGATCAGCAAGACGATTTAGAGCAACTAAGAGATTTTTTAGCAGAATTAAAAACTATCCAGAGAGTAGAAATTTTACCATATCACACATTAGGTGTGGTAAAGTGGAAAACACTAGGAAAAGAGTATCCGTTAGACGGGGTAAGAACACCTACAGATGAAGAAGTAAAAAGAGCAGAAGAAATCTTAAACGTCAGACAATACCCAGATTGTCCATATAATAACGATTAAAAGTAAATACAACAAAAAGTAAATAAAATCTAATTATAGGTCTAGGTTGACATATAAAAAATAAGGGAGTACAATTATTCCTTGGAAAATTTAATAAGACAGTTCGTTTGTACCATCCTGTCTCTAAATAAAACCAGGACTATAAATTTTGGATTTTATAGAGGATGTGCACATTTTTTTGCACATCCTTTTTATATTCTAATTCAATTTTCATAGAACGAATCGTTAATATTTCCATTGGTACAAATTAATACATAAACATAATATAGATACAAATATAAATAACAAATTAAGTAAAAATAGCAAGTTAAGCAAAAACAGCAAATTAAGTAAAAGTAACAATTTAAGCATAAGCAACAATTAAAGCAAAAACAACAAGCTTAACAAAAATAAAAACCAACACCCAAGTAAAGGAGAATAAAATGTATACAGTAAGAACAGAAAGTAGTTTTGACGCAGCACATTTTTTGGCAAGATATAATGGAAAATGTCGCAATTTACATGGTCATAGATGGAGAGTACAAGTAGAAGTAAAAGGAACAGAATTAAAAGATGGAATGGTAGTAGATTTCACAGATATAAAAAAAGAATTAAAAGAACTTTGTGATAATTTAGATCATAGTTTAATTATTGAAGAAAACAGTTTAAAAGAATCAACACTTAACGCGTTAAGAGATGAAGATTTTAAGATAAATATTGTTGACTTTAGACCTACTGCAGAAAATTTTTCAAAATATTTTTATGATAAGTTAAAAGTAAATAATGACGTATCAAAAGTTAGTGTTTATGAAACACCTAACAATTGTGCAACATACGAAGAATAATATTTATTAAATGATTTAAGAGGAAGTAACATGACAAAATATAAAGTTGTAGAAAAATTTGTAAGTATAAATGGTGAGGGTCAAAAAGCCGGACAGCTAGCGGTATTCGTTAGATTTTGCGGTTGTAATTTAAATTGTACATACTGTGATACAAAATGGGCAAATGTACCAGATGCAAAATTCGAATATGAAACAGCAGACGAAATTATAAAAAATATAAAAGATACAAAAATAAAAAATGTAACTTTAACAGGTGGAGAGCCATTAGCACAGCCAGGAATTAATGAACTTCTTGAAAAGCTTTCAGAGGAAAAAGAACTTTCAGTAGAAATTGAAACAAATGGAAGCAAAAACATAGAAGAACTTAAAAAATTAAAAAATACACCAAGTGTCACTTTAGATTATAAATTAGCTGGAAGCGGAATGGAAAAATTTATGGACGTTTCAAACTATGAATTTTTGGAACAGAAAGATACAGTAAAATTTGTTTGTAGCAATAGAGTTGATTTAGAAAAAGCAAAAGAAATTATTGATAAATATAATTTGACATCAAAATGTAAAGTGTATTTAAGCGCAGTATTTGGAAAAATTACACCGGCAGAGATTGTTGATTTTATGAAAGAAAATACAATGAATAACGTTAATCTTCAACTTCAAATGCATAAGTTTATTTGGGATCCAAATGAACGAGGTGTTTAAATTGTAACATCGTAAATATAGAAGCGACCTCAGTAGTATATGAGAGGAAGGATTATATGAAAAAAATAGATACAGCAAAAATAGAAAAAAACATATATGAAATATTACTTGCATTAGGCGCAGATCCAGAATGCGAGGGACTAAAAGAAACACCTAAGAGAGTTGCAAAAATGTACGAAGAAGTTTTTGAAGGAATGAATTATTCTAATGAAGAAATAGCTCAAAAATTTGATAAAACATTTAGCGCAGATTTAGATGTAGAAGGACATACAAAGGACATGGTAGTTGTAAAAGATATAGATGCTTTTAGTTATTGTGAACATCATATGGCCCTTATGTACAATATGAAAATAGATGTAGCTTATATACCACAAGATAAAGTTATAGGATTAAGTAAAATTGCAAGAATAGTAGATATGGTAACAAAACGTTTACAGCTCCAAGAAAGAATCGGAACAGATATTGCAGACATTATTCAGATGGTTACAGGAAGCAAAGACGTTGCAGTTATTATAAGAGCAAATCATAGTTGTATGACTGCTAGAGGAATAAAAAATGTAAATTCAAAAACTTACACACAAACACTACGAGGTAAGTTTGAAACAGATGCGGTATTGCTTAATAGAATCATGTATTAAAATTTGTTTGGTTAGGAAAAAATATAGCTAAATGAAAGCATGTTAAAAAATAATGTTTATAAAGTACATTATTAATCTTATATTGCTCAAACATAAGGAGGACAAAATGAATAAAGAAAAAAATGCATTAGTATTATGCAGTGGTGGAGTTGATTCAACAACTTGCCTTGGACTTGCAGTAGAAAAATATGGAAAAGAGCACGTAGTTGCATTATCAATGTCATATGGACAAAAACACGTAAAGGAAATCGAAAGCGCAAAAGCAGTTTGCAAACACTATGGTGTAGAGCTATTTACATTAGATTTGTCAAAAATATTCCAATATAGTGATTGCTCATTGTTGTCACATTCTGAAGGCGAAATACCAAAAGAATCATATGCACAACAACTTGAAGAAACTGATCATGCGCCAGTAAGCACATATGTGCCTTTTAGAAATGGATTGTTTCTATCTTCAGCAGCAAGTTTTGCCTTATCAAAAAATTGCGAAGTAATCTATTATGGAGCTCACGCAGATGATGCAGCAGGAAATGCTTATCCAGATTGTAGCACTGTGTTTAATGAAGCAATGAACAAAGCAATTTATGAAGGTAGTGGACAACAACTTCATATAGAAGCACCATTTATTAATAGTACAAAAGCAGAAGTAGTAAAAGCAGGATTAGCAATTAATGTGCCATACGAATTAACATGGAGTTGTTACGAAGGACAAGATAAACCATGTATGAAATGTGGAACATGTTTAGACAGAATAAAAGCATTTGAACTTAATGGAACAGTAGATCCATTATTAAAGTAAAAAGATCCAAAATATATAGCAGATTTATAAAAAAGATCCAAATATATAGCAGATTAAAAAAAACTAAAACATATAGCAGATTTATAAAAAAAAATCTAAAACATATAGCAAATTCGATATTAAAATAAGATATTTCAAAAGGAGATAATTATGAGTTCAACAAGAAGAAAAGAAGAAATGTCAGAAGTGACATTATTAGGAAATCAAAAAGTTAAATATAGCATGGATTACGCACCAGAAATGCTTCAGAGTTTTGATAATAAACATCCAGAAAACGATTATTTTGTAAAATTTAATTGTCCAGAATTTACTAGTCTTTGTCCAATCACAAGCCAGCCAGATTTTGCAACAATTTATATATCTTACGTACCAGATAAAAAAATGGTAGAAAGTAAATCTCTTAAATTATATTTATTTAGCTTTAGAAATCATGGAGATTTCCACGAAGACTGCGTAAATATTATAATGAAGGATTTAATTAAATTAATGGATCCAAAATATATTGAAGTATGGGGAAAATTTACTCCACGTGGAGGAATTTCAATTGATCCATATTGTAATTATGGAAAGCCAGGAACAAAGTGGGAAGAAGTAGCTTTTGATAGATTAACTCACCACGATATGTATCCTGAAAAAATCGATAATCGCTAGTAAAAAGCATGTAAAAAATGTACAAACTGACGAAAAACCACGTGAAAATATGTAAAAAATATAAAATTTTAATAAAAACCTTCTAAAATCTCAAAAGTGTGATATTATATTCTTGAGGTAATAAAGGAGGAGGTAAGGTAAATGATAATTACGGTTGCTCGAGAATGCGGCAGCAATGGTCACCTTATTGGAGAACTCGTGGCAAAAAAACTAGGAATCGAGTTTTATGACAGAAAAACACTTATCCAAATGGCAAAGGATTCGGGAGGATATGACGAATTTAGAGGATTCTTTGAAGAACGACAAGTTAATAGTTTGTTATATAGCCTTGCTAGACGCAGCGAAGAATTTTTCCCAAGTACTAGGGAGAGACATTTTTTAAAGCGATTAACAAAAGGAAAATCCTTTGTAATAATGGAAGTATGTAGTAATTATATTTTTAGGGATGATGATGCTACATCAGTGTTTATCCATGCACAGGCGGACTATAAAGTAAAGGAAATAGAACGTCGATTAGGATATTCTGAGGAAAAGGCTAAGAACTTCATTAAAAATACGGATTTGAGAAGAAAAGAGTTTCATAATTATTATACAGGAGAGTTCTGGGGAGAAGGAAAGAACTACAATTTATGTATAGACTCTACACAAATAGATCCTGAGTTTGCAGCAGATATGATAGTTTCATATGTTAATGCAAAACAAGGTAAAGAAATGGAAATATTAACAAATCCAACAATTAAGGAATAAAACAAAAGGTGCTTGCAAAGTTTCGCAGGCACCTTTTTATGTAATAATGTATAAAAGAAAAAAATTAAAGACATATTTAATTGTAAGAACATTTATTCAAAATAATCTAAATAAAATATTTACCTATAAAATTCAAATAAAATATTTACTTATAAAAATCAAATAAAGTACCTAGAATGAAAAATTAAACCTGTACTTTGACAACTGAAAATGGTTAAAAAAGTCTAGTTTACTTTTGCAACGGCTTTTTTCTAGCAGAGATGATATAGTAAAGATATCGATTACTATCTGCTGGAAAGGAGCAGATATGATATAGTAAAGATATCGATTACTATCTGCTGGAAAGGAGCAGATATGAACTACTACAGAAATAAAGGACAAATGGATTTGTCGGATCGACTTGCGATTGAAACTGGAATACACAACAAAGATTCACTTAAAAAGATAGCAAAATTAATCGGTAGACATCCTTCCACAGTTGCACATGAAATCAAGGAAAATAGAACTTATATCCATAATACGTATTATCTTGGTAAAGACTGTGCAAACGCTAGAAGAACTAATGTTGTTCACCATGTTTGTGGAGATTTGGAATG
>FOPE01000007.1 GCA_900113385.1 Lachnospiraceae bacterium C7
ACCAGAATAGGCGATAAATACTGAAAATTAAGCAGTGTAAAATTCAGTCTTGTAAAAACAAACAGTGTAAAAATATTAAAAAGGACTAGTGGATGATTAAAAAAAGATAAGATTTACATATCTTTTCATCTAGCTAGTCCTTTTTTGTGTGGGTTAAATTAATGTTGGTTGCCTATTTAAATGAAAAAATAATTTTTAAAATTAAAATTTGACTACCTATATAAAAGGTTTTACTTTAATTAAAAATTAGCTCCTCTAATGCATCAACTGCATGTCTGACACAATCATCACAAGTACATAGGAGAGTTCCAGTTTCAATACCTTTTAGATTTTTGCAAATAGTGTCTCCACTAGAATCTTTGAAGTGCTGTAATAATTTTTTCCCAGTTGCAGGGGATTTGCTAGAGTTTTCATCAGTTAAGCTGGCGACAATTCCAGCACCAACTAAAGCGCCACAAGTGCCTTCCATGCATCCCATTCCAACACCAAAACTACTTCCGAGCGCTCGAATTTGGTCATCTGTTAGATTATATTTATCTTCGAAAACTTTAAGAACTGCCTGACAACAATTGTAGCCACAGTGTTTATATTCTACTGCTTTTTCACGTCTGTTCATATTTTAATATCCTCCTAGAAAATTCAAAATGTTTCATTATAAGATTATAACTTAAAAGTTACAATAAAAAAATGGTGTAAACAATTAAAAATTATAAAGTTATAAAAATGGATAAGTAATAAAAATAAAATTGCAATAATGGCATAAATATGTTTATAGAAATTTAACTGGAAGAATAAAAAAGCCTGTGATAGAATAAAAGACGTTATGTTTGCAGAATGAAAGGAGAGCTTGAAATAATGGAAGCTTGTAAATATAAAAAAAAGTGTGGAGGCTGTGACTATCAAGGATTAACATATGAAGAGCAGCTAGAAAAAAAACAAAGACATGTAAATAGACTTTTGAAAAAATATGGAAAAGTTCAAAGAATAGTTGGAATGAAAGATCCATATCACTATAGACATAAGGTGAATGCTGCATTTACATATACAAGAGCGGGAAAGATTTTGGCAGGTACATATAAAGAAGGAACACATGACGTTGTGGATATTCCAGAATGCCAAATAGAAAATCTAGAATGCAAAAAAGTAATCAATACGATCAAAAAGCTTATTAAATCATTCAAGATAAAGACATATGATGAAGATACAGGATATGGCTTGTTGAGACATGTGATGGTTAGAAAAAGCTATTATAATGATGAAATAATGGTTGTTTTAGTTTTATCATCACCAATTTTACCATCAAAAAATAATTTCGTAAAAGCATTAAGAAAAGAAGTGCCCCAAATAAGCACAGTCGTAATAAATGTAAACGACAAGAATACAAGTATGGTTCTTGGAGAAAGAAATATAACTATATATGGAAAAGGATTTATTGAAGATAAATTATGCGGATTAACTTTTAGAATTTCGCCATCATCATTTTATCAAGTAAATCCGGAACAAACAGAAAAAATTTATTATAAAGCGATGGAATATGCAAAAGTATCTAGCAAAAAAACGGTTATAGATGCATATTGTGGAACTGGTACAATAGGATTAGTAGCTAGTAAAAACGCTAAAGAAGTAATAGGCGTAGAGCTTAATAAAGATGCGGTTAAAGATGCTATAATAAATGCAAAAAAGAATAACATGAGAAATATAAAATTCTATAATGAAGATGCAACAGAATATATGCTTAAAGCTTCAAGTAAAAAGCAAAAAACTGATGTAATTATAATGGATCCACCTAGAAGCGGAAGTACAGAAGAATTTATGGCGGCAGCAGTAAAGATGTCACCAAATAGAATTTCATACGTTTCATGTAATCCAGAGACACTTGCAAGAGATTTAGAGTATTTTACAAAGAATGGATATGAGGTTAAAGAAATAACACCTTATGATCAATTCCCATTTACAAAACATATTGAATGTGTTTGTTGCTTAAGAAAAGTAGATTAAAGTATAAAAACATAACTAAAAGCTAGTGGTAAAAATATACAAAAAATCCACAAATATTTTGGCAATATTGGTTAAAAATAAAATCAAAAAAAACGATAAAACCCTTGCAAAACAATTAAATATACGATATAATAGCAATTGCTGTGACATTGATAGCATAGAAGCGTGAGGTTGCTACCTAAGTGGTAGGTTTTTCCGTGGAGCGAATGTCAAGTTAGGAAACTGACGACAAGTCACTGTACAAACAATATGGACTACTTAAATGTAGGGATAACGTGTGTTCAAATACATGACACACACGGAGAAGTGTACAGTCACCGCTTGTCGTACTGAATTTAAAGTGCGAAAAGGAGGCGACTTTTTTTATGGCAAGTCAAGTAATGAGAATTACTCTTAAAGCTTATGATCACGAATTAGTTGATTCATCAGCAAAAAAAATCATCGAAACTGTAAAGAAGAACGGATCTAAGGTGAGCGGTCCAGTACCTCTTCCAACAAAAAAGGAAGTTGTTACTATCTTAAGAGCGGTTCACAAATATAAAGATTCTCGTGAGCAGTTCGAGCAGAGAACTCATAAGAGACTTATCGATATCATGACACCAACACAGAAAACTGTTGATGCATTATCTAGATTAGAAATGCCAGCTGGTGTATTCATCGATATCAAGATGAAAGAGAAATAGAATTTCTCAGAAAGACCTCAAAAAGAGGCAACTAATTATGATATCCCTGATTGGTTAATATAGATTATTGACTGCTCTAGGATGAACGGGTCCGCTACTTATTTATTTTGTAATAAGCAAGAAGCGTTCCGCTGTAGAAAACAGGAGGTAAAGAAATGAAGAAAGCGATTTTAGCAACAAAAGTCGGCATGACACAGATCTTCAATGCAGATGGCGTATTAGTACCAGTAACTGTATTACAAGCAGGACCATGTGTTGTAACTCAGGTTAAAACAGTCGACAACGATGGTTACAGCGCTGTCCAAGTAGGATTTGCTGACAAAGTAGCAAAAGTTGTAAGCAAAGATGCCAACGGAAATAAGAAAGTTGGTCACAGACACGGTCTTAACAAAGCTCAAATGGGACACTTTGCAAAAGCAGGTGTATCAGGAAAGAGATTCGTTAAAGAATTTAAATTTGAAAATGCAGATGAGTACAAATTAGCAGATGAAATTAAAGCTGATATCTTCGCAGAAGGCGATAAGATTGATGCAACAGCAATTTCAAAAGGTAAAGGATTCCAGGGTGCTATTAAGAGATTAGGACAGCACAGAGGACCTATGGCTCACGGTTCTAAATTCCACCGTCACCAGGGTTCAAACGGTTCTTGTTCTACACCAAGTAAGGTATTCAAAGGAAAAGGAATGCCTGGACACATGGGTAGCGTAAAAGTTACAATTCAGAATCTTGAAGTTGTAAGAGTTGACGCAGAGAACAATTTACTTTTAGTAAAAGGTGCTGTACCAGGAGCTAAAAAGTCACTTATCACAGTTAAAGAGACTTGTAAAGCTAAATAGGCACTTGAATTAAGAAAGGAGGAACTTTACGATGGCTAAAGTAGCTGTTTATAATATGGAAGGCGCTGAAGTTGAATCACTTGAATTAAACGATTCTATTTTCGGTGTAGAAGTAAATGAACACTTAGTTCACATGGCTGTACTTCAACAGCTTGCAAATAATCGCCAAGGAACTCAGAAAGCAAAAACACGTTCTGAAGTTCGCGGAGGCGGAAGAAAACCTTGGAGACAGAAAGGAACAGGACACGCTAGACAGGGTTCTACAAGAGCTCCACAATGGACAGGTGGCGGTACTGTATTCGCTCCAACACCAAGAGACTACTCTTTCAAACTTAACAAAAAAGAGAAGAGAGCAGCTCTTAAATCAGTTTTAACATCAAAAGTAACAGAAGAGAAATTCGTTGTTGTTGATGATTTAAAACTTGATGAAATCAAAACAAAGAAATTTGTAGAAGTTTTAGGAAACTTAAAAGTAAACAAAGCTTTAGTAGTATTAGAGGATATGAACCAGAACGTTATCGCTTCTGCTAAAAACCTTGCTACAGTTAAAACATCACAGGTTAATGAAATTAACGTATACGATGTTTTAAAATACGACACAGTTGTTGTAACTAAAGCTGCTGTTAAGAATATCGAGGAGGTATACGCATAATGGCAAATATTAAATACTATGATGTAATCCTCAAACCAGTAGTTACTGAGAAGAGTATGGAAGCTATGGCTGAAAAGAAATATACATTCCTTGTTCATCCAGAAGCTAACAAGACTATGATTAAAGAAGCAGTTGAGAAAATGTTCGAAGGCGTAGAAGTTGTTAAAGTTAACACTATGAACAACCACCCAAAGAACAAACGCCGTGGAATGGTAGTTGGAAAAACTGCTAAATCTAAAAAAGCAATCGTTCAATTATCAGCTGATAGCAAAGAGATCGAAATCTTCGCTGGATTATAATTTGAACTAACAAATATTATGCACAGACAAGTGCGATAAAAAACCGAAAGGAGAAAGATAATGGGAATTAAGACATACAACCCATATACACCTTCTAGAAGAAATATGACTGGTTCTGATTTCGCAGAGATCACAAAGAAAACTCCTGAGAAATCACTTTTAGCTCCAATCAAGAAAAATGCTGGTCGTAATAATCAGGGTAAAATTACAGTTAGACACCATGGTGGTGGAAACAGAAGAAAATATAGAGTTATCGACTTTAAGAGAACAAAGGATGGTATTCCAGCAACAGTAGTTGGTATCGAATACGATCCAAACAGAACATCAAACATCGCATTAATTTGCTATGCTGATGGACAGAAAGCATACATCCTTGCTCCACAGGGACTTACAGATGGAATGGTAGTTATGAACGGACCAGAAGCAGAAGTTCGTGTAGGTAACTGCTTACCACTTGCAAACATCCCAGTTGGTACACAGGTTCACAATATTGAGCTTATGCCAGGTAGAGGTGGACAATTAGTTCGTTCTGCTGGTAACGGCGCTCAGTTAATGGCTAAAGAAGGAAAATACGCAACACTTCGTCTTCCTTCAGGTGAAATGAGATTAGTTCCAATTACATGCCGTGCTACAATCGGTGTTGTTGGAAATGGTGACCACAACCTTATTAACATTGGTAAAGCTGGACGTAAACGTCACATGGGTATCCGTCCTACAGTTCGTGGTTCTGTTATGAACCCTAACGACCATCCACACGGTGGTGGTGAAGGTAAGGCTCCAGTTGGACGTTCAGGACCAATGACTCCTTGGGGTAAACCTGCTCTTGGATTAAAGACAAGAAAGAAGAATAAACACTCTAACAAACTTATCGTAAGAAGAAGAGACGGTAAAGCAATCAAATAATAGGAGGTTACTATAATGGCACGTTCACTTAAAAAAGGACCATTCGCTGACCAAAGCTTATTGAAAAAAGTAGACGCTATGAACGCTTCAGGAAACAACGAAGTAATCAAAACATGGTCACGTCGTTCTACAATTTTCCCATCATTCGTTGGACACACAATCGCTGTTCACGATGGTAGAAAACATGTACCTGTATATGTTACAGAAGATATGGTTGGACATAAACTCGGTGAGTTCGTTGCAACAAGAACTTACAGAGGACACGCAGCTGACGAGAAAAAATCAGGCGTTAAATAAGATATACTGAAAGGAGGTTCTAACCTATGGCAAGAGGACATAGATCACAGATTAAGAGAGAAAGAAACGAAGTTAGAGATAATAGACCTTCAGCTAAGTTATCTTATGCTAGAGTGTCAGTTCAGAAAGCTTGCTTCGTATTAGATGCTATTCGTGGCAAAGACGTACAAACAGCTCTTGGTATTGTTATGTACAACCCAAGATATGCTTCAAGTCTTGTAGAAAAGTTATTAAGATCAGCAATTGCAAACGCTGTTAATAACAACGGAATGAAAGAAGAAAACCTTTATGTTGCAGCATGTTATGCAAACAAAGGACCAACAATGAAGAGAATCAAACCTAGAGCACAAGGTAGAGCTTATAGAATCGAAAAGAGAATGAGCCACATCACAATTGTGTTAGACGAAAGATAGGAGGAGAATTCATGGGACAGAAAGTTAATCCTCATGGCTTAAGAGTTGGCGTAATCAAAGACTGGAACTCTAAATGGTATGCAGACAAAGATTTCGCTGATTACTTAGTAGAAGATCATGAAATCAGAACTTTTTTGAAAAACAAGTTATACGCTGCTGGTGTTTCAAGAATCGAAATTGAAAGATCATCAGATCGTGTAAAAGTTATTATTTATACAGCTAGACCAGGTGTTGTAATCGGTAAGGGCGGAGCTGAAATTGAGAAAGTTAAAGCAGAAGTTCAGAAATTAACATCTAAGAGATTAGTAATTGACATCAAAGAGGTTAAGAGACCTGATAAAGATGCTCAATTAGTAGCTGAAAACATCGCATTACAGTTAGAAAATCGTGTTTCTTTCCGTCGTGCAATGAAATCATGCATGGGTCGTGCAATGAAATCAGGAGCTAAGGGTATCAAAACAACATGTTCTGGTCGTCTTGGCGGTGCTGATATGGCTCGTACAGAAAGTTATAATGATGGAACTATTCCACTTCAGACATTAAGAGCTGATATTGATTATGGATTCGCTGAAGCAGATACAACTTACGGAAAAGTTGGTGTTAAAGTTTGGATCTATAAAGGAGAGGTACTTCCTACAAAAGCTAATAGGGAAGGAGGAGCTAAGTAATTATGTTAATGCCAAAGAGAGTAAAACATCGTAAACAGTTCCGTGGCTCTATGGCTGGTAAAGCTAGTAGAGGCAATAAAATTACATACGGTGAGTATGGTATCGTTGCTTTAGAGCCAGTATGGATCAAAGCAAACCAAATTGAAGCAGCCCGTGTAGCTATGACAAGATACGTAAAACGTGGCGGTAAAGTTTGGATCAAAATTTTCCCAGAAAAACCTGTAACACGTAAACCTATGGGTGTACGTATGGGTAAGGGAAAAGGTTCCCTTGAATATTGGGTAGCAGTAGTTAAACCAGGTAGAGTATTATTTGAAATCTCCGGTGTACCGGAAGACGTTGCTAAAGAAGCATTACGTCTTGCTACACACAAATTACCTTGCAAATGTAAGATAGTTTCTCGTGCGGATTTAGAAGGCGGTGAATCAAATGAAAACTAGTGAATATTTAAATGAATTAAAATCACAGTCTGTAGCTGATTTACAGGCGAAATTAGTTGAAGCTAAAAAAGAACTTTTCAATTTGAGATTCCAGAATGCAACAAATCAGTTAGATAACACAGCAAGAATTAAAGATGTTCGTAGAAATATCGCTAGAATTCAAACTGTTATCACTGAAAAATCAAAAGTTGCAGAGTAATCGATATCCTACAGAAAGGAGATTTGGATCGTGGAAGAAAGAAATCTTAGAAAAACACGTGTTGGTGAAGTTGTAAGCGATAAAATGGACAAAACTATTACAGTTGCAGTTCATAACAACGTAAGACATCCACTTTATAAGAAAATCGTTAAAAATACATATAAATTAAAAGCTCATGACGAAAACAACGATGCAAAAATCGGTGATACAGTCAGAGTAATGGAAACAAGACCTTTATCTAAAGACAAAAGATGGAGACTTGTAGAAGTAATAGAAAGAGCAAAATAATCAAAGGAGGCTACAAGCATGGTACAGCAGGAAAGTAGACTCAAAGTCGCTGATAATACAGGAGCAAAAGAGTTACTTGTTATCCGCGTTATGGGTGGATCTACTAGAAGATATGCGAACATTGGTGATGTAGTAGTTGCTACTGTTAAAGATGCAACACCAGGCGGCGTTGTAAAAAAAGGTGACGTTGTTAAAGCCGTTGTTGTTCGTACAGTTAAAGGTGCCCGTCGTAAAGATGGTTCATATATTAAATTTGATGAAAACGCAGCAGTTATTCTCAAAGATGACAATACTCCAAGAGGAACTCGTATTTTTGGACCAGTAGCTCGTGAGCTTCGTGAGAAACACTTCATGAGAATTGTTTCTTTAGCTCCAGAAGTATTATAGGAGGTACGGATAATGTCTAGCATGAAAATTAAAAAAGGCGATATGGTTAAAGTAATCGCTGGTAAAGATAAAAACAAAGAAGGCAAAGTTATTGCCGTAAATCATAAAGATAATACTCTTCTTGTTGAAGGCATCAACATGGTTACAAAACATGCTAAACCTAGCATGGCTAATCAGCAGGGTGGAATCCTTCACCAGGAAAACAAAATCGATGCATCTAACGTAATGCTTCTTCACAATGGAACAGCTACAAGAGTTGGTTTCAAAATGGACGGAGACAAAAAAGTACGTTACGCTAAAAAAACTGGCGAAGTTATCGATTAATTAACGAAGAGAGGAGGAAATTCAGTTGAATAGACTTAAAGAAAAATACGAGAACGAGATTAAAGACGCAATGGTCAAAAAGTTCGGATATAAAAATGTAATGGAAATCCCTAAGATTTCTAAGATCGTTGTAAACATGGGCGTTGGAGAAGCTAAAGAAAATAGTAAACTTCTTGATGCTGCTGTTAAAGATATGGAAACTATCACAGGACAGAAAGTTGTTAAAACTAAAGCTAAAAACGCTATTGCTAACTTCAAGATTCGTGAAGGTATGCCAATCGGATGTAAAGTTACATTACGTGGAGAAAAAATGTATGAGTTTGCTGATCGTTTAATCAACCTTGCATTACCTCGTGTACGTGACTTTAGAGGTGTAAACCCTAACGCATTTGATGGTCGTGGAAACTATGCCCTTGGAATCAAAGAGCAGATTATCTTCCCAGAAATCGAATATGATAAAGTCGACAAAGTAAGAGGTATGGATATTATTTTCGTAACTACTGCTAAAACAGACGAAGAAGCACGTGAATTATTGACATTGTTCAATATGCCATTCGCTAAATAATTAGGAGGGAATTTCAATGGCTAAAAAATCTATGAAAGTTAAACAGCAACGCCCAGCAAAATTCTCTACTAGAGAATATACACGTTGCAAAATTTGTGGTCGTCCACACTCAGTTTTAAAGAAATACGGAATTTGCAGAGTTTGCTTCCGTGAATTAGCTTACAAGGGTGAAATCCCAGGTGTAAGAAAAGCTTCTTGGTAATCTTTTCGTAACCGTAAGCGTTAAATCCTAAAGAAGTGGTTAGGGATATTTATCCCAAACCATGTAGGGATTTGTTAAGATATATTTAAATTTTACTCTCAAGAAGGAGGAAACCTAAAGCATGGTAACAAGTGATCCAATTGCAGATATGCTTACAAGAATTCGTAATGCAAACACTGCTAAACATGATACAGTAGATATTCCATCATCAAAGACTAAAGTTGCAATCGCTAATATCCTTGTTAACGAAGGTTATATCGAAAAATACGAAATCGTTGAAGATGGAAAAATCAAAAACATCCGCGTTACATTAAAATATGGCGCAGACAAAAACGAGAAAATCATCACAGGACTTAAGAGAATTTCTAAACCAGGACTTAGAGTATATACTGGTAAAGAAGATATCCCTAGAGTACTTGGTGGATTAGGAACAGCTATCCTTTCTACAAACCAGGGAATCATCACTGACAAAGAAGCTAGAAAACTTCAAGTTGGTGGAGAAGTATTAGCATTCGTTTGGTAGTATTTTCCTTAAAGGGTTTTAAAAAGATAGGCAAAGTCTTTAGTATTTGATATACTAAAGATGCTATTTAGCAATAGGCTAAAAAATTATCGAAAAGTATAAACCAACCTCGTTAGGTTGGACATACTATAGAAACAATTGACGATGAATAATCATCAACTAAAATATAGGAGGTACGGGCATGTCACGTATAGGAAGAATGCCAATCGCAGTACCAGCAGGAGTAACTGTTGATATTGCAGAAAATAATCATGTGACTGTAAAAGGTCCAAAGGGAACTCTTGAGAGAACCCTTCCATCTGAAATGGCAATCAAATTAGATGGAGATTCAGTAGTTGTAACTAGACCTAATGACTTAAAGAAAATGAAATCTTTACATGGTTTGACAAGAACATTAATTAACAACATGGTTATTGGTGTAACAGAAGGTTATACAAAAACTCTTGAAGTTAATGGTGTAGGTTATAGAGCATCTAAATCTGGAAAGAAATTAACTTTAAACTTAGGTTATTCACATCCAGTAGAAATGATCGATCCAGAAGGCCTTGAGGCTGTTGTAGAGGATAACAAGATCATTGTTAAAGGTATCGATAAAGAACGCGTTGGCCAGTACGCAGCTGAAATCAGAGATAAGAGAAGACCAGAACCTTACAAAGGTAAAGGTATTAAATATGCTGATGAAGTTATTAGACGTAAAGTTGGTAAGACTGGTAAGAAATAATTAAAGGAGTGGACAAGTAATGGTTAGTAAGAAATCAAGAACAGAAGTTCGTGAAAAGAAACATAGAAGAATGCGTAATCATCTTGCAGGTACTGCAGAGCGTCCTCGTTTAGCAGTATTCAGAAGCAATAACCACATGTATGCTCAGATTATTGACGACACTGTTGGAAATACACTTGTTTCTGCATCTACTCTTGATAAAGACGTAAAGGCAGAATTAGAGAAAACCAATAACGTTGATGCAGCTGCAAAACTTGGTACTGTTATTGCAAAGAAAGCTTTAGATAAGAATATCAAAACTGTAGTATTTGATAGAGGAGGATTCATCTATCAAGGAAAAGTTAAAGCATTAGCTGAAGCAGCAAGAGAAGCTGGTTTAGAGTTCTAGAAAAGTCTAGAGCTCCCCGCTTTCTGCTAATATAAAGTAGAAAGATTGAAAATTTTAGGAGGAAATAACATGAAACGTGAAATCATTGATGCAAGTCAATTAGAATTAGTTGACAACGTTGTTGACATCAAACGTGTAACAAAAGTTGTTAAAGGTGGACGTAACATGCGTTTCACAGCTCTCGTTGTTGTTGGTGACAAGAATGGTCATGTTGGTGCTGGTCTTGGTAAAGCAGCTGAAATTCCAGAAGCAATTCGTAAAGGAAGAGAAGATGCTATCAAGAGCCTTATCAATGTTAAATTAGACGATAACAAGAGTATTACACATGATGTACTCGGAAAATACACAGGTGCTTCTGTATTATTAAAGAAGTCTCCTGAAGGTACTGGAATCATCGCTGGTGGTCCAGCACGTAGTGTGTGCGAATTAGCAGGTATCGAAAATATTCGTACAAAATCATTAGGTTCAAACAATAAGCAGAACGTTGTACTTGCTACAATTGAAGCTTTAAGACAGTTAAAATCACCAGAAGAAGTTGCTAGACTTCGTGGTAAATCTGTAGAAGAAATCTTGGGTTAAGGAGGAATTGAAAAATGGCAGATAAGAAAGTAAAAGTTACACTTATTAAGTCAACAATTGGTGCAGTTCCTAAAAACAAGAAAACAATCGAAGCTTTAGGATTAACAAAATTATACAAAACTGTAGTATTGCCAGACAACGCATCTACACAAGGAGCTCTTCGCAAAGTAGCACCATATATTAAAGTAGAAGAAGCATAATTAATTTTTTAGATAAGGAGGTGCAATTATGGATTTATCAAGTTTAAAAGCTGCTGAAGGTTCTAGACAGAGCAATAACTTCAGAAAAGGCCGTGGACATGGTTCAGGAAACGGTAAAACAGCTGGTAAAGGACATAAAGGTCAGAAAGCTCGTTCAGGAGCACCTAGACCAGGTTTCGAAGGTGGACAGATGCCTTTATACAGACGTTTGCCTAAGAGAGGTTTCAAAAACAGAAACCATAAAGACATCGTTGCAATTAACATCAGTGCTCTTGAAAGATTTGAAAATGACTCTGTTGTTACTATCGAATCATTACTTGAGGCTGGCGTAATCAAAAATACAAGAGACGGCGTTAAAGTATTAGGAAATGGTGAGTTCACAAAGAAACTTACTGTTCAAGCTAATGCATTCAGCGAAAGCGCTAAAGAAAAAATCGAAGCACTTGGCGGAAAAGCAGAGGTGATCTAATGCTAGAAACAGTCCGTAATGCATTTAAAATCAAAGATATTCGTAAAAGAATTCTTTTTACTTTTTTCATGCTCATTATCATCAGAATAGGAAGTCAGCTTCCTGTTCCTGGTGTAAATGGCGAAGTATTCTCGGAGTGGTTCAAAAACCAAACATCAGATGGATTGGGCTTTTTTAATGCAATTACTGGCGGATCGTTTTTAAATATGTCGGTGTTCGCACTGAATATCACACCATACATCACTGCTTCTATTATTATTCAACTTCTTACTGTAGCTATTCCTAAATTGGAAGAGATGCAGCGAGATGGTGAAGATGGTAGAAAGAAGATTGTTGCGATTACAAGGTATTTAACAGTTGTTTTAGGCTTAGTACAGTCTATAGCAATGGTAATCGGTTTCTACCGTGGCGGATACTTAAATACACAATTACCAACAGCGTTAAATATAGCAATGGTAATCTCAGTTCTTACAGCAGGTTCAGCGATATTAATGTGGATCGGCGAAAGAATTACTGAAAAGGGTATTGGAAATGGTATTTCAATTGTGTTAACAATTAATATTGTTTCTAGAATGCCTGAAGATATTTCTTCATTATGGAGTCAATTTATCTCAGGTAAAAAAATTCCAAAAGCAACACTAGCTGCTGTAATTATTATGGCAATTATTGTTGCAATGGTATTATTTGTTGTTCTCTTACAAGGTGCAGAAAGAAGAATTCCTGTACAGTATTCTAAGAAGATTCAAGGAAGAAAACAAGTTGGTGGACAGCAGACAAATATTCCTTTGAAAGTAAATACTGCTGGAGTTATTCCAGTAATCTTTGCTCAGTCCTTATTACAAACACCTGTAATTATTGCAGGAGTTTTAGGAAAGAACAAAGGAACAGGTATTGGAAATAAAATTCTAAATACTTTATCACAGTCAAACTGGTGCAATCCTGAGCATCCAGCTTATAATATTGGACTTGTGGTATATATTTTGTTGATTATTGCTTTTGCGTATTTCTATACACAGATTACTTTTAATCCGTTAGAGATTGCAAACAATATGAAACGTTCTGGTGGATTTATTCCAGGTATTAGACCAGGAAAACCTACTAGTGATTATTTGAATACAATATTAAATTATGTTGTTTTTATAGGAGCTATCGGATTGGCAATTGTCGCATTTGTACCAATTTTATTTAATGGAGTTTTCGGAGCTCAAGTTTCATTTGGTGGAACATCTATTATCATCATAGTAGGTGTAATCATTGAAACAGTTAAACAAGTTGAGTCGCAAATGTTAGTACGCTACTATAAAGGATTCTTAAGCGACTAATTTAATTGCACAATGGAGATACTGGCATTTGCCGTATCTCCTTTCGTGCAGTAATATACAATATACATAGCTCTAGAGTTATAGAGTTACTGGGTTAATGTAAAAGGAGAAAGATAATGAAGATTATTATGTTAGGAGCTCCAGGAGCAGGAAAGGGTACACAAGCTAAACAAATTTCAGCTAAATATAGTATCCCTCATATTTCCACAGGAGATATTTTCCGTGCTAACATTAAAAACGGTACAGAATTAGGAAAAAAAGCTAAAACATACATGGATCAAGGAGCATTAGTTCCAGATGAATTAACATGTGATTTAGTTATGGATAGAATCCAGCAAGATGATTGCAAAAATGGTTTTGTCCTTGATGGTTTCCCAAGAACTATACCTCAGGCAGAAGCTTTAGATGAAGCTTTAAAGAAAGTAAATCAAAGCATGGACTATGCCATTGATGTAGATGTTCCAGATGAGAATATCGTAAAAAGAAT
Organism: Lachnospiraceae bacterium C7; assembly: GCA_900113385.1. GTDB lineage: Bacteria > Bacillota > Clostridia > Lachnospirales > Lachnospiraceae > Roseburia. Next base: position 13,844 of record FOPE01000007.1, read on the forward strand.
GGGTGGAAGAAGAGCATGCTTAAGTTGTGGAGCTACATATCACATCCAGTTTAACCCAACAAAAGTTGAAGGCGTATGCGATGCATGTGGTAGTAAAACAGTATTAAGAGATGATGATAAGCCAGAGACAGTTAAAAAACGTTTAACAGTTTACCATGATCAGACACAACCTTTAATCAACTTTTATGATAACAAAGGTATTTTAAAAACAGTTGACGGAACACAAGATTTAAATAAAGTGTTCGAAGACATCGTTGCTATTTTAGGTGAATAATAATGAGTATTACAATTAAATCTGAATGTGAGATTGAATTGATGCGCAAAGCCGGCCAAATTTTAGCTGATGTTCATCAAAAATTAGCTGAGGAAATAAAGCCAGGAATGTCAACATATGAAATTGACAAAATTGGTGAAGAATTGATTAGAAGTCATGGTTGTATACCATCATTTTTAAATTATCAAGGATTCCCAGCTTCTATATGTATTTCATTGAATGATGAGATAGTACATGGAATTCCATCTAAAGACGTAATTGTTAAAGATGGAGATATAATTAGCCTAGATGCAGGTGTAATTTATAAAGGCTATCATTCTGATGCGGCTCGAACAGTTGGAGTAGGTTCAATTCCTGATGAATCAAAACAATTGATTGAAGTCACAAAACAAAGTTTTATTGAAGGAATGAAAAAGGCCACAGCAGGAAATTATCTTAACGATGTATCAACTGCTATTGGAGATTATGCAAGCAAGTTAGGATATGGAGTTGTGTATGACTTCGTAGGGCATGGAATAGGAACAAGTCTCCATCAGGCGCCAGAGATACCTAATTATGCCAAAAAGACAAGAGGACCATTATTGCGAGAGGGCATGACACTTGCAATTGAACCAATGATAAACGTTGGAGTTCCGCAAGTTAAAGTGTGTGATAATGGTTGGACAGCTGTCACTGCAGATTCAAAGAGGTCAGCACACTATGAAAACACCATATTAATAACTAAAGGAAAACCTGAAATTTTATCATTAACTGAGAAAGAAAAAGAAGAAGGTTTCTTGGATTTATTTTAAGCAAAATTAATAAAATCAATTGACACAGGAGGATAAAGTAATGTCAAAAGCAGACGTAATTGAAGTTGAAGGTGTTGTAGTTGAAAAATTACCTAATGCTTTCTTCAAAGTAGAATTAGAGAATGGTCATCAAATTTTAGCAACTATCAGTGGAAAATTAAGAATGAATTTCATTCGTATTTTACCTGGTGATAAAGTAACTATTGAAATGTCCCCATATGATTTAACTAAAGGTAGAATTATTTGGAGAGATAAATAAAACTTATTGACTTCTATAAGGTTGACGTGTATAATAAAACACGGACACTTTTGGGAAGTATCTATATTTAAATAAGTATAGAGCTTTATAGAGAAAGGAGGATTTACTGTGAAGGTAAGATCATCAGTTAAGCCTATTTGCGAGAAATGCAAAGTCATTAAAAGAAAAGGAAAAGTCAGAATTATCTGCGAAAATCCAAAACACAAACAGAGACAGGGCTAATTTGTTTTTTGACCCTGTTATTTGTGCATAAAGGAATATTGTCCTTTTTGTAAATGGATCATAGTTGATTCATTATTAATTATGTGCGGCTGCAGCGCATTTATTGTGCTGTTCATAATAAACAGTAGAGTTATCCTACTGAGGTTTCTTCTATAATACCGAGTAGATAGCAATCGAAAATTGATAACAAGTAGACGCTAGTCGTTGAAAGAAAATATGGAATGCTTATAGCTGTGCACACATTTCAGGACGTGTAACCGTAGCTGCATTAGGTATAAGGTTCGGGAAAAGTATGTAGTTACATATATACTGTAGCAAGAAAAACGATAAAATTATGGAGGTGTAAACACACATGGCTCGTATTGCAGGTGTAGATTTACCAAGAGAAAAACGTGTTGAAATCGGTTTAACTTACATTTACGGTATTGGTAGAGTAAGTGCAAACCGTATTCTTGAAGCAGCTAACGTTGAACCTAGCACTCGTGTTAGAGATTTAACAGACGAAGAAGTTAAGAGAATCAGTACAGTTATCGATGAAACTCAGACTGTAGAAGGTGATTTAAGAAGAGAAATCGCTCTTAATATTAAGAGACTTCAGGAGATTGGATGCTACAGAGGTATCCGTCATAGAAAAGGACTTCCAGTTCGTGGTCAGAAAACAAAGACTAATGCAAGAACTAGAAAAGGTCCAAAGAGAACTGTTGCAAACAAGAAAAAATAATTAATTAAATGATAAGGCCTGAGGAGAACGAGATTCCCAGGATTAAAAAATTTAGAGAAAGTAGGTTAGTTTTAAAATGGCTAAGAACGTTGCAAGAAAAACAACTAAAAAGCGTGTAAAGAAAAACGTTGAACGCGGACAGGCACATATCCAGTCATCTTTCAATAATACAATTGTAACTATTACAGATGCTGAAGGTAATGCTTTATCATGGGCAAGTGCTGGTGGTCTAGGATTTAGAGGTTCAAAGAAATCTACTCCATATGCTGCACAGATGGCAGCTGAAACAGCAACAAAGGCAGCTTTAATTCACGGATTAAAGACAGTAGACGTTATGGTTAAAGGACCAGGTTCAGGTAGAGAAGCAGCTATTCGTGCGCTTTCTGCATGTGGTCTTGAAGTTACAAGCATTCAGGATGTAACTCCAGTACCTCACAATGGTTGTCGTCCACCAAAACGTAGAAGAGTCTAATAGGAGGTATAGATTAAGATGGCAGTTAATAAAGTACCTGTACTTAAAAGATGCAGATCCCTTGGTTTAGAGCCAAGTTACTTAGGATATGATAAAAAATCAAAAAGAAATTTAAAAAGAGGTAGAAAAATCTCTGAGTATGGTCTTCAGTTAAGAGAAAAACAGAAGGCAAAATTCATTTATGGTGTATTAGAGAAACCTTTCCACAACTATTACATGAGAGCTGATAGAATGAAAGGTATCACTGGTACAAACCTTATGACAATCTTAGAATCAAGACTTGATAACGTAGTATTCAGACTTGGTTTTGCTAGAACAAGAAGAGAAGCTAGACAGATCGTTGATCACAAATTCGTTACAGTAAACGGAAAACAGGTTAACATCCCTTCATACCTTGTTAAAGCAGGAGATGTAATTGAAATTAAAGAGGCTAAAAAATCTAGCCAGAGAATGAAAGACGTTGTAGAAGTAGCCGGTGGAAGACTTGTTCCAGAATGGTTAGATGTTGATACAGATAAATTACAGGGAACTGTAAAGAATTTACCAACACGTGAGCAGATTGACGTTCCTGTTGATGAAATGCTCATCGTCGAGTTATATTCTAAATAATTAGTATAAATTAAATTAGCAACGATACCCGAGAAGGAGGGACTTTGTAGTGTTCGATTTTGAAAAACCAAAAATTGAAATCGCTGAAATTTCAGATGATAAAAAATATGGCAGATTTGTTGTTGAGCCATTAGAGAGAGGTTATGGTACAACACTTGGTAACTCTCTTAGAAGAATTATGCTTTCTTCTTTACCAGGAGCAGCTGTCAGCCAGGTTAAGATCGAAGGTGTTTTACATGAGTTCAGTTCAATTCCAGGAGTTAAGGAAGATGTAACTGAGATCATCATGAATATCAAGAATCTTGCAATCAAAAATACCAGTTCTACAAATGAACCAAAAGTTGCTTATATTGAATTCGAAGGTGAAGGCGTTGTTACAGCAGCAGATATTCAGGTTGATTCTGATATCGAGATTTTGAACCCGGATTTAGTAATCGCTCACTTAAATGGTGGTGCTGAAAGCAAATTATACATGGAGCTTACAATAACTAAAGGTAGAGGTTATGTAAGTGCGGATAAGAATAAAACAGCAGATACACCAATTGGTGTAATTGCAGTTGATTCTATTTATACTCCGGTAGAACGTGTAAATCTTTCAATAGAGAATACTCGTGTTGGTCAGGTTACAGATTTTGATAAGCTTACTTTAGATGTTTATACAAATGGTACACTTGAGCCAGACGAGGCAGTAAGTTTAGCTGCTAAAGTTCTTAGTGAGCACTTAAGTCTTTTCATCGATTTATCAGATGCTGCACAGCAGGCTGAAGTAATGGTTGAAAAAGAGAATGACGGTAAAGAACAAGTTCTTGTTATGAACATTGATGAACTTGAGCTTTCTGTTCGTTCATATAACTGCTTAAAGAGAGCTGGTATCAATACTGTTGAAGAGTTAATTAATAAAACACCTGAAGATATGATGAAGGTTCGTAACCTTGGTCGTAAGTCTTTAGAAGAAGTTTTAGCTAAGTTAAAAGAGTTAGGACTTGAATTAAATCACGGAGCTGAATAAGCTCACGTAAAGTACTCATATATGGGGCAGAAACAGTAAGTCCATAAAGGCATGGAGTATGTCCTAGGTCATGAGTGGCACTTGGTATTTTCAGTGAAATGGAAAATATCATTACAAGATTTTGCTTGAGGATTAAGACCAAAAGGCGTCCTTAGGTAAACCACATGGAGGAAAATAAAATGGCTAAATATCGTAAATTAAGCAGAACTTCTAGTCAGAGAAAAGCTTTATTAAGAGGTCAGGTTACTTCACTTCTTGCTAACGGAAAAATCGTTACAACAGAAGCTAAAGCTAAAGAAGTTCGCAAAATTGCAGAAGGTTTAATTGCAAAAGCAGTTAAAGAAAAAGATAACTTTGAAGAGGTTGTAGTTAGTGCTAAAGTACCTCGCAAAGATGAGAATGGTAGAAGAGTTAAAGAAGTTGTAGACGGTAAAAAAGTTACTGTTTATGATGTAGTAGAAAAGACTATTAAAAAAGATTTACCATCAAGACTTCATGCAAGAAGAGAAATGTTAAAAGTACTTTATTCTGTAAAAGAAGGAACTACTAAGAAAGATACAAAAGAAGTTGATCTTTGCGCTAAATTATTTGATGAGTATGCACCAAAATACGCTGAGCGTAACGGTGGATACACACGTATCGTTAAGATTGGACAACGTAAAGGTGACGGAGCTTTAGAAGTTCTTCTTGAGTTAGTTTAATCGGTATAAATTAGGCTATGTGTAATGCTGATGTTGCACATAGTCTTTTTTTATTTAAAATTTTATTAAAATGTAGTTGAAAATTAAACAAGATAATCAAATAAGATAATTAAGTAAGATAATCAAATAGAACAATCAAATAGAACAATAAAATAAGATAATCAAATAAGATAATCAAAAAAACATCCACAAGTTATTTGAGATGACATTAGAGTGTCAACTAAAAAACAAGTGGATGTTTTAATTAAATACAATGTAAATTATGATATAAAATCAACAATTTATTTTAGATTAGAAACAAATTATGCTTCATATTTGAAAAGGCCATCAGCTTCCTGTTTAGCCTTATATTTGTTTACATAACGTTTAATTCTGTCATAAGGGTTAAGTAAATCACTAATAGAAGCATCATGATTTAATGTATCAAGGATGTAAGCAATGTACTTACTCATTTCACAACTGATGTAGTATGGTCTAGAAAGTAAATCAGGTGTCTGATAGCAAAGGTTTGTAGTAACAACTTTGTAAATGAGTCCTTCTTCAACAGCTTTATCAAAAGAATCAAGGCCGTTTGTGAATAAACCAAAAGTAGCGATTACAAAGATTCTACGAGCTTTACGTTTCTTTAATTCTCTAGCAGTATCAATCATACTTTCACCAGAAGAAATCATATCATCGATAATCCAAACATCTTTGCCTTCAACTGAATCACCTAAAAATTCATGTGCAACGATAGGGTTTCTACCATCAACGATTACGCTATAATCTCTTCTCTTATAGAACATACCCATGTTAACACCAAGTACGTTAGCCATGTAAATAGCACGTCTTGTAGCACCTTCATCAGGGCTGATGATCATTAAATGATCTTTATCAAGTTGAACATCAGGAACGTTTTTAAGAATTCCTTTAACAAACTGGTATGTAGGTTGAACAGATTCAAATCCACCAAGTGGAATTGCATTCTGAACGCGTGGGTCATGAGCATCAAAAGTGATGATGTTGTCAACGCCTAAGTCTTTAAGTTCTTGAAGTGCAAGAGCACAATCTAAAGATTCACGACCTGTACGTCTGTGCTGACGGCTTTCATATAAGAATGGTAAAATTACTGTAATTCTACGAGCTTTACCACCAGCTGCAGCAATAACACGTTTTAAATCCTGATAGTGATCATCAGGAGACATGTGATTGATTTGACCACATAATTTGTAAGTAAGGCTATAATTAGTAACATCAACCATGATGTATAAATCATATCCACGTACAGACTGTTTAAGAACACATTTAGCTTCGCCAGAACCAAAACGTGGAGTGTATGGTTTGATAATGTAACTATTTTTGTAATAGTCCTGGAAAGCAGACTCATCGTGGTGTTTGTGTTCGCGATTTTCTCTCCAGCTTGTTAAATAAGAATCAACTTTTTCAGCTAATCCAATACAGCTTTCAGTTGGAATTAAACCAAGAACACCTTGTGGCATTGTTTCTAAAATTCTTTCATCATTTGGCATTTTAGGGGATCCTCCATAAATAAATTGAGTTTATAAATGCACATAATAAATCGGTAGCAACCTGAGAAAAACAAATTGTAAAACAATCTGTGGTATTAAATAGTAAAAACAAATTGTAAAATAATCTGCGGTGTTAAATTGTAATAACAATCTCAAGTGCATGGGGTGTTATCATGTGTTAATAACGTTTTAAAAGCAAAACATAATGTTTTGCAGGACAAACTACTTTGTCACCATGTAATAATTTATCATAAATTCACAATAAAACAAAGTAAAAAAACAATAAAAAACCAAAAAAAATAAAATTTATGCAAAATTTAAATAGAGCAAGGCAAAATATTAGATGTATTAGTCAAAATTAACATATGTATAATTTCTAATTATACCTGCCCACGTTTTTTCATACGTATATCATCCCCAACAAGTTTGAAAATTGAGTAATTATTAGAAATTCTAGAAAAAGTACGTTCCGAATATGTATCTAAAATTTGTCTCATACCGAGGTTTGTTGAGATGATAGTAGATTTTTGACGTAAAAGTCTTTCGTTAACACACAAAAATAATTGTGAGTTAGTAAATGCGTTGGTCAACTCAGTACCAAGATCATCGATAATAAGTAGATCGCAATCGAATATGCTTTTATTTGCTGCAATAGCCTCTGAATCTCGGCTAAAAACACCCTTAGACAAAACTTCAAAAAGTTGAAATGAAGTAAAATAAATAACAGAATGTCCAGAGTCTAACAAAGCTTTAGCAATACAGTTAGACAAAAAAGTTTTGCCAACACCGGTATCGCCAAAAAATAGAATATTAGAAGCTGAAGATTCAAAATTTTTTACAAAATCAATAGAATTTTCATAAGCATGTTCAGCAAGTGCATGTGCACTCAAATTAGTAGTAGGGTCAATAATATCCTCAGAATAGTAACTCAAAGAAAAATTAGAAAAATTTTCTTTGGAGAGAATCTTTTTGATATTAGACTGAGAATAGACTACATCAATGACCTCTTGTTTAAAGCAGTGGCACTGTTTGCCATTAATAAAACCAGTATCCTTGCAATCTTTACAAGTATAATCTGGTTCAAAATAATTCTCAGGGAAGTTGTATTCCTTGAGAAGATTTATACGTTCTTGGCGAAAGGCAGCTAATTTTTGTTTTAGTTCAGAAATAGCTGAAGAGTCACCAGCTAGAAGTTGTCTAGCAGATGCAACGGATGTTGACGCAATTGCATCGTCAATTTCCTTAAGGCGAGGTACTTTAATGTATGCCTCCTTTGTTTTTTTTTCGCTAGAGCGTTTGTTATTAAGTTGTTTTGCGTCGTAGCGGCGCATGATTTCATCATATTGTGCATTTGTAATTGGCATAATTTACCTCATTTTTTATTTTAAAACTATTTTTTCTGAGACTTGATAGTGGTATTAAGTAAATACTGTTCAAGTTTGTCAGAATCATAGTTACGTTGATTGAAATTGTTAAATTTGTTGTTGACTTTAGTGCTAGTCTTTACTGGTTGAGCAGAATTTGATTGATTAGTTTCTTTAGAAACAAATTTTTTATTTCTATTAAAAGCTTTATCAAATTTTGCAATATCCTCTAAAGATTTAACATGATTTTTAAACCAACGAGTAAGAATAGAGTCAGTATATTCAAAACTAGGTTGGTGAGTGTTTTTAATAGTAATACGACAAGCCTCCTCAATCATAGGAAGATTATATCCGTAAGATTTAGTCCACTTGCGGATAAAATCATTTTCAGAAGATACAAGGTTGCGGCCTGAAATACCTAAAGCCTTCATAACACCGTAATGGAGTTTGCTGTGAGATTGAGACTCATGTTTAGCCATAGCAACAGTGGAAATTCCACGCTCATGCCATGCCAAAGCTACTTTGTCCATATATCGGATGCTAGAGTGATCTTTAGTAATGCAGTATTCTACCAAATATACGATAAGTTCAGTAGAAAATTTAAGTCCATCTACCCAATACAAAATAGTATTGATTTCTGTAGAATTCAGTTGACGTTTCATATATGTTTCGACAATAAAGAATAATTCTGAAATGTCAGGATCCTCAGTAAAATGAGTGACCTCATCAGGGGTATAATCTCTTTTTGCAGGAACAGCCTTTGTTGTAGCATTAGCTTTATTAGCCGTCATGCTATTAGCCGCCATGCTATTATCTACCATATTAGTAGATGTTACGCCAGCATTCATGCCAACATTGTTGTTTAAAGAATTAGTAGCATTTATAGTGCTGTTAGTAGCGTTTGTAAGGCTGTTTGCCCCAACATTCATGTGAACACTTTCATTATTATTAGAAAGAGAAGCAGAATTATTTTTATTACTCTCTTTTTGCTTATTATAAACCGGTAAAAGTCTAATCCCCACTATGTCTTTTCCGTTGTTGGAATAATCAAGACGTAGGAGCTTTACTTTTTCCCAATACTTTAAAGCTCTCAAAACGTCGTTTTCAGTTTGTTGAAAATAGTCTGCAATAATAGAAATAGAGCAGGCTGGCTCATTTGAGCTGATGCATTTCAAAATATATAGATAAATTTTTACAAATTCACCATTAGCTTCTGGCATGAACTTGTCGATAAAATAATTTGAAACACATGTTACGGCGTTGTTATTGTTGCTGTGTAATTGAATTAATGACATAAATATTACCTTCCTAACTTTTACTGAAAAAATTATAGCATAGCAAAAATAAAAAGTGAAGTGAGCATAAGATGGGGAAAAAATTATTAACATGTGTAGACATAAATGTGGATAATGTGGATAAAATTGTGGAAAAGAATTGGGATATGGTTCTATGCCTTGAGAATAAGGGATATTATCATGTTATATTTTTGTGTAGTTTTCCACATGAAAATAAAAAAAAATCCACATGCCATGAGAATAAATATTCACAATGACATGTGGATAATGTGGATAAGTTATTTACCAAGTAAATGTTCGCCGATTTCTACAACATTTCCGGCACCCATAGTTATCAACAAATCACCTTGTTGACAATTCTTTAATAAATATTTTTCAATCTCTTCAAAAGAAGGGAAGTAATGGCACTCAGTTCCATGAGCAACAACCTTTTCTAAAACATCCTTAGAAGAGATACCGATAGTATTTTTCTCACGAGCAGCGTAAATGTCAGCTAAAACAACCACATCAGCCATAGATAAAACATCACCAAAGTCCTCTAAAAAGGCCTTAGTACGAGAATAAGTATGAGGCTGGAATACAAGAACAAGTCTGTCATGTGGATAATTCTTAGCAGCAGTTAATGTCGCACGGATTTCAGTTGGGTGATGTGCATAATCATCAATAATAGTAACACCATCAACTTTACCTTTATATTCAAAACGTCTACCAGCGCCACCAAATTTAGATAAACCACGAACAACCGCATCTTTGTCTAAATTAAGGTCATCACATAAAGCAATAGCTGCCATAGCATTAGAAACATTATGCATACCAGGAACGCTTAAAGTAACGTCAAATAATTTCTCACCATTGTGCATAGCAGTAAATGAAGCACATGCTTTATCGTTAAAAGTAACGTTTTTAGCATAATACTCGCAAGAATCATTTAAACCATAGCTAATAATCTGTTGAGGCATATCTTTTACAATTTCTTCGTAATTGTCAATTTCACCATTAATAATAGTAGCACCATGATCTAAAGTATTAGAAGCAAACTTTCTGAAAGAATGTCTAATATCATTAATATCCTTAAAGAAATCAAGATGTTCAGCTTCAATATTTAAAATAATGCTGTATCTTGGACGGAAATTTAAAAAGCTGTTTGTGTATTCACAAGCCTCGGCAATGAAAACATCAGAATTACCAAGTCTTAAATTGCTACCGATAGCTGGGAAAATACCACCTACAGAAATAGTAGGATCAGCCTTAGCTTCAAGCAAAATTTGGCTAATCATAGAAGTTGTAGTAGTTTTTCCGTGAGTACCTGCAACAGCAATTGATTTAGCAAATTGATCCATAATCTGACCTAAAAGCTCGGCACGAGAGAGCATAGGGAGATTAGCCTCTTTAGCTGCAACAAATTCAGGGTTGTCTTCGCTGATAGCAGCAGTATAAACAACAACATCCATATCTTTAGAAATGTTGTCAGCAGCCTGAGGATAAGAAACCTTAATTCCCTTAGCAACTAAAGCGCGTGTATAATCAGATTCCTTCATATCAGAACCAGAAACCTTAAAATCTTTATCAAATAAAATTTCAGCAAGAGCGCTCATGCTGACACCGCCAATACCAATGAAGTGTACATGTACTGGCATATTGAAATTTATTTCATACATATTAATTACCTTCCTAACAATAAAATTAAAATGAATTACTTCTCTATTATAAACACTATCATTTATTTTGCAAATAGTTTCGAAGTATGAAAAACAAAAAAATTGGTTAAAAAAAATAGAATTTAATTAAAAAAAATAGAAAAAAATAAAAAATAGGCATAAACATCTTTTTGCTCAGGATAAAATAAATAAAAAAAACGCAAAATTAAACAAATTGTAGATAATAAACAAGCGAAATAAATAAATTGTTTAAAAAAGTGCGAAAACTGTTGTTTTATAAAATAACAATATGTTATAATCATATAGAGCATTAAGTATAGCATTGATACAGACAGACGAGGAGTGAAAGACGTGATTAAAAAGGAAATGATAGCAATGCTACTTGCTGGGGGACAAGGAAGTAGATTGGGGGTTCTCACTGCTGACGTAGCTAAACCGGCTGTAGCGTTCGGAGGAAAGTATCGTATAATTGATTTCCCACTTAGCAATTGCATTAACTCGGGAATAGATACGGTAGGTGTATTAACACAATATCAACCACTTCGACTTAATTCTCATATAGGAATAGGTATTCCATGGGACTTAGATCGAAATAATGGTGGAGTAAGTGTATTACCACCATACGAAAAAAGTGACAATAGTGAGTGGTATTCAGGTACTGCTAACGCAATTTTCCAGAATATGAAATACATGGAAAGCTATAATCCAGATTATGTATTAATCCTTTCAGGAGATCATATTTATAAAATGGATTATGAAGTCATGTTAGACTTCCATAAGGAAAATAATGCTGATGTCACAATTGCAACAATGCCAGTGCCAATGGAAGAGGCAAGTAGATTTGGTATTATGATTGCAGATGAAAACAAGCAGATTATGGAATTCGAGGAAAAACCAGAGCATCCAAGAAGTAACCTAGCTTCAATGGGTATCTATATTTTCTCATGGCCAGTGTTACGAGATGCGCTTTACGCTATGAAAGATCAAAGTAATTGCGATTTCGGAAAGCATATCATACCTTATTGTTTTGATCAAAATAAGAAAATGTATGCATTTGAATATAATGGCTACTGGAAAGATGTAGGAACATTAGGTTCATATTGGGAAGCAAATATGGAACTTATTGATTTGATTCCAGAATTCAACTTGTATGAAGAGTATTGGAAAATTTATACTAAGAGTGACAACATTGAACCACAATATATTTCAGCAGAAGCACATGTAGAACGCAGTATTATCGGCGAGGGTTCAGAGATATACGGCGAAGTAATTAATTCTGTCATAGGTGCAGGGGTATACGTTGGAAAGGGAACCGTGGTTAGAGACTCTATCATTATGAAAAACACAAAAATTGGAGATAATGTCACAGTTGAAAAATCGATTATAGCAGAGGGATGTGAAATCGGAGACAATGCAGTATTAGGAATTGGAGAGGAAGTACCTAATAAGATGAATGCAAAAGTATATGCATTTGGCTTAGCAACAGTAGGCGAAAACTCATACGTACCAAAGGGAGTAAAAATTGGTAAAAATACTGCAATCCTTGGTAAAACAACAGTCGAGGATTATCCAGATGGAACATTGGCTAGCGGAGAATCGATTATTAAGGCAGGTGACGACAAATGAAGACAATAGGAATTATTTTAGCTGGCGGTAACAACAAAAGAATGAGAGAATTAACAGCGCACAGAGCAACATCAGCAATGCCTGTTGGAGGCAATTACAGAAGCATTGATTTTGCTCTAAGTAATATGAGTAATTCTCATATTCAAACCGTAGCTATATTAACACAATATAATGCTAGATCTCTAAATGAGCACTTGAGCTCATCAAAATGGTGGAATTTTGGCCGTAAACAAGGCGGAATGTACTTATTTACACCAACAATTACATCAGAAAATGCAGATTGGTACAGAGGAACAGCAGATTCAATGTATCAAAATATCGATTTCTTAAAGAAAAGACATGAACCGTATGTAATTATTGCAAATGGTGATTGTGTGTATAAAATGGACTACAACAAAATCCTAGACTATCATATTGCAAAAAAAGCAGATATTACAGTTGTATGTAAAGATATGCCAATGGATTATGATGTAAGAAGATTTGGCGTAGTCAAAATGAATGAAGAATCAAGAATTATTGATTTTGAAGAAAAACCTTTAGTAGCAACTTCTAGAACTGTTTCAACAGGAATCTATGTTGTAAGAAGAAGACAACTTATAGAGATGCTTGAAAGAGCAGCAGAAGAAAACAGATATGATTTCGTAACAGATATTTTAATCCGATATAAGAACGTAAAGAAAATTTATGGTTATAAGTTCAATGATTATTGGAGCAATATAGCATCGGTAGATGATTATTATAGAACAAATATGGATTTCTTGAAGCGAGATGTACGTCAGTATTTCTTTAGGGATGACCCAAAGATTTACTCAAAAGTCGATGATCTTCCTCCAGCGAAATACAATACAGGTTCTGAGGTAAGTAATAGCCTGATAGCAAGTGGATGTATCATCAATAGTAAGGTAGAAAACTCAATTCTTTTCAAAAAAGTTTTCATTGGTAAGAATTGTGTTATAAAGAATTCTATTATTTTGAACGATGCATATATTGGGGATAACACTCATGTCGAGAACTGCATTGTAGAGAGTAGGGGAACACTCAAAGCAAATACATATTATTGCGGGGAAGATGAAGTTAAGATTGTATCCGAACAAAATGAGCGATATATGCTCTAAAAAACTAACGTTGACAAGAAAATCATGCTATAATTAAGCATGAACAAATGACGAGGAGGCAAAAGCCATGGAGATTACAGATATTCGTATCCGTAAAGTCGAAAAAGAAGGAAAGATGAAGGCAGTAGTGTCAATTACAATTGAGGATCAATTTGTTGTACACGACATCAAAATTATTGAGGGTGAAAAAGGATTATTTATCGCAATGCCAAGCCGTAAGGCAGCAGATGGAGAGTATCGCGATATTGCTCATCCAATCAATTCAGAGACAAGAACAAGATTACAGGAAATGATTCTTACAAAGTACAAAGAATTATTAGAAGCAAATGAATAATTGTAATAAGATTTAATAAAAGAGGGTGTCACATTATGAAAATAGTGTGGCATCCTTTTTAATGTAAAAAAGATAGAACATGCGTTTGAAAAAATGGTTGATATATGGTATTATAATTTTACATAAAAGCAAATAATAATTTTATTGATAAATTTAGAAGAAAAAGAGGAAATAACAATGTATTTAATCGTAGGTTTAGGTAATCCAGGAAAACAATATGAAAACACACGCCACAACGTTGGATTTGACGCAATTGACGTATTAGCAGATAAATACCATATAAATATGACAGAGAATAAACATAAAGCAATATGTGGAAAAGGTACAATAGAAGGCCAAAAAGTAATTTTAGCAAAACCACAAACATTTATGAATTTAAGTGGAGAAAGTGTAAGAGATATTATTAATTTTTATAAAATAGATCCAGAAGAAGAAATGTTAGTAATGTTTGATGACATAAGTTTAGCACCAGGTAACCTTCGTATCAGAAAAAAAGGAAGTGCAGGTGGACATAATGGAATTAAAAATATTATTGCTCAGACAGGTACACAGAACTTCAAAAGAGTAAAAATTGGAGTGGGAGAAAAGCCAGCAGGATGGGACCTTGCAGATCATGTACTTGGACATTTTAGTAATGCAGACAGAAAATTAGTAAATGAAGCGCTAGAAGATGCAGCAGAAGCAGCAAAACTTATAATAATTGATGAAGTTGATAAAGCAATGAACGATTTTAATCAAAAAAAGCAGAGGTAGAAAGTGAAAACATTTTTAGAATCCATAAAAGATTTTAATGCTTATTCAGAGATAGCAAAAGACTATAAAAACAAATCAGGACTAATAACTATAACAGGTGTGCTAGATGCAGCAAAGCCACATTTAGCCTACGTATTAGACCAAGAGAGAAAACATAAAATAATAGTAGCTTGTGATGAATTAAAAGCAAAAGAATTATATGATAATTATAGTTTTTTTGATGAAGATGTAGTGTATTATCCAGAAAAAGATATTTTATTTTATCAGTCGGATATTAGGGGAAACCTTTTGACGGCTCAAAGAATAGAAGCATTAAAACAAATAAATGAAGGTAAATGCACAATTGTAACTACATTTAATGCGCTGATGAATACAATGGCACCAAAAGAAAAAACATTTGGAAGCGTCATAACTATACAATCAGAGCAAGAATTAAATCTAGATAAAATATCTCAAAAGCTTGTTAGAATGGGATATAAAAAAGAGTATCAAGTAGAGGCAAGAGGACAATTTGCAATGCGAGGTGGAATTGTAGATATTTTTCCACTAACAGAAGAAAATCCTATTCGAATAGAGATGTGGGGCGACGAAGTTGATAATATAAGAAGTTTTGATGTAGAAAATCAAAGATCAATTGACAGCCTAGACGAGATAGTAATTTTCCCAGCATGTGAATTAGTTCTTACAGAAGAAGAACTTGATGCCGGAATAACTAGAATGAAAAAAGAGGCAAAGACCTTTTATGAAAAACTTCGTAAACAAATGAAGATAGAAGAGGCTCATAGAGTCAAGGAACAGGCAGAAGAATTAGAAGAAGAATGGAAAGAAATGGCCATGACAGAAGGTCAAGACGCATATCTTTCCTATTTTTGTGATGTAAAAACATCTCTTTTAGACTACTTTGATAAAGATGATACAGAAATTATTTTTGATGAATTGCAAAGATGTGTAGAGAGAGGAAAGCAAACAGAAATCGAATACACAGAGAGCATGAGTCATAGATTAGCAGCAGGTTATATATTGCCTGGGCAAATGAAGGAGCTATTTACACATAAAGAGATTTTAGGAAAGCTCAATAAATTCAAGACAATAGCACTTGCCATGCTTGATGATAAAACTCAAGGTCTAGTGCCACTTCAAGAATATAGTATTAGAGTAAAAAGTGTTAATGGCTATAAAAATAGTTTTGAATTACTTCTTAAGGATTTACAAGTTTATAAAAAAAATAAATACAAAATCATAGTATTGTCAGGCTCAAGAACTAGAGCTCAAAGACTTGCAAAAGATTTAATGGATAACGAATTAGAGTGTTTTTTTTCAGAGGACAAAGACAAAAACTTACAAAATGGCGAAATAATGGTAAGTTATGGCAATCTTCATAGAGGTTTTGAGTATCCAGACTATAGATTTGTTGTAATAACAGAAACAGACATTTTTGGAGCAGAAAAAAAGAAAAAGAAGCGACAAAAGAAATACGAAGGCGAAAGAATTCAAAGCTTTACAGATTTAAGCGTGGGAGATTATGTTGTTCATGAAAATCACGGACTTGGAATATATAGAGGAATTGAAAAGATTGAAGTAGACCATAAAATGAAGGATTACATCAAAATAGAATATGCCAATAGTGGAAATCTTTATATTCTTGCAACGCAATTAGAACTGATTCAAAAGTATGCGGGAAAAGATGCTAGAAAGCCTAAACTAAATAAACTTGGTGGAAAAGAATGGACTAAAACTAAAAATAAAGTTAGAACAGCAGTTAAAGAAATTGCAGCAGATTTAGTGAAACTTTATGCAGCTAGATCAAAAGAAGATGGATTTGCATATGGTCCAGATACAGTATGGCAAAAAGAATTTGAAGAACTTTTCCCATATGAAGAAACAAGGGACCAAGAACTTGCAATTGAAGCCACAAAGCGAGATATGGAAAGCCACAAAATCATGGATAGATTAGTATGTGGAGACGTGGGATATGGAAAAACTGAGATAGCTATTAGAGCTGCATTTAAAGCTGTACAAGAAGGAAAACAAGTAGCATATCTAGTACCGACAACTATTTTAGCACAGCAGCATTACAACACATTTGTCCAAAGAATGAAGGATTTTCCAATAAACGTGGCCGGATTAAGTAGATTTAGATCTACTGCAGAACAGAAAAAAGCTATAGAAGGCCTAAAGAATGGACAAATTGACATAGTTGTAGGAACGCACAGAATATTGTCGAAAGATATAGGATTCAAAGATTTAGGATTACTTATTATAGATGAAGAACAACGATTTGGAGTTGCTCATAAAGAAAAGATAAAGCAAATGAAGGAAAACGTAGATGTTTTAACCTTAACTGCCACACCAATTCCAAGAACATTGCATATGAGCTTAATTGGAATAAGAGATATGAGTGTCTTAGAAGAACCACCAATGGATAGAATTCCTATTCAAACATACGTAACTCAATACAATGAAGAAATGGTTAGAGAAGCCATTAATAGAGAGTTAGCACGAGGTGGACAAGTATTTTATGTATATAATAAGGTGAAAGATATTGCTGAAGTAGCAAATAAAGTACAATCGCTGTTGCCAGATGCAACTGTAGCTTACGCCCATGGACAAATGAAAGTTACAGAATTAGAAAATATTATGTATGACTTTATCAATGGGGATATAGATGTATTAGTTTCAACAACTATTATAGAAACTGGATTAGATATATCTAATGTAAATACGATGATTATACAAGATGCAGAAAACTTAGGACTATCGCAATTGTACCAATTGAGAGGACGAGTAGGTAGAAGCAATAGAACATCTTATGCATTTTTAATGTATAAGCCAGGGAAAATGCTAAAAGAAGTAGCAGAAAAAAGACTAGCTGCCATGAAAGAATATTCAGATTTAGGAAGCGGTTTTAAAATAGCAATGCGAGATCTAGAAATTAGAGGCGCAGGAAATTTGCTAGGAGCAGAGCAAAGTGGCCACATGGAAGCAATTGGTTATGACCTATATTGTAAAATGCTAAATGAAGCAGTCAAAGAAGCCAAAGGTGAAAAAGTGGAAGAAAGATTTGATACATCAATTGATATCAAAACAAATGCATTTATTCCTGAAAAATACATTGCGAATGAATATCAAAAACTTGATATATATAAACGTATAGCAGGTATAGAAAATCAAGAAGAAGCTGATGATATGTTAGAAGAGCTTATTGATAGATTTGGTGAACCACCAAAATCAGTTCAAAACCTATTAGCAATAGCTCGCCTCAAAATGTTAGCACATAAACTATATATAGAAGAAATAGTGCAGACAGATGATATCATTAAACTTAAAATGTTCGAAAAAGCTAAAATAGATCCAGTAATGATACCAAAATTAGTGGAAATACATTCACCGGCACTAAAATTTATACCAGACACAAAGCAACCATATTTTTCATATACAATGAATATAAATAACCGCGGAACTGTAGGAAAAAGAAATTCAAGTAGAATTTTAGGAACTCGAGTTACTTCAAGAAAGCCAACGGGAATAAAAAATAAAAATACACAAGATTCCATAGCAATATTGGACAAATTATTGAAGGATATGGAAAAAATCTTGCTAGAAAATTAGAAAAGCACTATAATAATCCATAGATTGTATTAGTAAAATACAATAAAATTAGATAAAAATACTAGCGCTGTAATAGCAAAATAAAAGACAGAAAATAAAAAGACGTGATTGGGAGGGCTTATGAAAGCAAAACGTATAGCAGCATTATTCGTAGCAACAACACTTTGCATTTCAACACTTTTTGGATGTGCAATTAATAAAAATGAAGTAGCAGCTACATATAAAGGTGGCGAGGTAAAATTAGGTGAAGCCAATTTCTTCGCAAGATATCAGCAAGCAGCAGTTGAACCAATGTATAAACAGTATTATGGAGACAAAGTGTGGAGCCAAAGTTTTAGCGCAGATGGTGGAACATTAGAAGATCAAACAATTACTCAAAGTATTGATTCATTACATAAGCTTCATACATTAAAGGATCATGCAAAAGATAAAAATGTTTCTTTAACAAAAAATGAAAAAAATGCAATTAAAAAAGCAGCAAAAAAATTCATCAAAGACAATAAAAAAGATACATTAGATGAAATGACAGCAGATGAAAGTACTGTAGAAGATGTGTTAGAGTTATATACATACCAGGCAAAGATGAGAAAAGAAATCATTAAAGATGCAGACACAAATGTTTCAGCAGAAGAAGCTAACATGAGAGCATATTCCATGATTAGAGTGGATTTATCAGGAAAAATGGATCAGCAAACAGGTCAGCAAACAGCTTATACAGCAGATGAATTGAAAGAAGTAAAAGCTAACGCTAAGAAGATGGCTGAAGAGATTAAATCTGGAGCAGACATGACAAAAACTGCAGAAAAGTATGGAAATACTGTAACACCAGGAACATATGGTAAAGATGATTCAACATTAGAGAGCAAAGTGAAAAAAGAGTTAGATAAGTTAAAAGAAGGAGAAGTTTCTTCACTTATTAAAACAGACACAGCTCTTTACGTTGTAAGAATTGATAAAAACACAGATAAAGACGCAACAGAACAAAATAAAAAATCAATTATTTCTCAACGCCAGGAAAAATTATTCTCTGACACAATTAAAAAATGGCAAAAGGGAGATAAATGGAAAGTAAACAAAAAAGCAATTGAAAAGATTTCATTTAAGAATTCTTTAAATAAAACAGTAAAAGAAAACACAGAAAAAGCTAGTACAAATCAGCAAACAACAAGTACACAAAATGCAACAGAATCAACATCAACTCAAAAATAATTTAGACAAAATACACTAAAGTGAAACAGTTGAGTGAAATGTTGTTGCAATAAGCAATATTTAGTTGTAAAATATAAAATGTATATAAACTAGACATCTAGGCTCTATTGCCTAGATGTTTTTTTAGGAGAGATTATGAAAAAAGGAAATAATATAGTGCTAATTGGAATGCCAGGTGTAGGAAAAAGTACAGTTGGTGTAATTTTAGCCAAGGTAAAAGGATACAATTTTGTAGATGCAGATTTACTAATTCAAGAGCAAGAAGGGAGGCTTCTTCATGAAATAATTTCTGAGGAAGGGACAGAAGACTTTTTGCGCATAGAAGAAGAGGTAAATGCTTCTATTGTTGCAGATAAAACAATTATAGCAACAGGGGGAAGCGTAGTTTATGGAACACAAGCTATGAAGCATCTTAGTGAAATCGGTACAATTGTTTATTTGAAAGTTTCGTATAATACATTAGAAAAGAGACTAGAAGATATCAAAGGAAGAGGAGTCGTATTAAAGGACGGACAAACCCTAAAGGACTTGTACGATGAAAGAACACCGATTTACGAAAGATATGCAGACATAACTGTAAACGAAGAACATCTTAATGTAGAACAAACAGTAGATGCGTTAGAAAATAAACTAAAAAGTTGCTAAAAAAAATATTAAAAATTTATAAATATTAGCAAAAATGCAAATTGACAAAATAACCTATTACAAACTATAATAAGTTGTTTGAAGAGATTATTAAAGAGATTAAAAACTCAAGCTGATGAGTATTAATTACTGAGGTGTGAGATGGAACAATACGTGATCAAGGGTGGCCATACTTTACATGGCGAAGTTGAGATTGGTGGAGCTAAAAATGCAGCACTTGCTATTTTAGCAGCAGCCACTATGACAGACGAAACAGTTACAATTGAAAATTTACCTGATGTTCGAGATATTAATGTTTTATTACAGGCTATTGAGGAATTAGGTGCAAAAGTTAATAGAATGAGTCCTCATAAGGTTTCAATCAATGGCTCATTTATCAGAAGCTATTGTGTAGATAATGAATTTATTAGAAAGATTCGAGCATCATACTACTTAATCGGTGCATTACTTGGAAAGTATAATAATGCAGAAGTTGCTCTTCCAGGTGGATGTGATATCGGTAGCCGTCCTATTGATTTACATATCAAAGGATTTAAGGCTATGGGAGCAGAAGTAGAAATTGCACATGGACTTGTTGCAGCAAAAGCTGAAAAGTTAAAAGGTACACATATCTATTTAGATAAAGTATCTGTAGGTGCAACTATCAACATTATGATGGCAGCTGCAATGGCAGAAGGAAAAACTGTTATTGAGAATGCAGCTAAAGAGCCACATATCGTTGATGTAGCTAACTTCTTAAACAGTATGGGAGCAAACATTCGTGGAGCAGGTACAGATGTTATTCGTATCGTTGGTGTATCTAAATTACACTCTACAGAATACGCAGTAATTCCTGATCAAATCGAAGCAGGTACATTTATGTGTGCAGCAGCAGCTACAGGCGGAGATGTATTAGTTAAGAATGTTATTCCAAAACATTTAGAAGCTACAAGTGCTAAGCTCATCGAAGCAGGATGTAAAATTGAAGAATACGACGATGCTGTTCGTGTAATCGCTCCAAAGCGTTTAACACATACACAAGTTACTACATTACCATATCCAGGATTCCCAACAGATATGCAGCCACAGATGGCAGTAGTACTTGGAATAGCAGAAGGAACTAGTACAGTTACAGAAAGCATTTTTGAAAATCGATTCAAATATGTAGATGAACTTACTAGAATGGGTGCAACTATCAAAGTTGAAGGTAATGTTGCAATCATCAGCGGTATTAAAAAATACACAGGGGCAAGAGTTAATGCACCAGATCTTAGAGCAGGCGCTGCACTTGTTATTGCAGGTCTTGCAGGTGAAGGCATTACAGTAGTTGATGACATACATTACGTTGAAAGAGGATACGAGCACTTAGAAGAGAAACTTCGTAAATTAGGAGCTGTAATTGACAAAGTCTCTTCTGAAAAAGAATTACATAAATTTATTCTTAAAGTATCATAATTAATTTGTGAAATGCATTAGTGTACATCTCAAATGAGATGATACCGCCCTCTAGGCAAAGCGTAGACGAGCAAGGGGTTGAATGAATTGATATGAAGAAAAGAGAAGCAATCAACTATTATTAGTTATTGCTTCTTTTTTGATGTGAAATAAAACTTGTCATTGACAGATAAATACTAAAGTGATACAATGCAAAATATATATGTATTATAATATTAATTTTCTCTTATTCAGAGTGATGGAGATACAAAGGATCTATGAAGTCACGGCAACCCCGTTCTTCTCGTATTGAGTAGATGCGTGAGACAGGAAGGTGCCAACCTGAGCGATAATTCGAACAATAAGAGGATTAGTTATTTATTAATTGGTCCGCTTGGTTGTCAAGTGGATTTTTTTATGCACTTATAAGATTTGTATAGATATAATATACAAGCTGATATTTTTTAATATTAAATATAAATATGGGATATCATACATAAGTATAAGACATTACATATAAATACGAGATATCACATAAAATATAAGAAATTAATTATATAGCAGAAAAATATCCGATATATATATTAAGTATAGTAAAGCAAGCGGCACTGCTTGTTTGATTGATTTTCGTAGAATATCGAGTTAGAAGTTATAAGTCATAAAGAATTAGGTATGGTTTGTTGAAGAATATGAGATATAGAAAGGACCAAAAGATGGAGAAATTATTATTTACATCAGAATCAGTAACAGAAGGTCACCCAGATAAAATGTGTGATGCAATTTCAGATGCAATTTTAGATGAATGCATGAAACAAGATCCTATGAGCCGTGTTGCATGTGAAGCAACTACTTGTACAGGATTTGTTTTAGTAACAGGAGAGATTACAACAAAAGCCCAACTAGATATTCCTTCAATTGTTAGAGAAACAGTCAATGAAATCGGATATAATGATGCAAAAACTGGATTTGATGGTAACACATGTGCAGTTATGGTAGCTTTAGATCAGCAGTCAGCAGATATTGCTATGGGTGTTGATAAAGCACTTGAAGCTAGAGAAGGCGCACTTAAAGATGAACTTGATACAGGTGCAGGAGATCAAGGTATGATGTTTGGATATGCTACAAACGAGACACCAGAATTTATGCCATACCCTATTTCATTAGCACACAAATTATCACGTAGACTTACAGAAGTTAGAAAAGATGGTACATTAAGCTATTTAAGACCGGACGGAAAAACTCAAGTATCAGTAGAATATGATGAAGATGGAAAACCAAAAAGACTTGAGACAGTTGTATTATCTACACAACATGATGAAGACGTTACACAAGAGCAGATTCATACAGATATCAAAAAATATGTCTTTGATCCAGTTTTACCACAAGAATTAATTGATGATAAAACTAAATTTTATATAAATCCAACAGGACGTTTTGTAATCGGTGGACCACACGGAGATGCAGGACTTACAGGACGTAAGATTATTGTAGATACATACGGTGGAATGGCTCGTCACGGCGGTGGAGCATTCTCAGGAAAAGATTGTACAAAAGTAGATAGATCAGCAGCTTATGCAGCACGTTACGTTGCAAAGAATATTGTAGCAGCTGGACTTGCTGATAAATGTGAAATTCAGCTTTCATATGCAATTGGTGTAGCTGAACCAACATCTATCAACGTAGATACATTTGGAACAGGAAAATTATCAAGCGAGAAATTAGTAGAAATCGTAAGAAAACACTTTGATCTTCGTCCAGCAGGAATTATCAAAATGTTAGATTTACGTAGACCAATTTATCGTGGAACAGCAGCTTACGGACACTTTGGACGCACAGATTTAAATCTTCCATGGGAAGCAACAGATAAGGTTGAGGATTTAAAAAAATATTTATAAAATAACAACAAAAGCAAAACAGCAATAAAACAACTATAAGGCTGTTATAAAGTATTTATAAAAAATATTATATAAGTAAATACGCATTAAGTGTTGAGAAAATCACATATATAATTAAAGGAAGAGGATTAAATAGTTAAAATAGCTATTTAATCCTCTCTTTTTTTAGAAAAAATTTATTTTACTTTAATAATATTAAAATAAAAATGGTTTTTAACGATAAATATAGTGTAGGGGGACGCCTAAATATAAGCAAAGGAGATGCAAATTATAGCAAAGGAGATGCAAAAATAACATGAAGGTAAAAACCAAACTGACCATCTCATTTTGTATTATTTTATTCGTTCCAATAATCTTATCATTAACATTATTAGGAATCTATAGAGAAGTTCAAAATAGAGAAGTTGAAGAAAGGTATGGAATTACGGGGAATGAAAATTATAGCGTATATACTACCATACAATTTTTAAACGATTATTTAACAAAAGATTTTAAATCAATTCAAGGAGATATAGAAAAAGATGCCGAGAAAATAACAACAAAAGAAAATTTAGATAATCTAAACGAAAGCCTAGAAGATGAAAAGTCATATTTAGTAGTGAAAAAAAATAACGAAATTATCTATAATGGTGGTGAAGGTAATGAGAAAGTAATAAAGAACTTACCGCATTATAATAAAGCTTTCGCTAATATGTATACGGCAACTTTTGTAGATGGAAAAACAAGCATATTGGTGAAACAAATTAATTTTAAGTTTAAAGATAGTAGTAAAGGGTGCTTTTATGTTGTGACAAAAGTAAATGAGATAGTACCCCGAACTCAGGATATATTTATAGATTTATTAATAACAATAGTAGTAATTTTAGGAGTGACTGCCATAATGTTAACAGCATGGGTGTATAGAAGTTTAATAACACCAATAAAAACTTTGCAAATGGCAGCAGAAAACATTAAAGAAGGCAATTTAGATTTTGAAATAGAAGTAGAAGAAGGAACAGATGATGAATTTGGAGAATTGTGTGTAACCTTCGAAAAAATGAGACAACGATTAAAAGATAATGCTAGAGAAAAAGTAAATGATGAAAAAGAAAATAGAGCATTAATTAGCAACATAGCCCATGACCTAAAAACTCCAATAACAGCAGTAAAGGGTTATGCAGAAGGAATTATGGATGGAGTCGCAAATACTCCAGAGAAAGTAGATAAATATATAAAAACAATTTATAACAAAGCAAGTGAAATGGATTTATTGATAAACGAATTAACACTATATTCAAAAATAGATACGAATCGAATACCATATAATTTCACAAAGCTAAATGTAACAGATTATTATAATGATTGTATAGAAGAAATTGGAATAGATTTAGAAGCAAAAGGAATTGGACTAGCATATTACAATTATGCAAATCCTGAAGCCGTTATTGTTGCTGATACGGAGCAATTGAGAAGAGTTATTAACAACATTGTTGGAAATTCGGTAAAATATATGGATAAAACTAGTGGTTTTATAAATATTCGTGTAAAAGATGTGGGAGATTTCATCCAAACAGAAATAGAAGATAATGGAAAAGGAATAGCACAAAAAGACTTGCCTTACGTATTTGACAGATTTTATAGAGCAGATGCTTCAAGAAACTCAGCAACTGGAGGAAGTGGAATCGGACTTTCCATAGTAAAAAAAATAATCGAGGATCATGGTGGAAAAATATGGGCAACAAGTAAAGAAGGAGCGGGAACCACTATGTATTTCGTAATAAGAAAATATCAGGAGGCACAAAATGAGTAGAATATTAATAGTAGAAGACGAGGCAGCTATTGCCGATTTAGAAAGAGATTACTTAGAATTAAGTGGATTTGATGTAGAGGTTGAAAATGATGGAACTAGCGGATTAGCTAGCGCAATTACAGAAGACTACGATTTATTCATATTAGATTTAATGGTGCCTGGAATTGACGGGTTTGAGATGTGCAAAGAAATTAGAGCAAAGAAAAATACACCAATTATAATGGTTTCAGCAAAAAAAGACGATATTGATAAAATACGAGGATTAGGTTTAGGTGCAGATGACTATATTACAAAGCCATTTTCGCCAAGTGAGTTAGTCGCTCGTGTAAAAGCACATCTTTCAAGATATGACAGATTAATAAAAAGTAGTACAAAAGTAGAAAATGATTTAGTGGAAATCAGAGGAATTAAAATTGATAAAACAGCAAGAAGAGTTTGGGTAAATGGTGAAGAAAAACAGTTTACTACAAAAGAATTTGACTTGCTGACATTTTTAGCTGAGAATCCAAATCATGTTTTTACAAAGGAAGATCTATTTAAAGAAATTTGGGATATGAATTCTGTAGGAGATATAGCTACAGTAACAGTCCATATTAAAAAGATCAGAGAGAAAATAGAGCTCAATACTACTAAACCACAATATATTGAAACAATTTGGGGTGTAGGCTATCGCTTTAAATTGTAAAATAGGTTATAATAGTATTTATAAAGTTGTATTTTGAATAAAAGTGCAGCGAAGTAGTTAAATTAGAGAAACAATTGCAATGCTAGAAAATGGAATGGAGGCTTATCATGGAACTTACAATTTTACACGAAGACAAGGATATTATTGTATGCTATAAACCAGCGGGGGTGGCAACACAAACGGCACGTTTAAGTCAGCAGGATATGGTAAGCTTACTAAAAAATCATTTAGCAGAAAATGATGAAACTCCATACATCGGAGTTGTTCACAGACTAGATCAACCAGTAGAAGGAGTAATGGTTTTTGCGAAGAATAAAGAGGCTGCCGCCGATTTATCAGAACAGATGAAAGAACATGGAATAGGAAAACATTACTATGCAGTAACAGATGGAGTCCCAGAAAGTACTATGGGAACTCTTACAAACTATTTGGTTACAGATCATAAAACAAATACAACATCAGTTGTAAGTAAAGAAAGAAAAAATGCAAAGAAAGCGGTTTTAGCGTATAATGTAGTTTATATAAAAGGAAACTGCGCATTAATAAATGTATCACTAAAAACTGGTAGACAACATCAGATTCGTGTACAGATGGCACATATGGGATGTCCTCTACTAGGTGATCAAAAATATGGAAAAGGAAAGGTGCAAGGAATTAGAACACCGGGATTATGTTCATATAGAATCACGTTTAATCATCCAACAACAAAAAAAAGAATGCATTTTGAGGTAAAACCTCAGAATAAAGTCTTTCAGGAATATGTAGAGCATCTATAAAGAACAAAAATGACAGAATTCTATCCTCAGCAATTAAATTGCTGAGGATTTTTTGCGGGAAAGAGAAATATAATGGCATTAAAAAGAATTAGGAGGAAATATGTTAGTAAAAATCACTAAAAATCGTAAAAATGTGAAAGAAAATAACATAAAGAAAAGTATAAGTGGAATCATTTGCATTATGGTATTGTTAATTTCTTTAATAGGAATGACAGGATGTAACATAAAATCTCAAAAGGAAACACCACAAAAACAATTTTCAGAAATACAAATTCCTATGCCTAAGAAAGTAGCAAGTTGTGAAGCAGTTAATTATATAGATAAAAAAATTTATGTAGTCGGCCTAAATCAAAATAGAAAATTTGTTGGGGTTTTTTCAACAACTAATTATGGTGGAAAATGGAAAAAAGAAGTTGAGAAAAAAGAAATAGGAAATATAACAGTAAGCAGTGCATGTATAACAGATGCATCAAAAGTATATATTTCAAATGAAGATGATAACACTGTTTATAAGATAGATTTGAAGAAGAAAAATAAAATAAACAAAAATATAGAAGCAAATGAAGGTGAAGAAGTAGTTTATGGAAAAAACAAGCCTTATTATGTAAGTTTGCAGGATGAAGGGGTTTGTATAGAGAGGAAAAAAGACGATGATACTACAACTGACATTAAAATTATCCAACCAAAAGGAATAGCATTAATTGGAAACATAGTAGAAAAGGGTGAAAACCTTTATGTCTTAAATATTTCTAATAAAGAAATGCTAACAAAATACGATGTAAAAACTGGAAAGAAAAAGCAACTAGATAAGAACATGAAAAAAGCGCTAGAAAATTATGGCAAACGAATAGAAAAAGCCATGGATATAGCAATGGTTGATGATAATGCAGATAAAGACGATAAAAAATTAACAATTGTTGGAGCCAATGGAATGTATAAATATTTTGATGGAAAAGAATCATTTCTAGGTTCAATCAATAGTGAATCAATAAGATCAGGAAGAAGTAGTATAAGTGAATGCATAAAAATAGATGACAAAAACTATATAGCTAAAATGGATAAAACATTTTCAGGTAATAGTATTTCGCTTTTATCATTAGATAAGAGAAGCGAAAACAGAACAGCAATACAATTATATTCATTGCACGGAAACTTAGATATGGAAAATATAGTAGAAAACTATAATGCAACTAATAAAGAATATGCCATAGAATATATAGTAGGAATGGAAGAAAAAGGTGTTAAAAATGAGCAGCAGGCAATAAAAAAATTAAAGAAACGTATAAAATCAGGAAAAGGTCCAGATATGGTATTAGTTGATGATATGCCAGTTGAAGAGATGCAAAAAGAAAATGCATTTGAAAATATTTCGGAATTTGGAGAAAAAATTTCAAATAAAGAATATGTTTTTTCTAACATATTAAAAGAAAACAAGAATAAGAAATATGAAATACCTTTATCTTTTACATTTGATTGGCAAGTTGGAGACAAAAATTGTTGTAAGAGTAAAAACATTAATGAATTAATTACATCATTAGCAACCCTTAATAATGAAGATGGTTATGTGATTCATGATGAAGACAGAAATGATATAATGCAGGCAGCATATAGGAATTTCGCAGCGGAGCACATAGAAAAAAATGCTGACATCAACACTATCAAAGATTTCTTTAAGTTAGCCGAAGTTGTGAGAGATATTAAAGCAAAATGCGGGGATGAAAAAGTTAAAGCTCTTTACGAGTTAAAAGTCAGTTCACAACATTGGATAACTACAACAGAACCTCACCTTTTAAATAATAGTACCAAGTATAACATCGGAAAAGAAGGTGCAAGTAATATTTTTATTATTGAGGAAATAGAAAAAAATAGAGAATTTGATTCACGTATTTTAAAAGAACGAAGTTATATACCAGAATTGCGAATAGCAGTAACAAAAACAGGTCAAAATAAGGAAATAGTTGAAAATATAATAGAGAAATTCTGTCAAAAAAATAATCAAAGTCTTATTACTGGAGGATTTCCGGTAAACAGATTAGCGATAAAAAAACAGCTAAAAGAAGATTATGATGAAACTTTATCAGAAGTATATATGGATGATGCTGATCTTATAATTAATGGAGACAATTTGTTGACAAAATCCCAAGAGCAAGAATGGCTATCTTATTTAGAAACATTTGACAAGCCTGTAGTTATAAACAATAAAATTGCTGGAATAGTTTTTGAATATACTAATAAAGTTATTTCGGGAGAGTTAAAAGTAGATGACGCAGCAAAACAGTGTAGACAAGAGATTTTGCCTTGCTTGACAGAATAAAAAACATAAAATACAATAAATAGGCTTATAAAACTATAGTTAAGTGCTAAAAATAGGAGGAAAACAGTGGATATTAAGTTACCAATTTCAGTAGAAAAAATTATAAATACATTGCAAGAAAACGGATACGAAGGTTATGCAGTAGGTGGATGTGTAAGAGATACAGTGTTAGGAAGAACACCTCAGGACTGGGATATAACAACTTCGGCACAACCGATGCAAGTAAAATCACTTTTTCCTCATACGATAGATACAGGAATTCAGCATGGAACAGTAACAGTAATGGATCAACATATCGGATATGAAGTAACTACTTATAGAATAGATGGCGAATATGAAGATGCTCGCCATCCTAAGGAAGTTACTTTTACATCTAATTTAGCTGAAGATTTAAAAAGACGAGACTTTACAATTAACGCCATGGCATATAATCACGAACATGGTATGGTTGATTTATTTGATGGGCAAAAAGACTTAAAGCGTCACGTTATTCGTTGTGTAGGCAATCCTATGGAACGATTTTCAGAAGATGCATTAAGAATGCTTAGAGCAGTAAGATTTGCAGCTCAATTAAATTTTGAAATAGAAGAAGAAACAAGAGCCGCCATAAAAGCATTAGCTCCAACTATAAAGAAAGTAAGTGCAGAGCGAATTCAAGTAGAAATGGTAAAACTTTTAACATCAGATCATCCAGAAAAAATAAGGGATGCATATGAATTAGGTTTAACAGCACAATTTTTACCAGAATTTGATAAATTAATGGAAACAACACAAAACAGTAAGCATCATATGTACACAGTAGGTGAACATACTATAAAAGCAATGGAAAATATACAAAACGATAAAGTGCTTAGATTAACAATGCTATTACATGATATTGCAAAGCCAGTGTGTAAAATAACTGATAAAAAAGGTGACGACCACTTTAATGGGCACCAAGAAGAAGGCGCCAAAATGGCAAAAAGCATTTTGAAACGATTAAAATTTGATAACGCCACAATAAATGACGTAGTAATGCTTATAAAAGCACATGACCATCGTCCGGAAATAAGCCAAAGAAACGTAAGATTTGCCATTTATGAAAATGGAATTGATTGTTATCCACGTCTTTTTTCCGTGAAAAAAGCAGATACATTAGCACAAAGTGAATATAAAAGAGAAGAAAAACTTAAGTATATTGAAGAATATGCCGACACATATAATGAAATTATGAAAAAAAATCAATGTGTTTCGAGAAAAACTCTTGCAGTAAACGGTAATGATTTATTGAAAGCCGGAGTAGAACCAGGCAAGAAAATAGGAGAATTACTTGAAAAATTGTTCTTAGAAGTTTTAGAAGATCCAAATGCAAATAACAAGGAAGTTTTATTAGAGAAGTTAAAAAAAGAGAATGTTTAGTTAAAAACAAAATAATATGTAAAGTAAATAAGTTTAGAAGTTTTATTAGTGGAAAGGTCAAAATCCTAATGCATAGTGGGGTGTAAAATTATGAAAATAAGGGATAATTGGGTGAAAAAGTTTATAGGGTGTGCCTTATGTGTTGGGGCACTAGGCCTTTTGTGCAGTTGCGGAGATAAAGCAAACGCACAGAAAATTTCTTTTGGAACGCAGTACTATTCAAGCGATGACACAGAAGAGGAAGATGTTGAAGATACAGAAATAGAGTCTAAGAAAAAAGATAAAGAGAAAACAAATGGAAAAGCAGATTATGTAGTAATAGAAGTTAATACAGAAGATGAGATTATAAGATTATATAACAAGACAAAAGATTTAGAATATCAATTTTATTATTCCCTAGACACAAAAATTTTAAATAGACATGGAAAAAATACATCAATGGGTTCAATATCAGCAGGAAAAATAGTTAATATTTCAGGCATAACAGCTGATGGCAAGGTCGGAGAAATTCAGATTTCTCCAAACGTGTGGGACTATTCAGACATAAAAAGATATGAGTTAGATACCGATAAAAAAACATTAGTAGTTGGAGATACAAAATATCGATATACTAAGAAAACACAAGTCTTTTCTGAAAATGAAAATATATCTCCAAAGGATATTGGGGAAGATGATGAACTAGAAATTGTAGGAAAAGGTAAAGAAATATTGTCGATAGTTGTTACAACGGGACATGGAACTTTATCTTTAAAAAATACATCTCTTTTTGAAGGAAGCTTTTTGCAACTAGATAACAGGGCGTTTGTAAATATCACTCCAAATATGGTAATGGACGTTCCAGAAGGAGAATATACACTAGCTGTAGCCAACAATGGTTGGGGAGGAAGCAAAAAAATCGAAATTAAAAGAGGTCAGACAACAGAAGTTAATTTAGATGAATTAAAAGGAAACGGTCCATCATATGGAAAAGTGCTATTTGCACCGGATGTTGTAGGGGCTAAGATACTTATAGATGGGAAACAAATTGATTTTGCTAATCCAGTTTCCATTCAATATGGACGCCATTCTCTAAAAATAATAGCAGATGGCTATAAAACAATGAATAAAATACTGTATGTAAATTCACCGGAAGGAACTATTACAATTAATATGGAGAAGGCAAACGAAGGTAGTAATAATTCATCTTCAGGGGAAGATTCTGGGGATTTGACATCATCAACACCAAAGAATCATAGTGAGGTAGAAGCACAAAGAAACTCGAGAGAATCATCAGAGGCAAATAGTATCACAACAAATGGAAGTGGAAACTCTGGAAATAATGGTGAATCAACAAGTACAGCGAATGGAAACGATAATAAAACATCGGAAAATAAAACAAATTCAACAAGCTCAGGAAGTGGAACTAATACAAATAAAAACTCAGTGACTACAAATCAATTAAAAGATTATATTTCTACCCTATCTAATTTGCTGAATAATAGTGCAAATTAGTTAGAAAATGGCTTGAAATAAAGGAATTAAGCAATTTTTTCTTGACAAATCTATATAAAACAAGTATATATATTCTTGTAGATGATTTGGAGAGGGACTCATAAAACAATACAAGAATCCAGAGGAGGAAAATTACATGAACAAAGCAGAATTAGTTGCAGCTATGGCTGAAAAAGCAGATTTATCAAAAAAAGACGCTGAAGGAGCTTTAAGCGCATTTCAGGAAGTTGTTGTTGAAGAGTTACAAAAAGGAGAAAAAATCCAATTAGTAGGATTTGGTACTTTCGAAGTTGTTGAGAGAGCTGCTAGAGTTGGTAGAAATCCACAGACTAAAGAAGAAATCCAAATTCCAGCATCAAAAGCACCTAAATTCAAACCAGGTAAGAGCTTAAAAGATCAGCTTAACAAATAATTGGATTTAATTGGAATAGAAATATCATAGGTGGGACGCTATAGTGGCGTTCCACTTTTTCTAATTTATGATATTTCTCAAGTAGTAATCAATAAAATTAAAAACATTAATTAGCAATAGAAGTGATAAAAGAGAAAGAGGTTAAATATGCGTTTAGATAAATTTTTAAAAGTATCTCGTTTAATTAAGAGACGTACCGTTGCCAATGAAGCATGTGATGCAGGTAGAGTTATGGTAAATGGCAAACCAGCAAAAGCCTCAGTCAAAGTTAAAGTAGGCGACATAATAGAGATTATGTTTGGCCAAAAGAGCGTGAAGGTAAGGGTTTTAGATATTCAAGACACAACAAAAAAAGAACAGGCAAAAGATTTATTCGAATACGTATAAGGGGTATAAAATATGAGTACAAAACGTCGAACAAAGGGTTTAAAAGCAGGAGTGATAGCTGGTGCTATAACCTTAGTTTTTGTTGGGGTTATGTCATACCAGACTTATACTTTAAAAAAACAAAATGAAGCCTATGCTCAAGAGCAGCAAACGCTTAAAAAAGAGCTAAAAGAAGAAAAGACTAGAAAGAAAGACATAAAGAAATATGAAAAATACACAAAATCTCAAGAATACATTGAAGACGTAGCTAAATCTAAATTAGGATTAGCCAATGATAATGAGATTATCTTTAAGGAAGAAAGTAAGTAAGACAAAAAATGATAAACCAGGTAGAAAATTATGTAATGCAAGGCAACATGGTTAGCCAAGGAGACAAAGTTCTTGCAGCTGTGTCAGGTGGAGCAGATTCTGTAGCCTTACTATTGATTTTAAAAGAACTACAAAAGAAGATAGATTTTTCCCTTAAGGTTATACATGTCGAGCATGGTATAAGAGGTGAAGAAAGCCAGGCAGATGCAAGGTTTGTGGAATCACTATGCCAAAAATTAGACATCGAGTGTATTGTGCGTCATGTAGACGTACCACAATATGCAGAGAAAAGCGGTCTAGGAGAAGAAGAGGCTGCAAGAGCTTTGCGATATGAACAATTCTTTAAAGTGGCAAAAGAGGATCAAGGCGCTTCTGAGGCGTCTGTTAAGATTGCCATAGCGCATCATCTAGAAGATAATGCCGAGACAATATTATTTCAAATGGCACGAGGCACAGGCATAGACGGCTTGTGTGGTATGGTTTCTGTGCGCAAAATTCAAGACAGTTTATATATAATAAGACCTTTGTTAAATGTAAGTAGAGGGCAAATAGAAAAATATTTGCAAGATAATAATCAAAAATTCTGCACAGATGCTACCAATTTTGACACAAAATATAGTAGAAATCGAATACGAAAGAAAATATTGCCAGAATTACAAGAGATTAATTCAGAAGCAATATTTCATATAAATCAAACAGCGGAAAAAATGAGTGAAATTAGAGATTTTTTCAGTGATCAGGTAGATGTTGCTTATAGAGATTGCGTTGAAGAAAAGCCAATAATATTAAACATTCAAAAACTTGAAAAATATCATTATGCAATACAAAAATCTGTAATAAGAAAAGCCATAATTAACACGGCTGGTAAAAAGAAAGATATTACAACAGTACATGCAGAAGATGTTTTAGAGTTAACAAGGAAGCAATCAGGAAAGCAAATTATGTTACCTTATGGTATCGTTGCAAAAAGAAGCTATGACACAATTAAATTTTTTTCTGATAAAACTATGAAATATGATAAGGAAATTGTCGATTATAATGGTATAGGAAATCATAATCGGGTTAGCTTGGAATTTTTAGAAAGTTTAAAAGACAAAAAGCCCGGTGAAAAAGTAGTAATACCATTAGAGGAGTTTGGTGGCTTTTTGGAACTTTCAGTTATTAAGAATGCCAACAATTCCCAAATAGTTCAGAAAAAAAAGTACACGAAGTATCTAGACTATGATAAGATTAAAAAAGGTTTTGAAGTTCGTGGACGCAGAAGTGGAGATTTTTTTATAAGTGACGCAAAGATGCATCGTAAAAAATTAAAATCATATTTTATCGATGAAAAAGTTGAATCAAGTAAAAGAGACCACATTCCGTTGCTTGCACAGGGTTCGGAGATTATATGGATAATAGGTATGAGAATTAACTTTTCCTATAAGATTTCCGAAAAAACCAAATACATTCTTGAAATTCATTATAACGGAGGAGAACAAAATGGATACAACAAAGCATGAGATTTCAGTATTAATACCAGAGGAAGAATTAAACAAACGTATTGCTGAGATTGGAGAAGAAATTACAAAGAAATTTAAAGGTGAGTCAGTATATTTAGTATGTATTTTAAGAGGTTCAATTTTTTATACAACAGAACTTGCAAAAAGAATTAAACTTCCAATGACTATAGATTTTATGACAGTATCAAGTTATGGAGCAGCTACAAAGTCTTCAGGTGTCATTAATGTTAAAAAAGATCTTGAATCATCAGTAGAAGGTGAAAACGTAATTATAGTTGAAGATATTATTGATTCAGGTAATACATTAAGTAGATTATTACACCTTTTCGAAAGCAGAAATCCAAAAACATTAACACTTACAACACTTTTAGATAAGCCGGATAGACGTGTTGTAGAAAATGTAAATGTTGATTATACAGGATTTGTTATTCCAGATAAATTTGTTGTAGGTTTTGGTTTAGACTATGATCAAAGATATCGTAATTTACCATATATTGGTGTTATCGAGGATGTAGAGTAATTTGCATTTTCGAAAAATATAAGATTGTATTTGAGAGGAAAAATAAATAGAAAGGGAGAAGCATATTGAATAAAAAAACGTCAAATCGATTTCGAGGATATGGAGTTTACATTTTATTAATTATAGCGGTTGTAGGAATTTGGTATTGGCTTTCAGGTAACACAGCTACAAATTCATACACTAGAACAAGCTTCATAAGAGACCTTGATGCTACACAAAAGGAGAGTAGTAGTTCAAAACATACTATATCAAAGATAGTGGTGGTACAAAATAAAGAAGTACCAACAGGTAGACTAGATATTACATATGGCAGTGGAGATAAAAATACTCTTTATACTACGGATTTGAACAAAGAAATTAAAGAAATGGAAAAATATGATTTTAAAAATTATCATATTTCAAATGTTCAATCAAATGATTGGATAGCAAGCACTGTACCGTATTTAATTATTTTTGGTGCAATGATGTTCTTATTATTTGCAGTTATGTCAAATCAAAGTGCAGCAGGTAGCAGTAGTGGTGGAAAAATGATGAATTTTGGAAAAAGCCGTGCAAAACTATCGACTGAAGAGAATAATCACGTAACATTTAAAAATGTTGCAGGACTTAAAGAAGAAAAAGAAGAATTAGAAGAAATCGTTGATTTCTTAAAAGCTCCAAAGAAATATACAAGACTTGGTGCAAGAATTCCAAAAGGAGTTCTTTTAGTAGGCCCTCCTGGAACTGGTAAAACTCTTCTTGCAAAAGCAATTGCAGGAGAAGCTGGCGTACCATTTTTTAGTATTTCAGGTTCTGATTTCGTAGAGATGTTTGTTGGTGTAGGTGCATCTAGAGTAAGAGATTTATTTGAAGATGCAAAGAAAAATGCACCTTGTATAGTTTTTATTGACGAAATTGATGCAGTAGCAAGACGACGTGGCGCTGGAATGGGTGGCGGACATGACGAAAGAGAGCAAACTCTAAACCAGATGCTTGTTGAAATGGATGGTTTTGGAGTAAATGAAGGAATCATAGTTATGGCAGCTACAAACCGTGTAGATATTCTAGATCCAGCCATTATGAGACCAGGCCGTTTTGATAGAAAAGTATTCGTAGGCCGTCCAGATGTAGGTGGTCGAGAGGAAATTCTAAAAGTACATGCAAAAAATAAACCACTTAGCGATAATGTAGAACTTAAACAAATAGCTCAAACTACAGCAGGATTTACAGGTGCAGATCTTGAAAACTTGCTTAATGAAGCAGCCATAGTGGCAGCTAAACATGATAGAGCTTTTATTGTTCAAGATGATATTAAACATGCTTTTGTAAAAGTTGGAATTGGTGCTGAAAAACATAGTAGAGTTATCTCAGACAAGGAAAAGAGAATTACAGCTTATCATGAGTCAGGACATGCGATTTTATTCCATGTGTTACCAGATGTAGGACCTGTATATTCTGTATCAATTATACCAACTGGTCCTGGTGCAGCAGGTTATACAATGCCATTACCAGAAAAAGACGAGATGTTTAATACAAGAGGTCAGATGTTCAATGAAATCGTAGTAGATTTAGGTGGACGTGTGGCAGAAGAATTAATTTTCGATGATATTACAACAGGAGCATCACAGGATATTAAACAGGCTACAAAGATGGCAAGAGCCATGGTAACTAAGTTTGGTATGTCAGACAATATTGGATTGATTTGTTACGACAGTGATGATGATGAAGTATTTATTGGAAAAGAAATTGGACATGCAAGAGGCTACAGTGAAGGTGTTGCAGCCGCAATTGATGATGAGGTTAAACGCATCATCGATAAAGCTCATACACAGGCTAAAGAACTTGTAGAGAAAAATAGAGATGTACTTGAGAAAAGTGCTAAGTTACTATTGAAAAAAGAAAAAATTTCAAGAGCAGAATTCGAAGGCCTTTTTGATGAAAGCGTAACTCTTGAAGATATTGAAAATGGAACTTACGAAGAAAAATTACATCAAGAAGAAATAGAAAAATCTATCAAGGAAAAAGA
Source organism: Lachnospiraceae bacterium C7 (assembly GCA_900113385.1). Classification (GTDB taxonomy): domain Bacteria; phylum Bacillota; class Clostridia; order Lachnospirales; family Lachnospiraceae; genus Roseburia. Next base: position 50,914 of record FOPE01000007.1, read on the forward strand.
AGCAGAGTTAGCTAATTGCAATGAAAAACAGCACGTTAATTTAAGTAAAAAAGATGATTCTAATGATTTAGATGATGATTCAGATATGCTTGGAAAAAATGTAGATTTAACAGCTGGAGATAATAAATAATTATCGTAAAGAACAAGCTTGATAGAGTCCCTAGGTTAATAAATATAACCTAGGGATTTTTTTTTCCGTTAATATGCATAAAAAAATAATGCTAAAAAACACTTTATTGACACACTCGAAAAGCTGTGGCAAATATGCACAAAAAACCCTTTTAAAAAAACGTATATTTGTTGACACTTTCGGACAATAAGATGGTATTATAATACACGTAAAAACCCCCCAATACATTATATATAGTTTTTGCTATACCCCATAGTAAAAATACCTTCTCCTAAAAAGGCAGCAGTTATAAGAGCTGTCTTTTTTTTGCCCAAAATTAAAAACAAAGATCAAATAAACATCAAACAAAAATAAAACAAACTTCAAACAAACTTCAAACAAAAAATAAAAGCAAACAAAAGATAACAAATAAAAAAATAAAAAAAATATAAAAAGTACTTGCATTTTATAAATAAAGGTGCTATACTCTTATCTTGTCAGGAGAAATCTTGATGACCGAATGGGCAGTTTCCCGAGTGGCCAAAGGGGACAGACTGTAAATCTGCTGCAAATTGCTTCGGTGGTTCGAATCCACCACTGCCCATTGTTTTGTCAAAGATCTCTTGTTAGATATAAATACCGTGCCGGCGTGGCGGAACTGGCAGACGCGCAGGACTTAAAATCCTGTTGTAGCGATACAGTACCGGTTCGATTCCGGTCGCCGGCATGAAAGATAGATGATTTATCATCTATCTTTTTTTTGTATTTTTTATTATATAAAAAAGCCAGAGCTACAAACAATATAGTTGTAACTCTGGCTTATAAAATATAGACGAGCAAACAAAAATTAATGATAAAAATTAATGATAAAAATCAATAATATAAATTAGCAAACAAAAATTATTACGAATAAATAAAACTTCAATTAATAAATAAATTTATTATATGCTAACTTAATTATTTAATGCATTGCTCCCAGGCTGTAACATCTGGCCATCCAGTAGTGTCAAATCCATCTCTAATAGATTCACAGTAGTATTTAAACTTTTCACGAATAGGAGAACCTTCTTTGAAAAGACTTTTGTTGTTGCCATTTAGATAGTTTTCAACAGCATTTCCAAAAATCTCTGCTCTATCTTCTGTAGCATAGGTTGTTCCATAGCTATCAACAAAGTATTTAGAATTTTTCCTATAAGCTGGATTGTCTTCATAATTTTCATAGCTATTTAAATATTCAAAACCTTCAGGATTGAAACTATTCCATTTTTTCTCGGAGTAAACGGAGTTAGGTTCAAAAGTGGATCTAAAGTCTAACTTTCTGTCAATCATATGTGAAAATTCGTGATTAACAGTGTAACTCCAATCCCAACTGTAGGAAGCGTCTAACACCATAACTAAGTAAGAATCAATAGTATTAACGAATCCACTAGGTGAAGAGATAGTTCCTTTATGCTTTCCGTGGATAGAACCGCTTAAATATATACGAATTCCACGAATGTCAGAAAAACATAATTGCTTAAAAAAGTTAGTAGGATAAGCTCCAAGAATATCCTCTAAAGAGTTTAAAGCAACTGAAACCTCGTCGGCATCTAAATCTTGATCAATGGAAAAAACATCGACTTGATTAGGAACCTCAGGGCCTAAATAAATCTTAATAGAATATTTTTTCTCTAAATCATTTGCACGTTTTCTGACGCTAGCAAGATCATCCCAGTTGTAGGAGTGCGAATCATTAATTGCAGTAATCTGATTGCCAGATACAGACACATTTGCATTTTGTAAATCCAGTAAATTATCGTAGAAAGTTAGTGGTTCAGTGTTTTGTTTTTGCCCAGCATTATCTAGCTTCCATACATAAAGGACAGGGTGTCCTTTTAAGTCATAGTTTAAAATGAAAAAACAATTGCAATCTTTAAGATAAATCTGGTTACGAGAAAGATAATTTTCAGCTCCTTTTTTTGTATTGCCAAAAGACAAGTCAATAGAGGAAATTAATTGTCCATCTTTATCATAGGCAGTGAAATTTGAACTTATAGATTGCCTTTCATTATCAGGGTTGTAGCCACTATCACGTCTTAACATAATTTTATTGCCATCATAAATAGAGGCATTGTTACAGTCGGTAGCGTGAAAATATTTACATGAACCATCAGAGGTAGAGGTCATAGACCAATACCCGTTGGAATAATCAAATTTTGACAAAATATAATTGTTATTTGTGTCACCCTGAAAATTCGAAGAACCAACATAAGAGTTAGTAATCTTATGTGAAGATTCGTTAAAAATTCCAAAAGAGTAAGTGTAAGTTGAAGTGCTTACACCACTTATATAAAGTGAATTTTTTTGTGCGTCAGAACCAATTAAGGTGGCATTTTTAAAAGGAGCCTGGTATTTTTTTACGGCAAGTTTGCTAGAAGATGAATTTTTAACAAAAGATTTAAGAAAATGTCCTCCAACAATTTTTTTAGAAAAATTCAACTCATAAACAAAACCATCGCTATTACAAGCAAAAAATACAGAATCGTTTTTCCCCATTTTATAAGAAAAAGTAGATGGGTCATCCTTTCCAAAAAGGTCCTTATATTTGGTGCGATAAATTAAGTCCAACTTCTTGTTATAAACACTAATGATTTTTTCTTTTTTGTTAAAGCAAATTAGGTTGTTGTCAGCAACACTATATGCTGTGCAGTTAATATCCTTAGCACTTAGAGAACTTTCTACAGTGTCAGCCCAAGGATTATATAAAGAAAAAGAATACATTGGAGCAGACTTTTTTTTATCATCGTAGCGTGCCTCACCAACAAGAAGAATTTTATCTCCTAACTTCTCTAGATTGTTAAAGGGTTTACCAGAAAAAAATTCATTATTTAACCTATATAAGTTAGAGGTGTTAGCCACCTTGTTGGTAGAATCCCAAAAACGTGGAGAATTATGGAGTTCTTCATCACTGACAAAAAATTCAGTAATACTACTTGAACACCCAGTTTGGGTGGTAAGTAATACACATACTAATGCAATGGAGATTAAAGCTTTTTTTAAAAACTTTAAATTTTGTAAACCATTAAAATTTCGATTTTTTTTACTAAAGCTGTTGTTCATGGTACTTCTCCTTTGATGCAATATTGAGTTGTGTTACAAAAACGTTATTTCTTTTTCGAACATGGGCAAGAAGAGTCACGAATTATAAGCTTAGGTCTAAGGGTAGTTGTGCTAATAGGAATGTGATGAACTAACGAATTTAGAGCCACATAAGCACAACGACCAAGCTCGTTCCTTTCTTGGCGTATAGTTGTAAGAGAAGGTTCAGTTGTTGATGCTAAAGGTATATCATCAAAACCAATAACGCTAATATCTTCTGGTACATTAAAACCTCTTAATTTACATTCGTCAATTACACCGGATGCAATTAGGTCATTACCACAAATAATTGCAGAAGCTCCTGAAGATAAAAATCCAGGAACATGATATTTTGCACTTTCTGCAACGTAGTATCCGTGAGCCATAAGTTCTTTTTTAGGAGTTAAGCCGCAATTTTCCATACTTCTTTCAAAAGCATCTTGACGATCGTCAGAGACCTTTGAATTAGGCGAACCATTTAAAAAAGCAATATTTTCATGGCCAAGATTATGAAGATACTTAACAGCCATACTAATGCCTTCATTACTGTCAGTTCCTATATAGCAAACGTTAGGATTTTCAGAAATAAAGTTGTCTAGAAGAACAGTAGGCATCGTAGTTGTTTCAAGTTGCTTTAGCCATTCGTCATGTAAGGCAAAACCTACTAGAAAAGCGCCACTATATTGTTTCTTTAAAAGATATGTATCATATTTTTCTTCAGCCTGTAGGGTAGAAGTCACTGGAACGATTTCCACATCATAGTGGTGGCGATAAGCGTTCTGTTTAAAGCCTAAAACAATGTCATAACCAAAATCATCAATACTTTGATAATCCATGTTTTCGATAAAAATGGCGAGCTTACGATAGTTTTCTTTCCTTGAACGCTTTGTGCTGTATCCCATTTCCACAGCAGTGTCTAATACCATTTGTTTAAGTTCGTCACTGATATCACTAGCACCATTTAGCCCTTTAGAGACTGTGCTGATAGAAACACCAAGACGTTTTGCAATATCTTTTATAGTTGTCATAACAATTTCTCCTAAATAAAAATTCTATAATTATATTATATGGTATGGCGAAAAAGTATTCAACTTTACTAAAAAAAATATTTTCGAAAAAAGCGTGTACAGTTGTTGTGATAATTGCTAAAAATTATAGCGCAAAAATGTAAAAGTTCGCTAAAATAACATTATTTTTACCAAAATGATTGACAAATTAGGGGTAAAGTAATTAAAATATACTTAGATACGAAAAAACACGAAAACAAATATAAAGAAAAAGTAATAAAATAATTAATAAATTATAAAATATTTGCTGGAAGTTTTTACAATAGTATGCGACTAGAAGCGCAGGGGTGAAAAGTTTGAAAGGAAAAAAGGTAGTAAGAGGAGCAGGAGTATTACTTCCAATCACAAGTCTTCCTTCCGCCTATGGAATAGGAACTTTAGGAAAGGAAGCATTTAAGTTTATAGATTTACTTGTAGATCTAAAACAAAAATATTGGCAGATACTTCCCATAGGACCAACATCATATGGAGACAGCCCTTATCAGACAGTGTCAGCTTTTGCAGGAAATCAGTATTTGATAGATCTTGAGGATTTAGTAGAAGAAGGACTACTGACAAATGAGGAGATTCGACAATACAACTGGGGAAGAGAAAATGACAAAGTAGACTACGAAGCAATCTTTGAAAACAGGTACAAGATTTTACAACAAGCCTTTCAAAGATTTGATGTAAATAATGATGAGTTTAGATACTTTGTAGAGGAAAACCAAGAATGGCTCGAACCATATGCATTGTTTATGGCAATAAAGCATAATTATAACGATGACGCTTGGATAGAGTGGCCTAGAGAAATAAGAGAAAAACAACCGGTTGCGCTTGAAAGGTGCCGAAAAAAGTATTACAATAACGTTAGTTATTGGAGGTTTTGCCAATACGAATTTTATAAACAATGGTCAAACTTAAGTAAATATGCGAAACAGAGAGGAATTTACATCATAGGAGATGTTCCATATTATGTAGCGTTAGATAGTGTAGATGCATGGTGGAATCCAGAACAATTTAGGATTAACGCAAACGGTAAACCAGAGATGGTTTCAGCATCTATCCCAGATAGCTATTCAAAAAATGGACAGATTTGGGGATCACCTTTATATGATTGGGATTTTATGTATGAAGATGATTACAAATGGTGGAGAAAAAGAATTAGATTTTCAGCGTCATTATTTGATGTTATTAAGTTTAATCATTTTTCGGGAATAGTAAAAGACTATGCCTTGCCAGATGCAACAAGTGATATAAAAGATGGTAAGTGGATAAAAGGTCCAGGACGTAAATTTGTCAACATGGTAAATAAAGAAGTTGGGGATATTCCTATAATAGCTGATACATATTGTGGAAAAGCTTTAATACCAGGAGTTAAAAAATTGCTGAATAAATCAGGATGGTTAGACGTAAAAGTTTTAATGTTTGCCTTTGACGATGATACTTCAAACGAATATTTACCACATAACTATCAAAATACAGATTTGGCAGTTTATGCAGGAACCCATGATAATGACACAATAGTTGGTTTTTTCAGAGACAAAACAGACTATGAGTTAGCATATTTATATGAGTATCTGAATATTTCATGTAGGGATGAGATACCAGATGCGCTTATACGAGCCGCATATCAAAGTGTCGGCAGTCTTGCAATAATTCAAATGCAAGATATTTTAAAATTAGGTAATGAAGCAAGAATGAATGAACCGTCAACAGTGGGGTACAATTGGAGATGGCGTTTAGGGCATGAAAATTTAAATGAAAAAAGAAGAGCCTGGATTAGAAATATTGCAATTACCTATAGAAGATAGGGGACAACAAAGGTTTTTACAGTAGGAGTTCTTAATTTAGCTATATAAAAGCGATTATAAAGTGCAAGTTGCATTTTATATATAAAGAAAAGTTTATTCTTACGAAAAGGAGAGGAAAAATCATGAAAAGAAAAGTTTTACCATTATTATTAGCAGGTACAATGGCAGCATCTATGTTCGCTGGATGCTCATCAGAAGGCAGTTCTTCAGAATCTAAAGGAGAAAGTAAAGATGGCGCAGTTACATTAACTGTAATGGGACCAACAGAAGATCAAGCAAAAGAAAGTGGTCAGTGGTTACAGAAAGAATGTAAGGCATTCGCAAAAGAACACCCAGAATGGAAAATTAATTTTAAATATCAGAAATGCTCAGAAGGTGATGCAAAAGATACAATCGTAAAAGATGTAGATGGCGCAGCAGATGTTTATATGTTTGCAAATGATCAAATTACAGATTTAGTAAAAGCAAATGCTATTTCTAAACTTGGTGGAGATACAGCAAAATATGTTAAAGACAGCAATGCAAAAACAATCGTCAATACAGTAACATACAACGGAGAAATTTATGGTGTACCATATACATCAAATTCATGGTTTATGTACTATGATAAGAGAGTTTTCTCAGAAGATGATGTAAAGAATCTTGATACAATGTTAACAAAGGGAAAAGTATCTTTCCCAATTTCTAATGGCTGGTACTTAGCTGCATTCTATACAGCTAATGATTGTACATTCTATGGAGATGGAACAGATGAAAAAGCCAAAATTGATTTCTCAGAGAAAAAAGCAGCCCCAGTTACAAAATATTTAATGGGACTCATGAAAAATGAAAACTTTAAACCAGATACAACAGATGATGGTTCACAAGGCCTTTCAGGAATGAAAGATGGCTCTGTAAATGCATTCTTTGATGGAAACTGGAACTATGGTGCAGTTTGCGAAGCAATTGGTGAAGAAAATGTAGGAACAGCACAGTTACCAACAATTAAAATTGATGGCCAAGAAAAACAAATGAAATCATTCCTTGGTTCAAAAGCAATTGGTGTAAACCCAACATGTAAAAGACAGGATATTGCAGTAGCACTTGCAAAATATTTAGGAAGTGAAAAAGCACAAAAAGATCATTTTGATCTAAGACAGCAAGCACCAGTTAATAAAAACCTTACAGGAACAGATGAAGTAAAAGCAAACGTAGCTTGTGATGCATTAGCAAAAGTAGCTGAAAACACATCAATTTGTCAGCCAATCTTTGGTATGCAGAACTTCTGGGATGCAGCAAAAGCACTTGGTAAAGAAATTGCAGGCCAAGGTGATGAACCAATGACAGAAGCAAACTATGTAGAAAAAACAGAAGCATTTAACAAACAGATTAATACTTCCGTAGTAAAATAAGTAAAAGTTTAAAAAGATTGAGTTATAAATGAGTTAGTAAAACAGTAAAATTTGTGTCTGTGGCGAAGAAAGTGCTTCGCTGCAGGCATAAATCATAAATATAGTGTAGAAACAAAAACAATAGATAACAAATATAGGCAAAACTATAGGCGAAGTAATGAATATCGAATATAAGCAAAGCAAGATATAAAAATATAGAAGATATATAGAAAATACACAAGGGTGATCAGATAAGATGAGACAAAGAGTCTTGTCAGGAGGTTTTGGTATGAGTAGAGCTAAGAAAAAATCTGAATTTGCTACTCCATATACATTTAAAAATGCAATAACAAAGGGAAATATTTTTACAAAGCTTTCAGCATTAGTAATGGGCTTGGGAAATATGGCAAATAAACAGATAGTAAAAGGTTTACTTTTTTTGGCAATTGAAGTTGGATACATAATTTTTATGGCCACAAAGGGACTATATTATATTAAAATGTTTCCATCATTAGGCTGGAAAAAACAAGGAGAAGTGTGGAATGAAAAACTTCAAGTTTATGAGTATTCAGCTGGAGATAATTCAGTATTGTTGTTGTTATATGGAGTTGTAACAATTGCAATTACAGTATTATTTATCTATTTTTGGTTAGAAAATCTTAAAAGTGCGTACATGACACAATGCATGAAAGAAGAAAATGCGCACATTCCAAATTTCAGAGAAGAAGTTTATGATTTATTTGATAAAAACTTACATAGAACATTAATGTTCTTACCATTTACAGGAATTTTGATTTTTACAATTTTACCATTGCTATTTATGATAGCCATGGCGTTTACAAACTATTCAGTTGTAGGCGAGCATTTAGTACTATTTGATTGGGTAGGTCTTAAAAACTTTAAAACCGTACTAGGAATAGGTGGAAAACTAGGAAAAACATTCTGGCCAGTATTAGGCTGGACATTAATTTGGGCTTTCTTTGCTACATTCCTTAACTTTTTCTTAGGAATGATTTTAGCAATTGTAATTAATAGAAAAGAAACAAAAGGAAAAGCATTTTGGCGTTTTTGCTTTGTACTTTCAATTGCAGTTCCACAATTTGTATCATTACTTATTATGAGAACAATGCTTCAACCAGAAGGTGCAATCAACAATTTATTAGTAAACGCAGGAATAATTAATAAAGCATTGCCATTTTGGACAAATGCAACTTGGGCAAGAGTATCCGTAATTTTAATAAACTGTTGGATAGGTATTCCATATACAATGCTTCAAATAACAGGTGTACTTCAAAATGTACCAGTAGAATTATATGAGGCTGCAAAAATTGACGGAGCAAATCCAGTACAGATTTATTTTAAAATTACATTACCATATATTATGTTTATTATGGGACCATATGTAATTACACAATTTACAGGAAACATCAATAACTTTAACGTAATCTTCTTACTTAGTGCAGGCCAGCCAACACCAGTTGGAAGAACAGCAGGTAAAACAGACTTGCTAGTAACGTGGTTATATAATTTAACGGTAAAATACCAATACTATAACCTAGGCGCTGTAATTGGTATCCTAACATTTATTGTATTATCTATTGTTGCACTTGTTACATACCGCAACACAGCTTCTTATAAAGATGAGGAGGGATTCCAATAATGAATAAAGGAAAAGGAAGAAAAATTGTTAATAATGTAATAGTACATGTTATTTTAGCAATACTAGCAATAATATGGTTATTCCCAATATTTTGGGTAATCATGACAAGTTTTAGAAAGGAAAGAGGAGCATATACTTCATACTTCTTCCCAAAACAACTTACATTTGATAACTACATCAAATTATTTACAGATACAGGAATGATTAATTTTCCACGTATGTTTTTAAATACGCTTATTATATCCATTTTTTCATGCTTGGTATCAACAATATTTGTGCTTAGTACATCATATTGTATGTCTAGACTTAGATTTAAACTTAGAAAACCATTTATGAATTTGGCAATGATTCTTGGATTATTCCCAGCATTTATGTCAATGGTAGCAGTTTATTTCATTTTAAAAGCATTTGGTTTAACAGAAGGAAATATGCTTAGAGTAGCACTTGTATTGATTTACTCGGCAGGATCAGGAACGGGATTTTATATAGCCAAGGGATTTTTTGACACAGTGCCAAAATCACTTACAGAAGCAGCAATATTAGATGGGTGTACACAGTTTCAGGTGTTTTATAAGATAATATGTCCATTATCGCAACCAATTATAGTGTACACGGTTTTAACATCATTCCTAGCACCATGGTTAGATTTCGTATTTGTAAAAGTAATCGTAGGTGCAAAAGATGAGTATTGGACAGTTTCATTAGGCTTATATAATATGCTAGAAAGAGAATTTATTTATAAATGGTACACACCATGGGCAGCAGCAGCAGTACTTGTATCAATACCAATTTCTATATTGTTTATAATCATGCAAAGATACTACGTAGATGGTTTATCTGGAGCGGTAAAAGGATAAAGATAACTGTTTATTTTAAAAAATTAGGATAAAAAAAGAACAAAGCTAAAGGAATAAACTTAAAGAACAAAGTTAAAAAATAAAACAAAAACGCCTCATTTGTCTCATCAATTCATAAAAATGATAAAGACAAAGGGGCGTCTTAAATTTTAAAAATAAAATTGTTATTTAATATTTGATTTAATATTTTGATTTATTAATTATTTTTCAGAATTCCTAGTGGCTAGATCTTTTAGCATATCTTCAATGATAGCCTGAGTGTATGCACCAGCTTTTTTCTGATTCTCTTTAGGCAAATCTTCTATATAAAAAGGTGTACCATATTTAATAGTCATATTTGTACGTTTAACCCATGGAAAATGGTTCTCTAAAACTTCGTCTGCACCCATAATAGCCATAGGAACTACAGGGCATTTAGCTTTTTGGGCTATTTTAAAACTACCTTCTTTAAATGGCAATGTTTTAGTTACATCAGCATCCTTATTGCGAGTTCCTTCAGGAAAAATGCAAATAGATACGTCTGATTTAGCATATTCAATGGCTGTAAGTATAACCTTCATGTTTTGACGAATATCGGATCTATCGATTAATAAACAGTAGATTCGACGCATTAAAAGAGATAAAACTGGTATTTTTCCAATGCTCTTTTTGGCGATAAAACCTGTAGGATTTGGGCACTGAGAATATGCTGCAACAACATCAAAAAAACCTCGATGGTTACCAATGTATAAAACAGCTTTATCCTGAGGGATGTTTTCGCGACCTTCGACAGTAAGGTGTACACCTGATAAAAACATGATGAATTTAAATCCAAATTGAACAAATCGAAGCTGAATCATATCAGCGTGATGTTTACTAAATTTAGATATAATAAATTCAACGCCCATAACAGGGAGACTTACTATCAAAAAAATGATTACGAAAAGTACATCTAAAAAAGTTCTCATATCAAAAACCTCACTTAAAAATATTCTGTTTTAATGTACGAATAAAATCGTAATATTATAACAAACTACATTATATAGCAATTTTATCGACACATGCAAGAGAAGTGATAAGGTAATGTGCAATTAATTAATTTATATAATAAATAAGGGGTGGGAATTAAGTAAAAAAATTAATTATGAATTAATAAAAAAAGAAAAAAGTTGAAAATATAATGGTAAATTTCGGAGATTTTAGTCAATACCGTCAATTTTAACAATTATATTTTGTGAAAAATTAATAAGTTCACAAAAAAATGGGGTTACACTACAGGCAAAAATTAGCCATTATGTACACAATTTGTACGCAATTTAGTAGTATAATACAATTTGGAATAAATTTTTGTAATATTTGTACAAAAATAGATACTTTCAAACTATTGCAAATATTTTAACACTTTGCTATACTGAAATTAACTTGATGTTGTGTTATTGTTTAATATGCTCAAGCAGAGGAGGAAATTATATGGAACAAGCAGATATCAACAAGGTTCGCGCATCCGTACATCAACAATGTGGAAGTCATGTAATGATTTTGTTAGATCGTGGTCGCAACAAGGTAGATATTCAAGAAGGGGTTATTCAGAAAGCATATCCAAGTGTTTTCACAGTTTTAGTTGAGGATAAGAAAGCATCTAATCCTCCACAACTATTATCATTTAGTTATAAGGATATAATCACAAAAGACATTCGAATGACATTATGCTAATCAGGGAAGTTAGCATTCGAATGGCATATAGTTTCATAGGGAAAGGTCGTTACGGAACGGGGGTAGCGACTTTTTTATTGCATAAAATTATTGGTTGTACTATTTTTGCAACATAAGGGTTTAAAGTTGTTGCAAATCAAGTTTAGTGATAAAATTAACATGATAGTTTTATTAAAAAAGTGAAACTATTATGTAGGAAAGATTAAAAAAGACATTGAAAAATAAATATTAAAAATTGTAATAGGTTGTTAATATTTATTTTTGATGTTAGAATAAATCAAAATTAGTTTTAACTAAATTTTTGAAGAAAACAAGGAGTATTTAAAGTAGGAGACAATATGGACAAGGAAAGACAAGAATTAGAACAAAATGGTGGAACATTTGAAGTTAACGAGAAAGAAGTAAGTTCATCAGAACAAACATTAGGACAAGCGTCAGAGCAATCTGCATCAGAGCAATCTGCGCAGATGCCAGAACAGCAAGTAAATCAAGGCCAATCAGTGTTAGAGCAGGAGCAGTCTAAGCCAGAACAAGGTAAATATGTACAAGGTCAGGCAGTTTCAGGCCAGGATCAAGCACATAGATTTGATCCAAACTATGGCCAGCAATCAAGTGCAATACATTTTGGAAATAACGCAAATCAGAGCCAGCCAATGCCAGGACAAGGCCAACCAATGCCAGGACAGGGCCAACCAATGCCAGGACAGGGCCAGCCAATGCCAGGACAAGGTCAGCCACAGCAGTTTAGAGCAAATTATAATTATGCTAATCCAGGGAACCTTCAAAATGGCAATGGAAATTATCCATATAACAACTATAACAATCAAATAAATGAAAGCAAAAAATCAAAAGGTGCCATTATTGCAATAGGTGTAGCGGCTGCTTTAGTAATTGCATTAATTGTCGTATTAATTGCAATTGTGGCAAATTCAACAGGAAAATCAAATAGCAAGTATAGAAAGTCATATACTAATGGATATTCGAAATCTGAAGATAGCAGCGAAAAGGCTAAAAGTTTGAAAGGTGATAAGGGAACTGTAACTATCTATGGAACTGAAGTTAAATTAGGATGCAAGTATAAAGATTTACCTAAGAACATAAAAGATAAAATAGAACTTAGTGATGCTGAAGACGATTGTGATATTAATTCGATTAAGCAAGGTGATTTGATAGAGTTGGAAAGCAAAAATAATGACGAAATAGATATTGAATTGCTGTTTAAAAACAATAATGAACAAAATTGTTCACTTGATGAGTGTGATTTATACGAAGTGAAGATTTTCGATAATGGAATAAAAAATGTTTCGGGTAAAGAATTTAATTATCTTGGTGGACTTCAGACAGGAATCACTAAAGAAAAAGCAAAAAAAATCTTAGAAGCAAATTATTCAGATGTTGATTATAACGATGATCTAGATGATTTTTTTGTTAGTGATAACAACAACGAAGTTTTTGTTTCGTTTTCTAGCGAGGGAAAAGTGGATGCTATCATGGTAGAATAGTACTAGTAAAATTAGATTTTGGAGGGCAGGAATAATAAATTCTGCCCTTTTTTCTAGCAAAAGGAGATGATAAAAGCAGATGAATGAAAAGATACACAAACATATAGTTATGTGGAGTATAATTTTAATAATAACAATACTTATTGCAATTGCTGTTTGTATTTTTACTCTAGTTATTCAAGAAAAAAATAATAATGTGGACAGTTATTGTAAACCGGAAAAAAATATACATAATGAAATAAAGATGGGAAAAAACAATCAAGAAAGCAATAACTCAGATGAAAAAAAAAAAAAGGAAAGAATAGAAAAGGTATCAGAAAATATCGTTAAAATAGATGGGTGTTCAATAGAAGTTGGAGAAAAATATGGTGAAATACCAGGAAAAACAAGGGAAACATTTGAAGCTTCGGGAATGTTTAAAATTGTATTAGATCCAAATGAAACAATAAATTTTAGAGTGTCTAACAAAAAATGCGATGATAAGGGGATATCTTATATCGTTAAAGTAGGCAACGATTCAGAAAAAGACAAAAGCCTATTAGAATGTAAAGTAATGAGTTTTTTGGCATCATATATAAATCCATACAATGATAAAGAACCATATTTAAAGGAAAATCCAGTGGGATTAATTAAGTTAGCTGATAGCAAAGAAGATGTAGATAGGGCATTGTTTGGTGAAGATTACAAGGTGGATGGTTCAACATTAGCGTTGGTAATATATAAGAAAGATAAGAAATATTACAATGTGTATTTTCAAAATGGAAAGGTGGCACTGATAAATTATTACACCATATAATAGGAATAAATACGAAAATTCAAGATTAAAATGTTACAAAAAGATTGCAATGGAATCAAAAAGGATAAAAAAGGATAATTAATAATAATGTAGAAAGATCTTCGGCAAAAAGCTAGAGGATCTTTTTTTTAGTTAGAGTTAAAAAACTTAAGGAAAATTTAAAAATAGATTAAAGAAGTTAAAAGTAAAGTCGATAAAAATATTGAGAAATGTTGAAAAAATAGAAAATGTGTTCGCAAAAAACGAGGGAATATTGAATAAATGGTGAACATTCTGTGAACAGTCGGTGATTTCTTCAAAAATATTACAAAAAAATGAAAAAAGTAGTGGAAAAAATTTAACATTTGTGTAACAATAGTAATATAAAGATAAAAGATAAATATTGATTAGGGTATTTTTAAAAAAGTAAAGCCCAATAACTTATATAATTATTTGGAGGAGAAAATGAAAACACGAAAATTTACAAGTTTAGTTTGCAAGAATAAAAAGAGCGTTGTTTCAATCATGATGGTTGGTGCATTAGCATTTACTACACCAGCAGCAGGAATGTTAAATGGAACACTTAGTCAGAAAGTATATGCTACAGATGCTAAAAAGAAAAAAGCAGAGGCTCAGAAGAATTTAAATGATGTAAACAAAAAACTTGAAGATTTACAAAAACAACAATCAGCAGTAGAATCACAGGTTGACAAGTCTACACAGGAATTAGCTCAGATCATGAGTGCACAGCAGACACTTAAAACTGAAATGTCTGACAAACAAAGAGAGATCGACAAAGCAAAGAAAGATCTTGATGTTGCAAAAGATAATGAGAAGAAACAATACGATGCAATGAAAAAACGTATTGAATTCATGTATGAAAACAGTGCATCTGATTCAATTTGGACAGCTATTCTTGATTCAAAGAGTTTCTCAGAAATGTTAAATAACATCGAGTATGTTTCAACAGTATATAAAACAGATAGAAAATTAGTTACAGCTTATCAAGATGCTGTTAAAAAAGTAGAAGATTTATCAAATCAGTTACAGGATGAAATGAGTGATTTAGAGGCATCTAAATCAGAATATGACCAACAGCAGAAAGAGTTATCTGATAAGGTAGAAAACTTAAAAGCTCAGTCAGGTTCATTTGATGCACAGATGGCACAGGCAAAGCAGCTTGCAGCAACATACACATCTACTATTTCAGAACAGAATGCTTTAATTAATCAGCAACTTGCAGCTGAAAGAGCAGCAGCTAATACAGCAAACAATCGCGCAGCAGCTAGAACAACAACTACTTCAAGAAAGAATAGTAGAACAAGTGCAGGTGCAGGCGCAGGACAAGGTAGAGCAACTGGAGGAGCAAGTAATGGTAACTTTAATCCATCAGGAGCTGTTTCAGGTAGCGTACTTGGATATGCGTCACAGTTTGTTGGTGGACCATACAAATGGGGCGGCACAAGCCTTACAAATGGATGTGACTGTTCAGGATTTGTAATGGGTGTATATGCTCACTTCGGTAAGGGCTTACCACACAGCTCAGCAGCTATGAGAGGTGTAGGACAAGCAGTAAGCGTTAACAACATGCAACCAGGTGATATTGTATGTTACGCAGGTCACGTTGGAATTTATGCTGGTAACGGACAGTTACTTAGTGCCTTAAATTCAAGTAAAGGTATTACATACTGCTCAGTTAATTACAAACCAATTTTGGCAGTAAGAAGATTGTAGTACTAACTTGTAGAGACAGATTATAGGAGGCTTTTAAAATGCAGTTTGAAGATTTACGTAAAGAAATGATTGCTGCTATGAAAGCTAGAGATAAACAACGTAAAAATGCTATTTCATCTTTAGTTTCCGCAGCAAAGAAAGTTGCCATCGATGAGGGACACAGAGATGACATTTCAGAAGAGATTGTTAACAGAGTTATTATGAAAGAAATGAAGACTGTTGAAGAGCAGGTAGCTGAGTGCCCTGCAGACAGATCTGATTTACTTGAAGAATATAAAGCTCGTTTAGAAGTATACAAAGAGTTTGCTCCAAAAATGTTATCAGCTGAAGAAGTTGAAGCAGTTATTAAAGAAAAATTTGCTGATGTTCTTGCAACAAAGAACAAAGGCCAGATTATGAAAAACATTATGCCAGAGTTAAAAGGCAAAGCGGACGGAAAAGTAATTAATCAAGTAGTTACTGGTCTTTGCAGTTAATTTTAAAGACCTTTATTATGGAGGTTGTATGAAGATTTTCACTAAGGTAAGTAGGTTTTCATATAAAAAGAATCGATTTGTTATTACCGCAGTTTTATCTATTGCGGTAATAATATTATTGATTTATTCAAAAAATAATTACAGTCATAAAAAAATGATGACGTATTCAAAGAACGTTGATAAGATTTGCGCAGTAGTTAATGGCAAAAGCCTAACTTTGCGCAATTTTGCGTTTTATGTGGCTTATGAAGAGGGAGAAGTAGAAAAACAAGCATTAGTATACGACTCTAAAAAACCATCGAAATATTGGAATTTGCATATGAATGGTTATTTCATAAAGTATTCAGCAAGGAATGCTGCCATAAATATGGGAATACACGATGAGATTTTTTATCAAAAAGCTCTAAAAGATAATGTTAAATTAACAAAATTAGAAAAAGATACACTAAAGAATAATCAAGAAGATTTCTGGAATGATTTAAAAGAAGAGGAAAAAGATAAAAAACTAGGTGTTTCAAAAAAAGACATTTATGATACAATGGAGAAGATGGCTTATGCCCAAAAGGAACAAATGCTTTGCGAGGAAATTGACGGAGTTGAACATGGTGAATATGACTTTGATCAAGATAGTTACAAAGATTTGTTAAAAGAAAATAATAGTTATAAGATTGCGAAGGATGTGTGGCAAAGGCTAGACTTTGGTAATATAACCTTAGACCACTAAGGAGATGTGCAATCGGAAAGAAGAGAATGAAATGAAAATAGGTAGAAATGATCCATGTTGGTGTGGAAGTGGAAGAAAATACAAGCAATGTCACGAGGCTTTTGATGCTAAAATTGAAAAATTTGAAAGAGAAGGACATATCGTACCTTCAAGAGATTTAATTAAGACACCAGAAGAAATTGAAAAAATAAAAGAAAGTGCGAAAATTAATGTGGCAGTTCTTGACTATATCGAAGAGCACATTAAAGAAGGCATTTCAACAGCGCAAATAGACAAATGGGTTTATGATATTACAACATCAATGGGAGGTATCCCAGCAGACCTTAATTATGAGGGATATCCATACAGTGTATGTACATCAGTTAATGATCAAGTATGTCATGGATTCCCTTCAGAAGATGTGATTTTAAAGTCAGGAGATATTGTTAATGTTGATTGTTCAACAATTTTACACGGATATTATTCTGATTCATCAAGAATGTTTTGCATTGGAGATGTAAGTCCAGAAAAAAGAAAATTAGTAGAAGTAACTAAAGAATGTGTTCAAAAAGGTCTTGAAGCAACAAAACCATGGGGCTTTTTAGGAGACATGGGACAAGCAGTACATGATCACGCATATGCGAATGGCTACACAGTAGTTCGTGAAATTGGTGGACATGGAGTAGGAAATGAATTCCACGAGGAGCCATGGGTAGGCTATAATAGCAAAGCTGGTACAGAAATGCTTTTAGTTCCAGGAATGATGTTTACAATCGAACCAATGGTTAACATGGGCGGTGTAGAAATTTACCAGAATGGTGACTGGGAAGTATACACAGAAGATGGCCTTCCATCAGCACAGTGGGAGATTCAAGTCCTTGTAACAGAGACAGGAACAGAAGTTATTTCTTGGTAGTAAGTGCTGTAGTTAAGGCAAACAAGTAATGTCTACTAAGAGAAAATATAAAATGAAATCTGAGAGAAAACATGAAAAATAATACAGAGAAAAAGAAAAATAATGCTACAAAAAAAGTGGCAGTTATAATGGCTATAACAATAGTATTTGCTGCAATTATTTTTTGTGGAGTATTATATGTTAATGATTACTATAAGGCAAAAAGCATAGCAAAAAGATCGCTTATGTCTAATAAAATCGTAACGGTCAAAGAGGAAAAAGAGTACTATTTGTTTAAACCAAATAAAAAGGCAACCACTAAGGCAATAGTATTTTATCCAGGAGCAAAAGTAGAAGAAGTAGCGTATTCAAGACTAATGTCAGATTTTGCTGAAGCAGGTTATGAAGTGTTCTTAGTTAAAATGCCAATGCGAATGGCTATTTTTGACAAGGATGCAGCTACAGATATTATTAAGGACAAAGCCAACAAAAATATTAAAGAATGGACTATGATGGGACATTCAATGGGTGGAGCAATGGCGGCAAATTATACCGCTGAGCACACGGATAAGGTTTCAAATTTAGTGCTTTTGGCAGCATATGGCACAAAGGATTTTTCAAAATCAAATGTAAAAGTTCTTAGTTTATATGGTTCAAATGATAAGGTATTGAATAAAGAACATTATAAGAAAAATGCCAAGAATTTACCAAAAGACGCAGTTAAATATGAAATAGAAGGTGGAAATCATGCGGGCTATGCTGATTACGGAGAACAAAAATCAGATGGCAAAGCAAAGATTTCGCCAAAGGAACAGCAGGAAGAAGTTGTAGACTTATTTTTAGAGACATATGCACGATAATATATATAGGATGATTTTTTTGTTACAACAGTATAACCCCCTGAATCATAGCAAAATGTATATAAGCTATGTTGTATACCTACAAGTCGTAGCAAAATCTATATAAGCTATGTATACTTACAAATCGTAGCAAGAATTTAAATAAGTTGATGTATGAGGTAGATGCTATGAAAAATTGTATAACTACATGTTCAAAGATTCAGTTTGATATTATGAACCCGAAGTCAGAAGATATAAAAATCGAGGATATAGCCCATGCTTTATCTATGATAGTTCGAGCAAATGGACAGTATCCAGAGTTTTTTTCAGTGGGACAGCATTGTATCCAATGTGCAAAAGAAGCTATGATAAGGCACTATGTGCCAGAAGTAAGCTTAGCATGTTTGTTGCATGATGCAAGTGAAGCATATATTTCAGACGTTTCATCGGGAGCAAAAAAATATATGACAATGTATTTACAAATTGAAAATCAGATACAAGGAATGGTATATAAAAAATATTTAGGTGAAGTACCAATGGGAGAGGCATCGGTTTTGGTTCAGGGAATTGATGATGCTTGTTACTATTACGAACTTAAACATTTTATGGATATTGAAACTCAACCGCAAGAACCGATGATTTTAGGCGATGCTAGTTATGAATTTCAACCATTTGAGGATGTTGAAAAAGAGTTCCTTAAGATTTTTAACCAACTTATGGCAGAAATCAATACGACAAAGCTTGGAAATCCTTATACAGTTAAAGACAAAAGTGCTAAATTAGATGTAAAATTTAAAAATGTATAAAAACCTATAAGAATAAATATAAGTGTATGCAAACGTGCATATAAGTGTATACAAACGTATATGTGCCATAAAGCATAATTATATAAGAAAAATAAAAGCTCTAATTCTTGCCTTAGTAGATATTAAATACTAAGAAACAAGGCTTAGAGCTTTTTTGTATATTAAATAAAGTGTTAAGAAATAATACTAAGCGATATATACTAAGCAAAAAAATAAGTAATAATATTAAGCGATAATATTAAGCAATAATACAAGCAATAGCATTAGACTATAACATTAAATGGCGATTTATAAATCAGTATTTACGCCATTTATTGTAGCATTCTCATTATCTTCCATAGGTATAACAATACATTTTTTGCCATTGATATTTTGAGAAGTAATTTGAGAAGCCTTTTGAGGTTTAACATGAAGAACTACGTCATAATTTTTCTCTTCACTTTCATAAGTATCAAGTGCTTCAGCAGTTTTAGAAAGTTCAACCATTTTTTCTGTTAATTCAATGTTTTTTTCTTGTAATTCATCCTCCTGTTTTTTGATTTGGTTATCTTTTTCTTCGAGTTGCTGGCTTAAGTCATCAACTTGGTTAATAAGTCCAATTTTTTCAAGATTTACCATGTTTTTTTCAAGAGCACGTTCGTCAACAACGTGTTCTGCAACAGGAACATCATCACCGAAAGTTTCTTCAACAGACTTGATGATTCTGTCAGCTTTTTCTTCAGCAACATTACACTCAGTAAGAGCCTTTTCCACAGCACTAGAATCGAGAATAAAACGATCTTCCTCATTTTCATGGAGTAAATCATAGTCATCAATCATATCGCTAATGGTTTGCTGAATGTTTAAAAGTGTTCCGTCAGTGCTTTCTTCTTCAGGTCCAAGTACATTACGGACAATAGAATGGAACGCAATCTTTTGCTCAGTTGCTGTACGTTTTGCATTACAGCCAAGACCGTTTTGAACAAATTCAGTATGAGGTTCTTTAACATTTTTTGTATAAAATAAAGTTGAATGAATATCAGTGCTACGGTCATTGAAAGCAGGGAATAGAAGGGCACTATCAGGAGCACCTACAACCCAATCACGATCACGGGCACCAATGCGATTTTCATTTTCCTTGTATCCAAGAGCAGCCTTAGATAAGGTAACAGGACATATTGCCACAAGGATATATCTATATACTTCCTCAGATTCATCTAAATCAATATTATCTTTGGTTTTAGTCATAACATCGTAGGCATCGTTGAAAAGTAAAATTAAATAGTTGCCAGCATACTCATAAGAATCAATGACATGATCGTAAAAGCTATCAATAAGGCCTTCATCTTCAAGGTTACTATCTCTAAGAGCCATAAGGATTTGCTGACGACCGCCAACTTCCTCTTCTATAATAGGAAATTCTAAATTCAAAAGGTTGTTATCGAGCTTTCCAGATAGGCATTTATTGGCAATTTCTAGATATTTATGAAATTCTTCATCTTCTAAATTTAAAAATCTATTGCTAAAAGAGCAAACTTTTTCTCTATTAGCGTCTACATAACATCCACAAAGTCTTGTAAATGTCACCTTATCTTTTTTGAAACGACGTTTAAGTTCTAAAACTTCTTTTTTATTCAAATTGTATACCTCCTCAAAATTAAATCGTAAAAATAACGCTTTAAATATTATATTATATTTGTGGAAAAAACTCCATAAGGATAATAAGAGCAAAATTAGTATAAGTTAAAAATGGCATAAAACAAATTAGAAAATATGCTATAATGTAACACATGGCGGAAACGTTAAAATAAAGACATTGTGAGGTTAGACAGATGAAAAATAATATTTTTTTAAAAACATTAGGAGAAATGGGAATGATACTCCTAAGTGCTATTATAGCGTCAGAAGTAATATATAAATTTAGTATAAAAGGCTTAGCAGAAATTCTAGTATATGTAGGTGTTATGGCTGTTTTTGAATTGATTTTCAATCATAAAAAAGAGAAAAGAATAGATGGAATCTACGGAGTGGTTGCATTTGCAATTGCAACAATTATATCATTTATAAAATTCAAAGAATCCTTTGTTATTGTAATTTTAATCGGTTGGGCATTGTCTATCATAGGAATTTTTGTTAAGAAAATTTTAAAAGATAAGCTATAAAAAGACCTATAACATTTGCTAAATTTCTATATCAAATGTAAAATAATAAGAGAATATTAAAAAAGGTGATTATCAATGAAAAAAATAAATATAGGAATATTAGCTCATGTTGATGCGGGAAAAACAACCCTATCAGAGGCATTATTATATAAAACAGGACAGATTAGAAAATTAGGACGAGTAGATCATAAAGATGCATTTCTAGATACTGACTCTATGGAAAGAGATAGAGGAATCACAATTTTTTCAAAGCAAGCAAGAATAAAAACTCAAGAAATGGATATAACACTACTAGATACTCCAGGTCACGTAGATTTTTCAGCAGAAATGGAAAGAACATTAGAGGTTTTAGACTACGCAATTTTAGTGATTTCTGGAACCGATAAAGTGCAAAGCCATACAAGAACAGTATGGAAATTGTTGAAACATTACAATGTACCAACTTTCATCTTTGTAAACAAGATGGATTTAGTTGGAGCAGATAAAGAAGAAGTTTTAAAAGACTTAAAAAGTGGATTATCCAATGAATGTGTGGATTTTTCTGTGCTTTTTGAAGAAAATAGTGGAAACAGTGACAAGCTTAATGACTTTGAAGAAGAAATAGCAGTAAGTGATGAACAGTTATTAGATACATACATGGAATCAGGCGAATTAAGCCTTGAAGATATTGCAACGGTTATTAGCCAAAGGAAGGTGTTTCCTTGTGTATTTGGATCTGCCCTTAAGGTGGAAGGTGTAGAAGAATTATATTCAATTATAGAAAAATACACTATTCAACCTAAGTACCAGTCAGAATTTGGTGCTAAAATCTATAAAATAGGACATGACGATTCAGGAAAGCGTCTTACTTTTTTAAAAGTTACAGGAGGAAGTCTTAAAGTTAAGGACTTAATAGAGTATGCTGATTTGTCAAAAAAAGAAAGCACTGAAGAAAGTGTCAAAGATGAAATAGCAACAATTGCAGAAAAAATCGACCAAATAAGAATATATTCAGGCGAAAAATTTGAAGCTGTTGACATGGTAGAAGCAGGTACTGTTTGTGCAGTAATCGGATTAACTAAGACTCAAGCAGGAATGGGATTAGGTTTTGAAAAAAATGAGAGAGAGACAATTTTAGAGCCGGTACTTAACTATCAAGTTTTTTTCCCAGACAATATTACAAAAACTCAGATGCTCCAAAATCTTAGAGTCTTAGAAGAAGAAGATCCAAAGCTAAATGTAGTATGGAATGAAGAACTTAAAGAAATACATGTTCAATTAATGGGACCTGTGCAAATAGAAGTGTTGACCCATTTAGTAAAAGAAAGATTTGATATAAATGTTTCATTTGGTGAAGGAAGCATAGTTTATAAAGAAACAGTAGCTGAACCAGTAGAAGGTGTAGGGCATTTTGAACCATTAAGACATTATGCAGAGGTTCATTTACTTATAGAACCAGGTGAAAGAGGTAGTGGAGTTACAGTGGCAAGTAGCTGTAGTACTGATATTTTAGAGTTGAATTGGCAACGTTTAATAACTACCCATATAGAAGAAAAAGAGCATAAGGGAGTGCTGACAGGAAGTGGTTTAACAGATGTAAAAATAACCATTTTGACAGGTAGAGCACATCAAAAACATACAGAAGGTGGAGATTTTAGACAGGCTACATATCGTGCTATAAGAAATGGTTTAATGAAAGCGCAAAATGTTTTGTTAGAGCCATATTTTAAGTTTGAAATAGAAGTGCCTAAAGAAAATTTAGGACGTGCACTTTCTGATATGGAGCAAAATTTTGCAAAATATAATTCTCCAGAATTTTTACAGATAAATGGAGAAGAATGGACTAGGTTAACAGGTAAGGTCCCAGTATCAACAGTGACAAACTATAAATCTATTTTGAATGAATATACAAGTGGTCGTGGAAAAATTATGCTTAATCTAGATGGCTATGATATCTGCCATAATCCAGAAGAAGTAATTGCAAAACGTGCATACAATCCAGAAATGGACTTAAGAAATACAGCTGATTCTGTTTTTTGTGCCCATGGAGCAGGCTTTGTAGTGCCTTGGTCAGAAGTAGAAAATTATATGCATTTAGATTATGTTTATAAAGGCGGACAGCTTGATTATTCAGGATATGAGGATGAATTAGAAAATTTTGACGTCCAAGCATTTACTGCCCTTAGCAAGAGAAAAGAAGAAAAAAGAAAATTAGAAAAAATGAATAGCTATGAAGTGGATGCAGAACTACAGTCAATATATCAAAGAGAATTTGGCATGAACAAAGATGACATGCTAGATTACGAGCGAAAAAAAGCAAGTGGAAACCGAAAATGGGGCAAGAAAAATAAGGATGAAAATAAAAATTCTTCTAAACCACAAAAAGTAAAAATCGACAAACATGGTAATCCAATTTATCCCAAAAAAGATCACAGAGGTAGTTTGCTATTAGTTGATGGTTACAATATAATTTTTGATTGGAAAAATCTTAAGGAGTTGGCTAATATAAACATGGATTCAGCAAGGGATAAATTGCTAGATATATTAGCTGATTATCAAGGATTTAAACATTGCGATATTATGGTAGTGTTTGACGCCTATAAAATAAAAGGTAATCCAGGGAAAAAGGTAAAATATCACGGCATAGACGTAGTTTATACTAAGCAAGACGAAAAAGCAGATACATTTATAGAACGAACAGTTAATAATTTAAAAAGCAAGTACAATATAACTGTAGCTTCATCAGATGGATTAGTACAACTTACATGTTTGAAATTTGGTGCTCTTAGATTATCAGCCCGTTTATTAGAAAAGGAAATAGAAGCGGTTCATGGCGCTGGAATGGAAGAGTACATGGAAAATAAAAAAAATAAATAATACTCAGAACAGGATGGAAAGTCAATGAACAAACCAAAGTATTTTAGACTAATGGATGACATCAAGATAAAAATAAAACAAAAAAAATACACTGCAGGAATGAAATTACCCTCAGAAAATGACTTCGCAAATGAATATGGGATAAGTAGACAAACTGTAAGAAAAGCCCTTAAGGCATTAGCAGATGAAGGTTTTGTCCACGCAGAGCATGGAAAAGGAACCTTTGTCTCAGAATTGGCTCGTCATACAAAAACATCAAAAAATATTGCGATTGTAACAACGTATTTATCAGATTATATTTTCCCTAGAGTTATTCAAGGAATTGATCGTGTTTTTACAGAAAATGGATATAGCATAATTTTAAAAACAACAAGAAATTCAGCAACTGCAGAGGCACGATGCATAGAAGAACTTTTATCTAAAGATATTGATGGAATGATTATAGAACCGAGTAAGAGCCAAATATACTGTAAGCATATAAGCCTTTTTGAACAAATGGATGAGTATGACATACCATACGTGTTTATACAGGGATATTTTGATGAACTTAGAAAAAAACCATGTGTTATTATGAATGACATTAAAGGTGGATACTTAATAACAAAATATTTGATTTCGCAAGGATGCAAAAATATATACGGAATCTTTAAAGCAGATGATGTACAAGGCAAAAACAGACATAAAGGCTATGTTTTAGCCTTGCAGGAAGCAGACATTTTGTATGATCCAGATAAAGTAATTTGGTTCCACACAGAAGACCGAGAAATAAAACCAAGAGAATCAATTAGTGAATTAATTAGAAAAGAAGTAGCAATAGATTCAGTGGTGTGCTATAACGATCAAATCGCTGTAGAAGTAATAAGAACCTTCCAGGTACATGGAATAAATGTACCTAAAGATGTTTCGGTAACGGGATTTGATAATTCAATGTTAGCAAAAAATAATATTATTCCAATTACAACAGTATCGCATCCTCAAGAGTTGTTAGGACAAAATGCAGCAGAACTTATGTTGAAGTTGATTCGGAAAGAAGCTATAAGTAGTGAAGACCTTCATATAGTTATGGAGCCAGAAGTTATTGTAAGAAAATCAACAAGGATAAAACATTAAAATAATAGCATTAAAATAAAAATACTAAAATAAAACACTAAATTGTACAACTAAGATGGAATTATTTTGTATATCATTTTAAAAATAATTAAATTTTACCATGATATTTTAAGAAAAATAAAAAAACAATAGTAAAACATGATGAAAATATTAATGATTTTTAAAAAAATCTAAAATGAAAATTAAACTTGTACACACTATAAAACATAAAAGTACAAGTATAAAACGAAATAAAACACTGTAAAATCAACGTGCTTAGCCGATAAAAAACTTTTAAAAAAACAACTTGTATATAGGTATGTACAAGTTATATAATAATATCAAGACGAGGAAGAATATAAAATTCGTCAAATGCGCATAAAATAGCGTTTTAAATGATTTATAAAATATACATTTTATATAATCGTAAAGTTAAGGAATTTATAATTAGAAGGTTTTGGAAGGAGAAGTAACAATGAAATTACAGAAGAAAAATTACAAGTTCTGGTTCTGTACAGGTTCTCAGGATTTATATGGTGATGAGTGCTTAGCAAACGTAGCAGAGCATTCTAAAAAAATGGTAGCAGCTTTAAATGAATCAGGTCGTTTACCATTTGAGGTTATTTGGAAACCAACATTAATTACAAGTGAATTAATCCGTAGAACATTTAATGAAGCTAACAATGATGATGAGTGTGCAGGTATCATCACTTGGATGCATACATTCTCACCAGCTAAATCTTGGATTCAAGGTTTAAGAGAGTACAGAAAACCATTACTTCATTTACATACACAGTTCAATGAAGAACTTCCATATGACACAATCGACATGGACTTCATGAACGAAAACCAGTCAGCACATGGTGATAGAGAGTTTGGTCATATCGTAACACGTATGGGAATCGAAAGAAAAGTTGTTGTAGGTTTCTGGGCTGATCCAGAAGTACAGGACAAAATCGGTTCATGGATGAGAACAGCAGTTGGTGTTGTTGAATCAAGCCATATCAGAGTTATGAGAGTTGCTGACAACATGAGAAACGTTGCAGTTACTGAAGGAGATAAAGTAGAAGCATTAGAGAAATTTGGATGGGAAGTTGATGCTTATCCAGTAAATGAAATCGCTGAAGCAGTAGAAGCAGTTTCACAGTCAGATACTAACGCATTAGTAGATGAATACTATGATAAATATAACATTTTATTAGAGGGTAGAGATCCAGAAGAATTCAAAAAACATGTAGCAGTACAGGCTAAAATTGAATTAGGATTTGAAAGATTCTTAGATGAGAAAAACTACCAAGCAATTGTAACTCACTTCGGTGATTTAGGATCATTACAGCAGTTACCAGGTCTTGCAATTCAGAGACTAGAAGAAAAAGGATATGGTTTCGGTGCAGAAGGTGACTGGAAAGTAGCAGCTATGGTTCGTTTAATGAAAGTTATGACAGCTGGCAAAAAAGATGCTAAAGGTACATCAATGTTAGAGGATTACACATACAACTTAGTACCAGGAAAAGAAGGAATTCTTCAGTCACACATGCTTGAGGTATGTGCTTCAATCGCTGATGGCCCTATTTCAATTAAATGTCAGCCACTTTCAATGGGAGATAGAGAAGATCCAGCAAGACTTGTATTTACTTCAAAAGAAGGAAAAGGTATTGCTACATCACTTATCGACCTTGGAAACAGATTCCGTCTTATCATCAACGAAGTTGATTGTCACAAGACAGAAAAAGATATGCCAAAACTTCCAACAGCAACTAACTTCTGGACACCACAACCAAATCTTAAAGTTGGTGCAGAAGCTTGGATTCTTGCAGGTGGAGCTCACCATACAGCATTTACATATGACCTTTCAACAGAGCAGATGGTTGATTGGGCAAATATGATGGGTATCGAATCAGTTGTAATTGACAAAGATACAAACATCCGCGACTTCAAGAAAGACTTATTATTAGGAAATATCGTATATCGCTAAAATTAATTTTGATGAACATTCAAAATTGTCAAATCTATTAAAAATGCTTGCCATAATTTTTTAATTATAAAAAACGCCATCTGCGTGCTTAGACTAGTTCTAGGTACGTAGGTGGAAAAACAGATAGAGATATTAATAACAAGTAGGTCGAAGGAGAACGAAGGATATGAGTACAGACTATAAATCATATATTGAGAGTGGAAAAGCCGTACTTGGTATTGAGTTCGGTTCTACACGTATCAAAGCAGAATTAATCGGACCAAGCAACGAACCAATCGCAAGTGGTTCTCATACTTGGGAAAATCAATTAGTGGATAACATCTGGACATATAGCTTAGATGCAATTTGGTCAGGTTTACAAGATTGCTATAGCGATTTATTGAAAGATGTTAAAAATAAATTCTCTTGTGATATTAAATCACTTGGAGCAATTGGATTCTCAGCAATGATGCATGGTTATATGGCATTTGATGAGAATGACAATCTCTTAGTACCATTCCGTACTTGGAGAAATACAATTACTGAGAAAGCTTCTGAAGAATTAACAGAGCTTTTGAACTATCACATTCCACAAAGATGGAGTATAGCTCATTTTTACCAGGCAATGCTTAACAAAGAAGAGCATGTAAGCAAGGTAAAAACAGTATTGACACTTGCTGGTTTTATTAACTGGCAGTTAACTGGACAAAAAATCATTGGCGTTGGTGAAGCAAGTGGTATGTTCCCAATTGACATCAACACACATGACTACAATGATGCAATGGTTTCAAAATTTGAAGCTAAAGCAGCAGAGTTAGGATATCCAGTTAAACTTCGCGACGTATTCCCACAGGTAGCTGTTGCTGGTGAAGTAGCAGGTCACCTTACAGAAGAAGGCGCAAAGAAACTCGATGTTACAGGTAATTTACAAGCAGGAATTCCTGTTGCACCAGCTGAAGGTGATGCAGGAACTGGTATGGTTGCAACAAATAGTGTACGTCCACGTACTGGTAACGTATCAGCAGGTACATCAGTATTTGGTATGGTTGTTCTTGAAAAAGAATTATCAAAAGTATATGATGCAATCGATCTTGTAACAACACCATCAGGTGATTTAGTAGCAATGGCTCATTGCAACAACTGTACATCAGATTTAAATGCATGGGTTAACATTTTTAAGGAATTCGCTGATTTATTCAATATGGATATCAACATGGATGACTTATATGGAAACCTATACAGAAATGCAATGAAGGGTGACACAGATTGTGGAAAACTTGTTGCATACAATTACTTCTCAGGTGAGCACATTACTGGTTTTGAAGAAGGAAGACCATTGTTTGTAAGAACACCAGAGAGCAAGTTTACATTAGCTAACTTTATGAGAGCTAACCTATATGCATCACTTAGTGTACTTAAGACAGGTTTAGATATCTTATTTAAACAAGAAGGCGTAAAAGCTGATAAGATTTATGGACATGGCGGTCTTTTCAGAACAAAAGGCGTTGGTCAAAATATTCTTGCAGCAGCCCTTAACACACCAGTATCTGTAATGGAAACAGCAGGTGAAGGTGGAGCTTGGGGAATGGCACTTCTTGCAGGCTACATGATAAACAAAAAAGAAGGTCAGTCTCTTGCAGATTACTTACAAGATGAAGTATATAAAGGAGACACAGGCTTTGAAGTTAAGCCAGATCAAAATGATGTTGATGGCTTTAACGTATTCATTGAGCGTTATACAAAGGGATTGGCAATAGAACGCGCAGCTGTTGACGTCCTTAGATAATATACATAAATAATAGTAACGAATTCATTCAATGTATATTAACTAGCTCATTTAAATAAACTCAATCAAAAAATACAAGCTCAATCAAACAAACAAGAATAAAACAAATTAAACAAAATATAAACAAAGCAACAAAAAAATCAAAACCAAAATCAATTGTAATACTAACACATTAAACTTTTCTTTTCATATGAATTATATATAAGAGCAGGGTAACGGAGCCCTGCTCTTTTTTTTACTGTGTGTACTGGTCAACATTTTTGGTAACAATACAAAAACATTTCCTAAACCCATTGACAAAGCTACGGGAACGGCTATAGAATAAAGTTTGGTTTCCAGGGTGATTAAAAAAATATGCCAATTTCAATCTTAAATAGATATTACATAGAGGCGGTTATTTGTAGATAGTGTAAAATATCTTGTGTAAATAGAATTAATTATAGAAAAAGGAACGAACTTCGTTTAAGATTTTAAGTGACCAAACAAAAAAACTTAAAGGAG
Organism: Lachnospiraceae bacterium C7; assembly: GCA_900113385.1. GTDB lineage: Bacteria > Bacillota > Clostridia > Lachnospirales > Lachnospiraceae > Roseburia. The sequence continues at coordinate 80,636 of FOPE01000007.1, forward strand.
TGAAATTCGTCCCTATGACTAATATTAGCACAAATTTAATGTCGGTTCTACTTAATAATGAATTTATTGATAAAGTGTTAAAAAGATAACTTTGAAAAATTGGCTGAACTAAAAAGGAGGGCATCGGTGATGGACAATTTAGGTGAAATAATAAGACAAGCTAGAAAAGAACAATCTGTTAGTTTTGCTAAAATAGCAAAGGGTATTTGTGATAGAAGAATGCTAGCAAAGTATGAAAATTTGGAATGTTATCCAACAAAGATGGTTGGGATAGCTTTGTTACAAAGGTTAGGAGTAGATACGCTTGAAACTGAAATTATATATGGAGCAGATGAAAAATATTGTTATGAAAGTAGGTTGGTTAGACAGTTAAATGAATTAAAAAAAATAAATAGGGCTGAAGAATGTAGTAACAATGTCTTAAATGATTTATTTAAGATTTCTAAAGAAAAAACGATAGAGGAGTGCTGGAAAAATTTAGATAATGAATTATTCACAGATGTAGAATTAAAAATAATAATACTCTATATTAGCAATAGTATTGACTTGACAAAAATATCAGAAAACAATATTAATTCTCTTATAAAGAAGCTAGAAAGTATAATTGAGAGAAAAAGGATTACCAAAAATCAGGTAATTATGTGTGTAGATTATCTAATAGAAATATACCAATATATATTTGAAAAAAATCATGAAAAAAAAGTGATAAAGAATTTAAAAAAAATTCAAGGATGCATTTCGAAGAAAGATATTTTTTATCTAAAATTGGATATGTATATAAAAAAATTCAAACTTGAATTTAGTGAAAATCAGCAATCTTTAAAAAAAATAGAAATATGCGAGGTTATGAGGGAAATAGAAAATGCCGGAATATAATAAAAGTGAATTTATAAAAAGAGAAAGAAACTATGTTAAAGTATCTCAAAAAAAATTGGCTGATGGAATTTGTGAAATTGAAACAATTTCAAGATATGAAACAGGAAAAGTCATACCGTCAGATACAAAATTTTTTGAAATTATGAGAAAACTTGGAAAAGACGTAAGGCGGTTTTACATTCCAAATGGAGGGAATGAATTTATAAATATGAGAGTTCAAAAAATAAATGATAGTATTTATTTAGAAAACTTAGATTATGTAAAAAAAAATATGGAAGAATTTTTAAAGAAGTCAGAATTTACAATAGATGAGTTACAAATGATTGAAAGATGTAAGGCATTTATTGAATATGAGACAAATGAAATAAACCTTAAAGAGTACGCCAGTAGACTTGAAAAAATTATTCAGCTATCATCACCAAATTATTTTTTTGGGAAAAAACTCGAAGTAAAATATCATTCGAAAATAGAAATATATTTATTAGATGATCTTGCTAGAATAATGTATGAATTAAGAGATTATGAAAACACAAAGCAATTAATTATAGATTTGGATGACTATTATAAGTGTGGATTTCTTCGAAATGAAAGAAGAAATATGTGCTTAAGTTTCCATTTGAGAGGAAAACTTTTTAGAAAATTACGTGAATATGAAATGAGTGAATCTGTTTTGCGTAAGGGGATTACAATGTGTAATGAAATATATAGAGATGATTATTTGCATTATTTTATGGCTGAATTGGGTAAGCTATATTGTGAAATGGGGAAAGAAAATAGTGAAGTTCTTATGTGTAAAGGAAAACTTTATGAGAAAATTGCAGAATTTTTAAAAAGAGAATATTGTTAATTCTTGGTCTTGTGTCCACTAAATCATACTAACAGCATCTTTTATTGTACAAAGTTAAAAAAACAAGAAACTAAAACGATGATTCTTTTTAAAAAGCGTGAAATATACAGACCTATTAAAAACTGAAAAAAAACAAAAATGTACATAATAAGTCATTGTAAATTCTATTATTTAGTGTTTTAATAAATTATATTAATTAAATAAGGAGGGATAATAGAAAAATGAGAACTTTAAAATTTCATATAAAAAATCAAATAAATCAAAGGGAATTTAAAATAAGTGTAGCATTATTGTATGCTTTAGTTATTCTTGCTTTTCTGCAAGCATGCATGGTAAATTATAAGTTTCCATATGTTATGGTTAGAAATTCAGCAGAAAATTCGTTAATAATTGGAATAAGTTCTAGAGTGGCTAAAATGATGTTTGTACCAGTTATACCATTGATTGCAACAACAATGTGTGCTGGATGTAGAAAAAACTCGGATTTAAACGGTAATGGACTTTTTTCGTTATTAAGGATGAACAAAAGAAAATATATAACAGGAAATGCAGCAGCGGTTGTTTTAATTACTATAATAACAGTTTTTGCTGCATTATTAATTAATCAAGTGCTATGTTGTATAGCTTTTCCAATGAATTATAGTAGCAATTCATATGGTTTCGCAAGATATAGGCTTCTGCAAACTGATTATTCGAATTATTTATTTTGGTTTTGGTATGTGCAAAATCCATATATATATAACATATTTTATATGATAATTATCAGTTTGTTATCTGGAGGGTTCGCTTTATTATCGTATGGTTTATGCATGTTACCATGTACAAGAAAATTGAAGGGCGCTCATGTTTCGGTACTTTCATATGGTTTAATAATGGTGGTATCTATATTAGGACAAGTTTTGAAAGTAAAATCAATTAATATTTTTTTGCTTTTAGAAGAAGGACATATTGCTAGTTTAAGTGACGGCATTATTTTGCTGGTGATATTATATGCAGCAGGAATTTTTATGACAGAAATAGGGGCAAAATATTATGGGAAAATTTAAAAAAACTAATTTATTATGGGTATTAACTGTTTGCATTGAAGTTATGTTATTGATTTTAGAATTTAAATATATTAGAAGAAATTCAAAAAAAATGACATGTATTATTTTTATGCAAGTATATAATCAATTGATGATTTGTTCAGTTTTATTGCCTTTATATGCTATTCTGATATGCATAAATATCAAAAATAATATGTATTTTTCAAAGTTATTAAATTATGGAAGTAGATCTAGGTGGCTTTCAAATATTTATAAAGAGAATCTTATTGTGACTATAAAATATATACTATTATTGCTTGTGCCTTTTAGCATATTGTCATTTGTAGGGTGCATAAAATATAGAAGTATAATAGATGTGATATATATTATATTTACAACTATTTCATATATTGTAGCTTTTTATGCATTGAGTTTTGTTATTATAGCAATAAAACTTAAATTTAATAATGATATTTTAGCTATAATATCCATAATTTTGATATGTATTCTTCCATTTAGTATTATCGATAGAATTATATTAAGTGATATATCGATTTTTTTAAATGCAGGAAATTTTTTTGTTAATTATCATTATATATGGGGATATCATGAAATAGCTATTGTCATTATGTTAATAGTTACTTTGTTGCTATTTAAGGGGACTACATATTTGACTAAAAAATTAGATCTGTTATGGAGAGTTAAGGAATAATGAATACGAAGATAAATAAGCAATTTTTGGGTAGAATTTTTTTGTTGGCAGTTATGAATGTCCTTTTTTCAGGATATTTATTTTCAGATTTAAATTCATTCAAAAATGATAGAATAATACACTTTTTATTTGGATCAATCAGTGTAGAATGCAGTTCTAATATAATCCTTGTGATGTTTAAAGTTATTCCTATAATTTTATTTCTTTCATGGGTTGTAAATAAATATATAAGTGAGTTAAAAGACAATTTTTTATATATTTTTTTAAGGACGAATAATCGAGAATTGTGTTTGAAAAAAAATATGGTAAAGATATTTATCAGTATTTTTTTGTATGAATTATTTGTTATGCTTATTATGCTGATTTTTTTTATAGCACCTAGAGAGAGTAAAGAAATATCTGTAATTAATCTTGTGGTGTTATTGATTATTAATACACTTCAGCTATTTATGTTAGCGATGATTTCAAATATGCTAGTATTATTCAAATCAGAAGTTGTTTGCAATTTAGGAAATATAATATTAACAACGGCACCTTTAGTTATAGTTGGAGCATTGTATGAAGAAAGAAAACAATGGATTATTTTTGCAAAATGGTTTCCGTTAAATTTAGGTAATTACGTTTACTTAAATTCTATGAAAGAAAATATTATCAGCATCTTGCTGATGATTGTAATTAATTTTGTATTGTATTATGCGACGGCTTACAGACTGAAGAAATATGAGCTTTTAGAGTAGTAGGAGAAAAAAATGAAGATTAAAGTAGAAAATATAGAAAAACAGATTAAAGGTAATGAAGTTTTAAAAAATGTATCGTTTGAGTTTGAAAGTGGAAAAGTCTACGGAATATACGGACGAAATGGCTCAGGAAAGACCATGCTTATGAGAAGTATATTAGGATTGATAAATTTAGACTCAGGAAAAATTATGATAGATGAAGACGAAATTGGAAAGGATATTGATTTTCCACAAAGTGTTGGGGCAATGATTGAAAATCCTGGTTTTTTCCCATACTCAACAGGATATGAAAATCTAAAGTTGCTTGCAGAAATAAAAAATATTATTGGCGAACAAGAAATCCGTGAAATGATTAACAAAGTAGGGTTAGATGACAAGGATAAAAGAACTGTATCAAAATATTCACTAGGAATGAGACAAAGGTTAGCGATAGCTCAGGCTGTTATGGAAAAACCAAAGTTACTTGTTTTAGATGAGCCTACCAATGCGTTGGATGAAGAAGGCGTCGAAATGTTTAGAAAAATAATAAAAGAAGAGGTAAAAAGAGACGCTTTAATAATTATTTCTAGTCATAACAAAGAAGATATTGATATTCTTTCTGATGTGAAAATTAAAATGGAATCAGGAAAAATAGTCGATGTTGTTGAGAATGATTCGAAAGGAGAATAGTAATGGCACGAGGAACTAAAAGATTTTTTGGAATTATTGCTATTATAATATTTCTTTTGATGATAGTAGGTGTAGTAGTCAGAAATAGTTATACTGGATTTAAAAATATAAAGGAATTATCAAAAGTTAAGAATATTAACGAGTTTAGAATGTCATGCGGAGATATTGATGAAGAATTATTAAACTCTAATGTGAAAACAATAGACGATGTAGCTAACAAATCAGATTTGATAGTTAAGGTTAAGATAAGTGATGAAAAGATTATAGAAGATGCTGATATAAAAACAAAAGTAAAAGTAGAGAAAATCATAAAATCAGATGGAAGGAATATTAAAAAAGGTGATGATATTTATATTTATGAAATGATTAATTTATCTATGGTAGATGATAGTATTATGACAAATGCCAAATATAATTATTTAGACACTGGCAAGGAATATTATTTATGCTTAAATAGTCTAAAAACTATAAAAGGTTACAAAAAATCAGAAGAAGAAAAGAAGACTTATATGTATAGTACGAATTATTATTCAGTATATTCTGCCTCAAAAGAACAAAAAGTCGTTAAATTGAGTAAGAAAAAAATATATAATGTGGAATATAAATATAGGGATTTGAAAGATCAAGTTATACTTACTTCAGATAAGAATGTAGTTGATGATTACAATAAAATGAGTGAGAAATTCGTTCAAAAATACTTTGAATCATAGTTTTATATAAATCAAAAATTAGGGTTTTAAAAATTTAGAATGCAAAAATGTATTCAACAGAAATTATTTCTTTTAACAACACAACCATCATCATGAGATGGCTGTGTTGTTTTTTTATGGTAGTGCAACTAAGTTGAGTGCGCAAGGAGTGTAAAACATAAAAAGCTAGACAAAAGTTGTATGAGTGCTATTATAGATATTATAATTAAGAATGCATTAAAAGGAGAATAAAAAAATGAGTTTGTTACAAAAAATAAAAAGTGTTTTTGGCAGTAGTACATTAGAAAAACAAAAATATAGTTCTATAGATAAAATAAATCAAGAAAATAAAAAGTTTACATTGACGGAAGAAACAAAAGTTGTAGATGGTCATGTGCTTCATAGAATTAAAGCACTTAGAACTATTGAAAGAGATGATGGAATTATAAAGAAAAAAGCTTTAGGTGGTTTCGTAGAAAGTTACGATAATTTAGGAAAAGATGATAAATCGTGGGTATTTGATGAAGCATGTGTATATGGTGACGCAGAAGTGTTTGGTAATGCAGGGGTTTGGAATTCTGCAAGAGTATTTGAGGAAGCACATATTTGTGAAAACGTCCAAATAAAAGATAATGCTAAGGTATATGGAAATGCATTTATTAGTGATGACGCACAAATATTGGGAAATGTTAATGTCTATGATTGGGCAATTGTAGATTCTGATGCGAAGGTGTCAGAAAATGCACAAATATATGGAAATGCACTAGTTTCATTAGATTCGAGCGTAAGAGGAAATGCAAGGATATATGATTATGCTTCTATTTCAGAAGAAGCACAGGTGTATGGAGAAGCACAAATATATGGTAATGTATGGATTGAAGGAAATGCAAAAGTATATGGAAATGCAAAAGTATATGAAAATGCGTTTGTTGGTGGTGATACTGAAGTATATGAAAATGCAGAAGTTTATGGTTATACAGAGACAATATGAAGTGACCTCACAATTGTAGATTCGTGGATTTACCTGTAAGATATTAATTGAAAAAACAATATCAGGTAACAGGGATTACCGCATACAATAGGAGGTCACATATGAATAGTATAGTTTATGTTGGGATGGATGTCCATAAGGAACAGTACACACTTTGTTGTTACAGTTACGAAACAGATAAGGTTGAATATAAGCAGACAATACCATCAGATTACAAACTTGTTCTTAAATACATGGAGCAGGTTCGCTCCAGATATGATGGAGAAGTTACATTTGTTTGTGGATA